>CAZALT010000185.1:0-6731 GCA_964485515.1 uncultured Rhabdothermincola sp. | reverse complement strand
ACAGGGCAGTGAAGCGGGTCAGGACCGCGCCGGCGTAGGCATCGGTGAGTCGCTCGGCGTGCGCCTGGATCTCGGGGAGCTCCGGCATCAGGTCACCTCCTCCCGGTCACCACCGGGTCTGGGTCCGGACGGCGGCGAACCGGTCGGCGAGCTCGGTCAGCGCGGCCTGGGAACGGAGCAGGGCAGCCGTCTCGCCGACGAGTTGGAGATCGCCGCTCATGAACGCCGCCTGGGCGCTGACCTGCCCCTGGGCGATGGCGGCCGCCGTGCTGCGATCGACCACGAAGGTGACGTCGGCGGTAGCCGCGGGGCCCTTGCGCACCCGTACCTCGCGGTCGAACACGAGAACGGCGTAGACGATGTCGTCGGCGGTCGCGTCGTGGATCCGCTGCTCGATCGTGAGCACGGGATCCTCCCCGATCGGGGGGTCTGCACCGGTGTCGTGGCCGGACCCGGCGACGTCGAGCGCAGCGATCCATTCGTCGCTCAGAAAGGTCAACACGCGACGCAGGGTAGTTCGTGGTGCGCCGGACGCCGGGCCCGTGGTAGGGCCCACCTTGCCACGAGATCGCGACTCTCGAGACGAGAGACATCCATCGGATCGGTGTTTCGTCGGCTTGCAATCTGACGGCGACCGGTGTTGTCTGCCCCCATGGCTACCCGACGTCCCGATCTCGATTCTGCCCTTGTGCGCGCCGCTCGTGCTCACCGCACGGTGACCGGCCGGCGCCTTGCTGCCCTCGGCCTTCATCCGGGCCAGGACGCGCTCCTCCGCTTGTTGTGGGCTGAGGACGGTCAGCGTCAGAGCCAGCTCGCCGAGGCGCTCCAGGTGGAGCCGCCCACCGTGACCAAGATGCTTCAGCGCATGGAGGCATCTGGCCTCGTCAGTCGCCGAGGCGACAAGACCGATGGTCGCGTGTCGGTCGTGAAGCTGACGGCCAAGGGCAAGCGGCTCCAGGCCAAGGTCGAAGCGGTCGCCTCCGAGGTGACCCGCGAGGCGACCCGAGGCATCTCGGCCAAGGAGGTGGCGGCGCTCGCCGGCGCGCTCGACAAGATGGCGGCGAACCTCTCAGCCGGCTGACCTTCGTCCAGGTGGGCGGACCGCGACCGGGCGGGCCCACCGTCGGCGCGAACCGTCGGACCGTTCCCGCCCTGCATGCCTGACCGATAGTGTCCGCGTCGATCGGCAGGGGCATCCGCGTCCCGCCGCGTGGACGAGGAGCGATCACATGGGCTTCATGGACCAGCTGAAGCAGGGAGCCGACCAGCTCTCGCAGAAGGCCAACACCGCGCTGTCCGGTACGAGTGGGCCGACCGCGTCGCAGGCCGAGCCTTTCCTGCGCGACTTCGGCGTGCTCTCGTACCTGAAGGAGACGCGCGGTCTCAACGAGGTGCAGGAAGCCGACCTGGTCCGGGTGAAGGGCGAGCTGCAGAGCCTCGAGGGTCAGGGGGTCCAGCTCGACCTGGGGCTCCGCACCGCGCCGCCTCCTCCGCCGGGAGCCGCCGCGTCCACCCCGCCCCCTCCGGGGGGAGCGACCCCTCCGCCGCCCGCGCCGGGCGCGGTTCCGCCGCCTCCGGCCCCCGGGGGATCCGTGCCGCCACCGCCGCCTCCGGCTCCAGCACCCGGGGGATCCGTGCCGCCACCGCCGCCTCCGGCTCCAGCACCCGCTCCGGCTGATGTCACGCCGCCGCCGCCACCTGCTCCGACCGCGCCGGCGCCGGCTCCGGGTGGGACGGTCGCTCCGCCCCCGCCTCCGGGGTCGACCAGCGGCGACGCGTTCTGACGCGGTCGCGATGATCGATGGGCGCGTGAGCGTCCATCGGTAGGGCGCCCTCGACCCGCACGTCGGATGCGCGGTCGAGGGAGCGCCAGGCCAGGGCCACCGCGGTGAGCGCCGCGGCGGCACCGACGAGCAGCGCCACCCGGCCACCCAGGGCGTTGCCGATCGCGCCGACGATCGGCCCACCGACCGGCGTCGAGCCGAGGAAGGCCACGCCGTACAGCGCGATGACCCGGGCCCGCATGTCCGGCGCCGCGGTGAGCTGCAGCGTCGCGTTGGCCTGGGTGATGAACACGATGCTCGTCGCGCCGACGAGCGGCATGACGACCGCGGTCAACGAGAGCGTGGGCATCACGGCGGCGAGGGCGACGGCGCCGGCGAAGGCGAAGGCGGCCTGTCCGAGTCGACGATGTGTCGGTGCCATGCGGCTGGCGAGGACCGTGCCGCCCACGACGGCACCGATGCTCATCGTCGCCAGCAGGAGGCTGTAGCCGCCGGCGCCGGCATCGAAGGTGAACTCGGCGAGGATGGGGAGCGACACCTGGAACTCGTAGGTGAACGTCCCGATCGCGGCCATGAGCAGCAAGGGCGTGCGCAGGGCTGGTGTCGACCACACGTAGCGCACCCCGGCCCGCAGCTGGCCTCGCGCTCGAGGTGCCTGCTCGACGGGTTCGAGCTCGTCGGCGCGCATGGCGCGCAGCGCGAGGAACGTCGCGGCGTAGCTCACGGCGTTGAGCAGGAAGCACATGCCGGTCCCGACGACGGCGATGGTGATGCCGGCGACCGCTGGTCCGACCAGGCGGCCCGCGTTCATCACGATGCTGTTGAGGCTGACGGCGTTGGTCAGGTTTCCTGCCCCGACCATCTCGAAGACGAACGACTGGCGGGCGGGCATGTCGAACGCGCTCGTGACGCCGAGGCCGAAGGCGAGCAGGAAGACCATCCAGAGCTGGACGGCACCGGTCAACGTCAACATCGCCAAGGTCAGGGCGAACGAGCCCGAGATCACCTGGGTGGTCTGGAGGAGTCGCCGCTTGTCGACACGGTCGGCAACGACGCCACCGAACGGACCGAGGAGCAGCATCGGGATGAACTGGGTGGCGGTGACGAGACCGAGGGCCAGGCCGCTGTCGGTGAGCTTCAGCACCAACCAGGCCTGGGCCACGCTCTGCATCCACGTTCCGCTGACCGAGATCGTCTGGCCGAAGGCGTAGAGCCGGAAGTTGCGCACGGCCAGGGCCGGGAAAGCACGCCGCGCCGCGCCGTGGAAGCGGGTGCGCGGTGTCGGTGCTGATGAGCTGGTGGTGGCCGTCATGTCTTCCTCGTCGGCAAGTCCCTTAGCAGTGCTAACAGTTAGCATAGCTAGCTGATTCCGGACGAACCGACGGAATTTCCGGCACCGCGATCGTCGCCCCCAACGCCGACACCTTCGATCCGCCCGCCTGTGGCCAGTAGCCAGTGGGCAGTGGGCAGCGGGCTGGTGCACGT
The DNA here is from genome assembly GCA_964485515.1 of uncultured Rhabdothermincola sp. Classification (GTDB taxonomy): domain Bacteria; phylum Actinomycetota; class Acidimicrobiia; order Acidimicrobiales; family Acidimicrobilacustridaceae; genus CAZALT01. The sequence goes on along the minus strand of CAZALT010000185.1, from coordinate 3,462 downwards.
CGGGTCTGGAAGGATCACGGCATGGCCTTCGAGCACGAACCCCCGGTCGGCGGCGAGACTGCGCACCAACCCGGACCCGAGCCGCTGTGGGGCGAGTCGTGGTACTTCGACTTCGCCGCTCGCGACGGCTCGATCGGCGGCTATGTCCGGATCGGCCGGTACCCGAACCTCGACACGGTCTGGTACTGGGCGACCGTCGTGGGCCCCGACCGACCGACCGTGCTGGTCGTCGACCACGAGGTGCCGCTCGGCCGCGGGCCGAGCCCGCTGGAGATCCGTTCCACGGGCCTGTGGGCCGACCACAACATCGAGACGCCGTACCGACACCTCAGCGTCGGCCTGGAGGCCTTCGGCGTGGCGATCGACGACCCGGCCGAGGCGTATCTGGGGCTGCGGGGCGACCGCACGCCGCTCGGCTTCGACCTGGAGTGGGAGACCGACGGCGAGGTGCACTTCTGGGGACCGGGCTTCGACCGCTACGAGATCCCGTGCCGGGTGCACGGCGAGATCCTCGTCGGCGACGAGACGATCGAGCTCGACGGGATCGGCCAGCGGGACCACTCGTGGGGGGTCCGTGACTGGTGGTCGATGACGTGGTGCTGGGCCGCCTTCGGCCTCGACGACGGCACCCGCGTCCAGGTCGTCAAGGTCGTCGAGGCCGACTACGCCTTCGGCTACGTGCAGGGTCCCGGCGTCGAGCCCCGGGTGGTCGGCGTGGCGATCGTCGAGGAGGAGCCCGGGCCCGACGGCATTCCCGCCTCCGCGACGATCACGATCGATGGAGGCACCTACGCGTGCGAGCCGCTCGGCTGGGCACCGGTGCAGCTCATCGCGCCCGACGGTCGCGAGGCGAGGTTCCCGCGGGCGATGGTGCGGGTCACCGGCCCCGGCCTTGATGGCTCCGCGCACACCGGTGTCGGTTGGATCGAGTTCAACCAGCCGCCGGGTGACCTGCCGCGTTGATCGGTTCCGGCCTGATCTGTGCCTGTCGCCTGGTCCGCGCCTGTCGCCTGATCTGTGTCGGGGTAGGCGCCACCACTACGCTCGCCCGGATATGCGCTCGATCTACTCTGCCATCTACGCCGTGGGGATCGACCCCAAGAACCTGATCAACACGGTGGGGCTCATCGGGCTCTTCGCCGTGATCTTCGCCGAGTCCGGCGTCATGATCGGCTTCTTCCTCCCCGGCGATTCCCTGCTGTTCACGGCAGGTCTGCTCACCTACGGCGTGGAGGGGATCGACAAGCTCGCCGGCGGGCACATCTGGTTCGTGTCGCTCGGTTGTGCCATCGCCGCGGTGGCCGGAGACCAGTTCGGCTACGTGTTCGGCAAGAAGCTCGGCCCGTCGCTGTTCAGCCGACCGAAGTCCCGGGTCTTCAAGCCGGAGTACACGGCCAAGGCCGGTGAGTTCTTCGAGAAGTACGGGGCCAAGGCCATCGTGCTGGCCCGCTTCGTGCCGATCGTCCGCACGTTCTGCCCCATCGTGGCCGGTGCGTCCGACATGCACTACCGCACGTTCGTGAAGTTCAACGTCATCGGCGGTGTGGTCTGGGCCGTCGGCTTCACGCAGCTCGGCTACTGGGTCGGCCACGCCTTCCCGGGCATCGCCGACAACCTCGAGATAGCGGTGGTCGTGATCGTGGCCTTCTCCGTCGTGCCGATCGGGGTCGAGTTCTGGCGCCACCGTCGCAAGGACAAGCTCGGGGCGCTTTCGGGTCACGCCTTCGACGAGACCGGCGACGAGATCACCCCCGAAGAGCTGCACGACATCCTCGACGACCCGGCCTGACAGAGGCGCTGACATGGATTCGGCGGACGCGCGGGAGCTCTTGAGGGCGTGTCGCAGCGGTCGGGCAGGTACGGCGTTGATTGGCGAGTGGGGACTGGGGGGAGGTCAGCGAGCGAAGCGAGCTGACCGAGCCAGAAACATCAGACCTGACCGATCTTCTTGCGGTTCTTGAGCTTGGACTTGAGGAAGTCCCGGTTCATCAGGGCGATGAAGTCGATGGGGATCTCCTTCGGGCACGCTTCTTGGCACTCGCCGTAGTTGGTGCACGAGCCGAAGAACTGCTCCATGGTCTCGACCATGTCCTCGGTGCGCTTCCACCGCTGGGCCTGGCCCTGGGGGAGCAGGTTGAGGTGGGCGAGCTTGGCCGAGGTGAACAGCTGGGCCGCGCCGTTGGGGCACGCCGCCACGCAGGCGCCGCAGCCGATGCACGACGCCGCGTCCATCGAGGTGTCGAGCGCCGGCTTCGGGATCGGGATCTCGTTGGCGTCCTGGGGGGTGCCCGTGTTGGCCGAGATGAAACCGCCCGACTCGACGATGGCGTCGAAGCTCGACCGGTCGACCATGAGGTCCTTGATGACCGGGAACGCCGCGGCGCGCCACGGTTCGAGGATGATCTCGTCGCCGTCCTGGAACGAGCGCATGTGCAGCTGGCACGTGGCCGCGGCCTTCATCGGTCCGTGGGCCCTGCCGTTGATCATGATGCCGCACGTGCCGCAGATGCCCTCGCGGCAGTCGCTGTCGAACGTGATGGGCTCGGTGCCGGCTTCGATGAGGCGCTCGTTCACGATGTCGAGCATCTCGAGGAACGACATGTGGTCGTTGATGTCGTCGGCCGGGTACGTCTCGAAGCGACCTGCGTCGTTCGGGCCGTTCTGGCGCCAGACCTTGAGGGTGAGGTTCACCGATTCGCTCCTGGTCCTACTTGTAGCTGCGCTGGGTCAGCTTGACGTACTCGAATGACAACGGCTCCTTGTGGAGTTGCTGGGGCACGCCCGTGCCCTGCCACTCCCAGGCGCCCACGTAGGCGAAGTCCTCGTCGTCGCGCTTGGCCTCGCCCTCCTCGGTCTGGTGCTCGACCCGGAAGTGGCCGCCGCAGCTCTCCTCGCGGGCGAGGGCGTCGCGGGCCATCAGCTCGGCTTCTTCGAAGAAGTCGGCGACGCGCATGACCTTCTCGAGCGACTGGTTGACCCCGTCGGGGGTGCCGAGGACGCGGACGTTGTTGCGGAACTCCTCGGCCAGCGCGGGGATCTCGACCAGGGCCTTCTCGAGGCCGACCTTGTCGCGGGCCATGCCGATGTTGTCCCACACGATCTTGCCGAGCTCGCGGTGGTAGTGGTCGACCGACTTGGTGCCGCCCACGCTCATCCAGTGGTCGATCTCGCTCGTGATGGCGCTCTCGGCCTCGACGAACGCGGCGTCGTCGACCGACACCGGCGCCTGGCCGAGCAGGCCGGCGAGGTAGTCGCCCACCGTGTAGGGGATGACGAAGTAGCCGTCGGCCAGGCCCTGCATGAGCGCCGAGGCGCCCAGGCGGTTGGCACCGTGGTCCGAGAAGTTGGCCTCGCCCAGGGCGTAGAGGCCCGGGACCGTCGTCATGAGGTTGTAGTCCACCCACAGGCCGCCCATCGTGTAGTGGGTGGCGGGGTAGATGCGCATCGGGACCTTGTAGGGGT
>CAZALT010000184.1:0-6732 GCA_964485515.1 uncultured Rhabdothermincola sp. | reverse complement strand
ACCTCGAAGGACTGCAATGGCTCTCCGAGGAAGTGCTCTCGTCGTTCCGCTGAGCCCCGACGTTGCATTGCACCTCACCGGCGAAAAAGCATCCCGGTCGCACGTACCGTGTAGGTTCCGCCGGACCAAGAGCAATCGGGGGGTTGCCATGAAGCGCACCTGTGTCGCGGTCTTCGTCGTCTTCGCACTGGCCGTGGTCGGATCGGCCTGTTCGTCCGACGACGACTCCTCTCCGGATACGACGACGACCACCATCGCGTCCACACCACTGCCCGACGCGTTCGAGGCACCGACCGGGCCGCCGTGCGAGGCCGACGCCGAGGGACAGATGGTCGTGACGCCCGACTGCGTCGACCCCGACATCTCCGGCGCGCCCTACGTCGACACCGACGAGCAGCGCACGCTCACCGACCCCGACACCGGCGTCGAGGTGTCGTTCCGCTACGTCCACGGAGGCTTCACCGACTCCGAGGTCGAGTTCGCCAACTACTTCCCCGCACCCGACGCCTACCAAGGCCGGTTCTTCCAGTGGACCTACCCCATCTCGCTGCCGACCCTCGACGACGACGGGCCACCCGAACGGGTCATCGCGTTCGGCATCACCAACGGAGCCTACCTCGCCTGGTCCAACAACGCCGGTGGCGTGGCGGCGAACCCATCCCTCGGTGGCTACCGAGCCAACGCGGCGGCCGCGAAGTTCTCCAAGGTGCTCGCCGCGGAGATCTACGGGCCCGACACCGACGCACGGGGCTACGTGTTCGGGTCCAGCGGCGGCGCCTACCAGACCCTCGCTGCCGCGGAGAACACCACCGACATCTGGGCGGGCTCGGTGCCGATGGTGCCTGGCGTGCCGAACTCGATCCCCAGCTTCATGAGCGTCCAGGTCCTGACGCTGCGCATCCTCGGTGACAAGCTCGCCGACGTCGTCGATGCCATGGAACCCGGGGGCAGCGGCGACCCCTACGCCACCCTCACCGACGAGCAGGCGGCGATCCTGCGCGAGGCCACCCTCATGGGTCACCCCCTCGACGGATGGTGGCAGTGGGAGACGCTGCGCGGCGGCGCCTTCGGACTGGTCGCCCCGGCGGTGAACGGCGTCGACGGCAGCTACGTCGAGGACTTCTTCACCCTGCCCGGCTACGAAGGCACCGACCCGGCGGTCGGGTCGCTGCGCGTCCAGCTCGACACGACCATCACCGCCGTCGAGGGCAACCCACCCACCGCGGTCACCCTGGCCGACGCGCCGACCGGCGCGCTCGACTACGTCGACCTCATCGTCAACCCCGGCACGCCCGAGGAGACGCTCATCCCCGTCGTCGCCATCGAGGGCAACCAGGCCACGCTGCCCTTCGACGCCGACCCCGAAGACGCGGCCGCGCTCACCGAGGGCGCCCCGGTCCGGGTCGACAACTCCTTCTACATCGCGCTGTCCTACTACCAGCGCCACCAGGTGCCTGCCCCCGATCAGTACGGGTGGGACCAGTATCGCGACGCAGCCGGAGCCCCCATCCCACCCCAGCGCGAGGTCCTGGTCGGCGAGGTGCTGTCCGACGTGTTCGGCGGCAAGGCCACCGGCAGCTTCGGCGGCAAGATGATCATGTTGTCCTCGGTCCAGGACGTGCAGGCCTTCCCGTGGTCCGCCGACTGGTACGCCGGCCAGGCCGCCGAATCGATGGGCGACTCGCTCGATGACAACTTCCGCCTCTGGTACATGGACAACGCCGACCACACGTCGCCGACCACGACCGAGGGCGAAGCCCACATCGTGAGCTACCAGCCCGAGTGGGAACAGGCGCTGCTCGACCTCGACGCGTGGGTCGCCGACGGCACCGCGCCTCCCCGCAGCTCGGGCTACGAGATGACCGACCAGAACCAGGTGGACCTCGCGGAGAGCGCCGACGACCGATTCGGTGTGCAGCCGTTGGTGTCGCTCGCCGTCTCCGCCGGTGACGACTGCCCCGACGACGCGGCCGATGTCCGCGCCGAGGTTCCGGCCGGTGATCCGGTCTCGTTCAGCCTCGACGCGGTCGCACCACCCGGCGCGGGCGAGATCATCAAGGTCGAGTGGGACTACGACAGCACCGGCGAGTTCACCGACGCGGAGGACGTCGACCCGACTGGCGAGTACGACACGTGCACGTCGCACACCTACGACGAGACCGGCACCCACTTCGCCGTGGCCCGAGTCACCCTCCAACGCAACCCCAGCAGCGACGACCCCTTCCGCCAGATCCAGAACCTCGCACGGGTCCGCGTCGTCGTCACCTGACCACGGTCTCGGAGCAGGCCGTCGAACGTCTCCCTCCGTGCGACCCCGGCCTCGACCGCCTCCACCTCAGCCCCGCCGGCTACGAGAAGATCGCTGGCGTTGTCGACATCGACGCGATCGCGGCGGCTACCTGCTGACCCGAGTCGCAGACCGGAGCAAGAAGCGGACCGTGAAACTCCTGCGCGTCGCGTCATCGATGAGATCGCCGAGGGTGCTGCGCGGCGGCCGGCTACCAGCTCGCGTTGCGCCTCCGCGCGATCGGTGTCCTGCGCCTGCGAAGATCGTGCAGGCCACGAAGGGGCGACATGGACACAGCGTCTGATCCAGACACGGGCACGGACACCTCGGGAAGTCGTCGCCTCGCGATCCTGCTGGCCATGGCGATGTTCGTGCTGGTGGTCGACACGTCGCTGATGAACGTGTCGATCTCCGCGGTCATCGCCGACCTCGAGACGACGGCGAGCGCGGTGCAGTCAGCCATCGCTCTCGAAGCGTTGGTGTCCGCGGCGTTCATCCTCATCAGCAGCAAGGTCGGCGACCTCATCGGCCGCAAGCGGGCCTACGTCATCGGATTGTGCGCCTACGCGATCGGTGCCCTCGCCATGACCCTGGCCCAGAGCGTCACCGCCGTCATCATCTTCTGGGCGGTCATCGGCGGCCTCGGCGCGTCCCTGCTGCTGCCCGCCATGCAGTCGCTCATCCACGGCAACTTCACCGGCGCGGCGCAGAAGAAGGCCTATGCCCTCGTCGGAGCGGCCGCCGCCATCGCGGCTGCGGTCGGGCCGCTGCTCGGTGGGTTCGTCACGACGTACCTGTCGTGGCGAGTCGGGTTCGCGCTCGAGGTCGTGATCATCGCCGTCGTGCTCTCCCAGATCGGTCTGGTCCGCGACGTCGCTTACACCGGACCGCGCAAGGTCGACCTCGTCGGCGCGTTGCTCTCCGTGCTCGGCATGGGTGGGCTCGTCCTCGGGATCCTGGTGTGGCAGGAGGGCGGCGAGATGGTCGGCCTCCTCATGGCCGTCGGGGCTGTCGCCCTCGGGTCCCTCGCCTGGTGGCTCGTGCGGCGCAAGCGGTCTGGCCGCGAGACGCTCATCGACCCCGACCTGTTCCGCCACCCCAACTTCACTGCCGGCATCTCCGGCGTCATGCTGCAGAACGTGTGCCTGGGCGGCGCCATGATCGCCCTTCCGCTCTTCCTCCAGATGTCGCTCGCCTACGACGCCATGCAAGCCGGCCTCTCGTTGGCACCGTTGTCGCTGAGCATGTTCGGGGTCGCCGTCATCGCCGGGAAGAGGTCGGGCAGCCGGCGTCCGGCGGCCATCGTCCGCGCCGGGTTCGTCCTCACCAGCGTCGGCGTCGCGACCATCGTCCCGCTCGTCCCGCGCGTCACCAGCGGCTGGTACCTCGTGATCCCGTTGATCGTCACCGGCAGCGGTCTCGGCCTGCTCGTGTCACAGCTCAACAACTACACGCTGGCCCCCGTCGACGAGGAACACGTGAGCGAAGCGGCGGGCGTGAACTCCGCCGCGGGATCCTTCGGGCTCTCGTTCGGGCTGGCCATGGCCGGTGGGCTCATGCTCGCGGCGCTCTCGCTCGGCTTCACCCGCATGACCGAGGCCAGCACCGTCATCCCGACCGATCAACAAGCGGAGATCGCGGCGGTCCTGGAGGACGAGGCCGAGATCATGAGCAACGCCCAGCTCGACGCGCTCATCACCGAGCAACCACCGGAGATCGAAGCGGAGATCCTCTCCATCAACGACGACGCCCGCAACCGCTCCCTCCAGATCGCCCTCGCCGTGCCCCTGGTCGCCGGGGTCGTCGGACTCGCCAACTCGTTCCGCATGATGCGGTTGCCTGACCTCGCGCCGTCCGCAGATCTCGACGGCATGGACTTCGGCTGAGCGCTCGACCCGGCACCGGCGTCGACCGCCCGATGGGGCAGCGTTGTCGGGACGAGGAAGGGCGGATCGGCGATGAAGCGTCTCGCAGGGCTCGTGGTTGCCGATTCTCTGCTTCTGGCGTTGATCTCGCGCGGAGACCGCACAAGATCTACGCAATTTGGGTGGGAGCGAGCGGCGGGGGGACGATCCACTCACTACGTTCGGGCGCCATGGACGACATCGACGCGATCAAGCAGGCCAAGGCGCGGTACTTCCGCCACCTCGACACCAAGGACTGGGCCGCCTTCCGCCAGGTGTTCACCGACGACGTGGTGATCGACACCTCCGAAGCGGGGGGCGAGACCATCACCGGCGCCGACGCCTTCCTCACCTACCTCGGCGAGGTCCTGGCCGACACCACGACCGTGCACCAGGGCCACATGCCCGAGATCGCGCTCACCAGCGACACGACCGCCACCGGCATCTGGGCGCTGCACGACATCGTGATGTGGCCCACCGGCATGCGCCTCGATGGCTTCGGCCACTACCACGAGACCTACGAGAAGATCGACGGCGACTGGCGCATCGCATCGTCCAAGCTCACCCGGCTGCACACCGAGTTCGTCATGCCCGAGACCGATTCCGGACCCGACCCCGATTCCGGACCCGACCCCGAGGGCAAGGCGGGCGCGTGACCGTCGCCGTGGTCACCGGCGGCGCGTCCGGGCTGGGCCTCGCCGACGGGCTACGCCCTGCGGACCCTGACGCGTTCGCGGAGCCACTGCCAGCCGCCGGTGCCGGGACCGACCTCGACGCGGCGGCGAGCCCTCAAGCCTGCGGGGCGGCGTCGGTGACGCGCACGAGGACCTCCTGCGCGGTGCTCGCGACGAGGTGGCCATCCCGATCGTGCAGGGTGCCGTGGATGAGCCCGCGCTCGCCGGTGAGCGCAACCAGCTCCATGGTGTGGCGGTGCCACCGGTCGAACCGGACCGGTCGGTGGAAGCAGACCGAGTGGTCGAGGCTGGTGCCGAAGAAGCGGCCTGGCGCATAGGTCTCCGAATGGGAGCGGAACGCCATGTCGAGCATGAGGTAGTCGCTGGCATGGGCGAGCAGCACGGGATGGAGCGCCCCATCGACGGGAGCGTGCGGCGAGCGCATCCAATGCGAGCGTGGACTCGCCGACTGGGGGCCGCCCAGGAAGGTCGGAGGCTCGCCGATGCGCATCTCCAGCGGCGGCGGATGCTCGATCCAACTACTTGTACGGCTACCTTCAGGGCGAGGCGTGCGGGCCACCCACTCCTGGAAGAGCGGGAGCTCGGTCGGATCCGACGCCGGGTCGGAAGCACCCAGGTGCTCCTCGCCGCCGAGGTCGTGGTGGAACGAGACGATCGCCGTGAGCACCACCCGCCCCGCCTGTTCGAGGGTCACCTCCCGCGTCGACATCGATCGACCGTCGCGAGTGCGGCGCACGAGCAGGTCCACCGGCTCGGTGGGCTTGCCCGCCGACGTGAACGAGGCGTGGACCGAGCTGACGATCTTGCCCTCGACCGTCGCGCCCGCGGCGACCAGCGACTGCGCCACGAGCTCACCACCGAAGGTGTTGTCGAACTGACCGGACACCCCGGCGACGCGGAAGCGGTCGTCCCCGACCTCCTCGAGGTCCAGGGCGCGCAGCAGCGTCGCGAACGACGCCGCCGTGGCGTCGTCCAGCGCCCCGAGGTCGATGTTCGGAACGTCGCTCACGGGACCCGGTAGCCGTCGCGGGTCAGCAGTCGGACCGGATCGGTGCCATCCCAGTCGGCGCAGGTCCGGGCGACGGCGGCGACCTGGTCGAGGAACCCCGGGGCCGGGTCGAGCACCTCGGTGTAGAACCCGAAGTCGGCGAACGTGTCGATGAACGCCACCCGCTGACTCGTCGACCGCAGCTCTGTCGCCACCTCGTAGCCCCGCTCCACGTAGTGCGCGACCTTGGCGTCGTAGTCGCCGGTGACGGTGCACAGCTGGTGGAACGCCCCGCCGGTCCCCGTGGCGTGATCGCGGAAGATGCTCGGCGTGTCGTCGTGCTGCCGGATCAGCTCGATCTGCACCGGACCCGCCTGCGCAACGCCGACCTGCAGCTCGATCTCGGTCGCCGTGTCGCCGACCCAGCACGGCGAGGTGCGCCGCGGCAGCACGTGGAACGGCCCGACCCCGAACACGGTCGCCCACCGCAGCGCCGCGTCGACGAGGTCGTCGACCACGAAGCCCAGCTGGAAGAACCGGTGGTCGCCGTCGGGCCACGCCTGCTCGAACAACGGCGGGAGGGCGAGGTCGTCGGAACCGGGGAGCGACACGCCGGCAATGTACAGCGGGGCGTGACCCTCGGGCCGAGGCGGCGAACCGACGACTGGCGGGTTGGCCCGCCATCGCCGCGTGGTTCCTCGACAACCCCCGCGACACCCGCGACTGAGCACCTGCGACGTACGGTGCCGACGGGCCGATCGCTCCGCAACGCGACGGGCCGCGTGCGGTCAGGCGGAACCGAAGAGATCGGCGGCCGGTCGGTCCCAGCCGTCGAGGAACACGACGTCGGCGAGCGGC
>CAZALT010000183.1:0-6738 GCA_964485515.1 uncultured Rhabdothermincola sp. | reverse complement strand
GGCGGATCGCCCCCGAGGGCGAGCAGGTTCTCGATGCCGACGTCGCGGTAGCCCTCGACGATGTCGGTGAGGTCGGCGCGGGTGTGGGCGATGCAGGTGAGGTGCGCCATCGCCGTCATCGTGGTGTCGCGCTCGATGTGCGTGACGATGTCGCGGGTGCGCTCGCGAGTGGACCCGCCGGCGCCGTAGGTCACCGACACGAACGACGGATCGAGCGGCTCGAGCTCGCCGAGGGTCTTCTCCAGCTCGCGCATGGCCTCGTCGGTCTTCGGCGGGAAGAATTCGAACGAGATCGTGGGGCCCTCGGCCAGCAGGTCACGGATGCGGGTCACCGCAACAGGCTAGGACACGCCGGGAGATGGCCCCGACTTCACATCGACGAGCGCTCGGCGGCATCGACGGTGTTGGCCAGGAGCATGGCGCGGGTCATGGGGCCGACCCCGCCGATGCGGGGCGACAGCCACGCCGCGACGTCGGCCACGTCGTCGGCCACGTCCGACAGCAGCTTCTTGCCCTCGAACGACACGCCCGCGGCGACCACCGCCGCTCCGGGCTTGACCATGTCGGCCGTGATCAGACCAGGCGAACCTGCCGCCGCCACGACGATGTCGGCCTGGCGGGTGTAGGCCCCGATGTCGGCCACACCGGTGTGCACGACGGTGACCGCGGCGTTTCCCCGTGTCTTGAGCGTCAGCAGGTTGGCCAGCGGACGGCCGATGGTGAGGCCCCGTCCCACGATGACGACGTGCCGGCCGGCGGTGGCGATGCCGTTGTGCTCGAGCAGCGCGACGATGCCGTGCGGGGTGCAGGCGAGGGGTGCGTCGACGCCCTGCACGAGCTTGCCCAGGTTGACGGGGTGGAGCCCGTCGGCGTCCTTGCGGGGATCGACCTTCAGCAGGGCGTCCTCGTAGTCGAGGTGGCTCGGGAAGGGGTACTGCATGATGTAGGCGTCGACGGACGGATCCCCGTTGAGATCGGCGACGACCGCCTCGACATCGTCCTGGGTCGCATCGGCGGGCAGCGCCACCGAGCGCGACGCGATGCCCAACGCCTCGCAGTCGCGGTGCTTCATGGCGACGTAGTTGGTCGACGGGCCGTCGTCACCGACGAGCACCGTGCCCAGACCGGGGGTGATGCCCCGCTCCGCGAGCGCTTCGATGCGCCCGACCAGAGAGGACTTGATGGATGTGGCCAGGGCTTCGCCGTCGAGGATCTGCGCGGTCATGGCACGAACGTAGCCGGATGAGAACCAAGATCTCGCGGTCGAGGCACCGGGTCCGCGGTCGAGATGCCAAACTTGCGGGCCGATGAGCGACGACACCCCACAGGCCCCTCGCCGGGCGGGCGCTCCCGGCCCCCCTCGACCTGCGCCGAAGCGCTACGAGGATCAGCCCACCGGCGCCGTGCCGGTCGAGTCCAAGCCGGGTTCGATGCCGAAGGGGGTTCGCAACGCGCTCATCGTGATCGGTGCCGTCGTCCTCGCCGCCACCGCGTCGGCGCTGTTCGGCTTCTTCGTCCTCGCCGATCGCGCCGAACAGGAGAACGAGCAGATCCTCGGCGGTACCGACTGCGACCACATCTCCGACCTCGAGCTCTCCGAGGTCGTCGGCGTGCCGGTCGATGCGTTCCAGCTCGGAGCCGTGGGCGGCATCGCCGCGCAGATCACCGACACCAGGATCGAGATCGACGGCACGACCTGCCTGGCATCGGGTGAATCGAGCGACCTGTCGCTGTCGTTCGCCGTGGCGAACGGGGGTGACGCCGAGCAGACTTTCGCTGATCTGTTGGCCGAGGCCGAGGCGCCCGCTGACGGATCCGCGTCCTACCTCCAGGGCACCCTGAGCGATGTGGGCGACGAGGCGTTCTGCACCGCGCCGGACGCGTTCGGGTACACGGGGGTGCTGGCCCGGGCGGGCGACCGACTCGTCTACGCCTCGGTCATCCCCGCCGATCCCGACGCGACACCCGAGGCGCGCTGCGATCTCGCCCGAGCGGTCGCCGCCGCGCTCCTCTAGCCGAACCCCTCTAGCCCAACTCCTCTAGCCGAACTGGCTGGGAAGACCGGGGCTATCCGGCGTATCTGTCCAGCCAGTTCGGAGAAGGAGGCCGGGTCAGTGGCGGAAGTGGCGTTCGCCGGTGAAGACCATGGCGAGGCCGAGCTCGTTGGCGCGGGCGATGACCTCTTCGTCGCGGATCGACCCGCCCGGCTGGATGACCGTGGACGCACCGGCGTCGAGGGCGCCGTCGAGTCCATCGGCGAACGGGAAGAACGCGTCGCTGGCGTACGCGCCGCCCTTGGCCCGGCCTTCGGCCTTCTCGCCGGCGATCTTGCCGGCATCACGCCGGTTCTGCTGGCCGCACCCGATGCCGACGGCCTGGCCGTCGTTGACGAGCACGATGGCGTTGGACGTCACCTTGGCGACGACGCGCCAGGCCAGCTCGAGGTCGGCCCACTGCGCGTCGGTGGGCGACGCGTCGGTGACGACCTGCCAGGAGGAACGGTCGACCGTGACCAGGTCGGGGGTCTGCACGAGGAAGCCGCCGTCGACGTTGCGCAGCGTCGGCACGAGCGGGGACGGCGGCGCGGCTTCGAGCACGCGCAGGTTGCGCTTCTCCAGGAGCTTGACCAACGCGTCGGGCTCGTAGCTCGGGGCGATGAGCACCTCGGTGAACACCGGGGCGAGCGCTTCGGCCATGGCGAGGGTGACCGGACGGTTCACCGCCACGATGCCGCCGAAGGCGGACACCGGATCGCACTCGTGGGCCTTGGTGTAGGCGGCGAGGATGTCCTCCGCGATGGCGACGCCGCACGGGTTGGCGTGCTTGATGACCGCAGCCGATGGCTGCTCGCCGAGCGACCAGGCCAGACGCCAGGCGGCATCCGCGTCGTACACGTTGAGGTACGACATCTCCTTGCCGCCGTGCTGGGTGGCGGTGTCCCACCAGCCGCCGGTTGCATCCGAACCGGGAGGGCCACCGAGCGACGACGAGCGGGTGACGTAGCGGGCGCCGACCTGGTGCGGGTTCTCGCCGTAGCGCAGCACCTGCTGGCGGCTGAGCGTGACCTCGATCGTCTCGGGCAGCCGGGCCACGGTGTCGGCGTCGACGTCTCCGTCGGAACCGGCCGAAGCTCCACCTTCGACCTGGTCGCTGAGCCACTCGACGATCTGGGCGTCGTAAGCGGCGGTGCGCCGGAACGCGGCCAGCGCGAGCTCCTTGCGGGTGCTGTCGCGCAGCGCGCCCGTCTCGGTCAGGTCGGCGAGGACCTTCGGGTACTGGCCCGGGTCGGTGACGACGCCGACGAAGGCGTGGTTCTTGGCCGAGGCCCGCACCATGGCGGGACCGCCGATGTCGATCAGCTCGATCGACGGATCGGACGAGAACGGGTAGAGGTTGACGACCACGAGGTCGATGCCCTCGATGCCGTAGGTCTCCATGTCGGCGCGGTGCTCGGCATCGTTGCGGTCGGCGAGGATCCCGCCGTGCACCTTGGGGTGCAGGGTGACGACGCGGTGGCCGAGGATGGCGGGCACGCCGGTGATGTCGGCCACGTCGGTGACGGGGATGCCGGCCTCGGCGATGACCTTGGCCGTGCCGCCGCTGGAGATGAGCTCGACGTCGAGCTCGTGGAGCTGACGGGCGAAGTCGACGATGCCGGACTTGTCGTAGACGGACAGGAGAGCTCTCACAGCACGGAACCTCGGGTGATGATGTCTTGGATGGTCTGGACGTAGAGGCGGCGTTCGACCACCTTGATGCGTTCGTGGAGGGTCTCGACGGTGTCGTCGGGCAACACGGGCACGGCCTCCTGGGCGAGGATCGGCCCGTCGTCCACCTCGGCGGTGGCGACGTGCACCGTGGTGCCCGTGACCTTCACCCCGGCTTCGAGCGCCTGGTCGACCGCGTGCCAGCCCTTGAACGCGGGCAGCAGCGCCGGGTGGGTGTTGACGACGCGGCCGGGGAACTCCTCGAAGATGACCGGAGCGACGATGGTGCCGTAGCCGGCCATGACCACGAGGTCGATGTCGTACTTGTTCAACACGTCGACGAGGTCGGACGTGTAGGCGTACCGGTCGAAGGACGGGGTGAAGTCGGTGCGTTCGACGACCTCCGTGGCCACGGCGTAGGACTCGGCCCGGTCGATGGCCACGCACGGCCGGTCGACCACGACCACCTCGACCGGAATTCCAGCGTCGAGGATGGCCTCGAGGATCGTCCCTGAGCCGGAAGCCAGCACCGCAACACGCATCGCCCGGACGCTACCAGCCAGGGTTCGACGCTCGTCCGGGCAGATTCTGAACGACCATTTCGAGGACCGGCTCGTCGAGGACCGGCTCGTCGAGGACCGGCTCGTCGAGGACCGGTCAGGCGCAGATGATGACCCCGCGAACGGCGGCCATGTCGGCGACGTCGGCCGGGCGCTCCCAGCCGGGACCGGCCCAGATCCGGTAGCTGGGCGACATCTGGTCGACGGTCACGCCCTGGATCGACCCGGGCGAGTCGGCGTACCTCGCGGTGAGCTCGTGGAACATCGCCGCCTGGTCGAGGAGCTCCACCCGTTCGACGAGAGCCTGGTCGAACATCGAGCCGACCGCGGTGATCTCGTCCGCCGACGCGTCGGGCCGCAACAGGACCACGAAGGACGGCGCGTCCTCCGGGCGGCACACCGCCGACTCGAGCTCCTCGACAGGCGACAGCAGCGTCGGCTCGTACTCACGAATCGTCGTCGTGGTGTCCACGTCCCCGTCGCTGCCGCCAGGGAAGAGCAGGGCGTCCCACTGGGTGTCGTCGAGGTCCAGGAGGCCGTCGGCCACGTAGAGGGCGTCGTCGACGGACATCCCGCTGGCCAGCTCGAGGCGGATCTGCGAGCCACGCTCCTCCCAGGCGAGCACCTTGCCGTAGCCAGTGCTGCCGCCGCCGTCGACCGTGAACCCCTGGCCGCCGTGGACGACGATTCGATGACCCCCGACTGGGGAGTCGCCCGGCCAGTAGGGACCCGAGACGAACTGGCCGGTCACGCCACGGACCGACACGTCTTCGACCTCCGCGCCCTCCACGGATGCGGGATCGGTGGCCAAGGCCGAATCGGGAACATCGACGTTCAAGCGGAACGATCCAGCTGGGTAGCCTTCGACATCGAGGATCGAGACGTTGTTCATCCACGGCTTCACGGAGATCCGCGTGGCGGACGGGTCGGCGACGAGGCCCAGTCGGAGCGGTTGCGCCGTCGATCCCGTCCGGGGGTCGGCTGTCCCGGCGGGCGGAGCGATCGCGGCCTTCCACGTGGCGACATCGATGGGCTGGATGAGCGGAACGATGGCGAGCACCTCGTCGACCGTCGGCTGGAGGTTGACAGGATCCTCTTGGACGGTCGTCACGGAGGTCGCCGACCCGTCAGGCGCCACCTGGCCCACCGGTGAGATGGTGCCGGTCGAGCGACCGACGAGCATCACGGTGCCTCCCGACGGATCGGTCCACATCGCCTCGTGCACCCGTTCCCCCTCCGTCTCGTCCACCGCCAACCTCACCATGCGATCGCCGATCATGTGGCGAAGCGGCTGGGCGTCGCCGTCCCGGACGCTGTCCAACTCAGCCGAGTTGATCATGAGGCTCCAGTCGTACCCGCCGGACTCGAAGCTGACGATGGCGTAGGCCGTCGACATCGGGTCGACGGAACCGGCAGACGGGATCCCGCCGGGCGTGTTGAACCCACGCGGCACGTAGTTGGTGACCGACCAGTCGATGCCGGCCGGCGCCAAGGGCGTGATCGAGCTCTGGAGATCGACCGACCCGTCACCCGGGCTGTCGACCGGGCCGGCGTACACCGGCGCTCCGTCGTCTTCGCTGTTCTGGACCCGCAGCACGGCGACGCCGGCCACCAACATGACGGCGGCGGCCAGCCCGGCCACGCAGGCACGGACCTGGCGGGCCCGGCGGTGGCGCCGGACCCGGGAGGTCACGGCGGCGCGTCCGTCAGGGGCCACGGGGACCTGGGTCGCCGCCGAGCCCATCTGGGTCGACAGCCGGCGGATGAGCCGATCGTCGTCGTTCGACAGGTCTGCATCGACCTTGGTCCCGTCGATCTTGGTCCCGTCGATCTTCTTTCCATCTGGGGGAGTCATCGCTCCACCACCTTTCGCAGTTCGGCCAGCCCTCGGCTGACGTGCGACTTCACGGTTCCGGCCGGGATGCCGACGTGGTCGGCGACCTCGGCCTCGCTCATGTCGGCGTAGAAGCGGAGCACGAGCACCTCGCGTTGCTTTGCCGGCAACTTGAGCAGCGCATCGACCAGCTCGAGCGCGCCGAGCTCGACGACGGGCAGCTCGTCCGCGGTCAAGGTCTGGCTGCGAGCGCGCCTGCGGTCGCGCCGGCGACGACGCTGCACGTCCCGGCACCGGTTGACCACCGACGTGCGCAGGTAGCCGCCGTGATTGTCGATCTTCGACCAGCGCTCGTACACCTTGGCGAAGGCGTCGTGCACCGCGTCGTTGGCGACGTCCTCCCGCCCGACCAGCAGGTAGGCGAGCTGCACCATCGGCACGAGCTCACGCCGGTAGAGGTCCTCGAACCCGGTGTCCCGATCGGGGAGCACGATGCCAGCCCGGACCTCGTCCACCGAGACCTCGGACCGGGCCACGTCTGCCGACCGGGCAACGCCCGGATCCTCCCCCGCCGGTGGCACCGCTCTCAGCTCGTCCACATCGCTCAACTCTCCCATGCACCCACAACGACGCCGAG
>CAZALT010000182.1:4801-6739 GCA_964485515.1 uncultured Rhabdothermincola sp. | reverse complement strand
CGACGAGCTACTCGATGTCAGCAGCCGCCCGGGCGACCCTGCCTGGCAGATCTCGAGCGCCGAACCCTGAGACCGCGAGACAACGGCATCGTACCTACCGTCCGCTCGCGGAAAGCGCTGGGCGCTCCCCCGCCGGCGATGTTGTCAGTCGTTGACGGCGAGGCGGCGCACGGTAGCGGTCTTGCCCGCGTCGGCATCGTCATCGGTCTCGGCTGCTGGCCGCAGGTCGATGATGGCCGCGTCGAGCTCCTGGGCGAGGCCAGCGAGGGGCAGCACGTTGAGCATGCCCTGGCCCCGCTTCACGAGATCGATGAGCTCGCCCTCGGACTCGATGAGCACCGTCTTGTTGCCGTCGATGACCAGGCTGGCCTGGGTGACGTCTTCGCCGAGGGTGTTCTGCAGGTAGGCGAACACCTCGCGCACCATCTCGAGCTTGATGCCGGCGTCGAGCAGGGTCTTGATGACCTTGAGCTCGAGCAGATCGGTGTAGCTGTACCGACGACGGCTGCCGCTGCCCGCAGCATCGGCGAGCGACGGGCGCACCAGGTCGGTGCGAGCCCAGTAATCCAGCTGGCGGTAGGTGATACCGACGATCTCGGCTGTCTTGGCGCCGCTGTAGCCCTCGAAGCGTTCGTGTGCGGTCATGGCGGTGTGCTCCCGACTCGGCCGCCGCGCACGGCGCCGTGGATTCGATACCGGTTGGCGGTTCGAGGAGGTGAAATCGACCTGCACCAGAGCCTCACCTCACCTGAGGTTGTCGCGAAGGTCCAGGGATCACAACGGCGAAACTACGACCATGTGAGCGTGGTAACTGTAAGGACCTTCGCCCGCGCCGTCAATGGGCGATCTCGTGGCGAAGGATCAGGTGCAGGGTCACCACCTCCGAACCTCGACTCGAGGGTGAGCCTGAGCGGCCTCGTCGGACCGCCAGATCAGACGAAGTCGTCGGGGGTGACGTTGTCGATGAACTCCCGGAACTGCTCGACGACCTCTTCGCTGGTCTCTTCCTCGTCCACGGGTTCGGCCATCCCCGCCTCGTCGAGCACGGCCTCTTCGACGAAGATCGGACAACCGACCCGCACGGCCAAGGCCATCGCATCGGAGGGTCGGCACGAGATCCGGTGCGGTCGCCCAGCCGCGGTGAGGTGGAGCTCGGCGAAGAAGGTCCCCTCGGACAGGGAGGTGACCACCACCCGATCGACCGGGGCGTTCAGCTCGGCGAGCACGGTGCGCAGCAGGTCGTGGGTCATCGGTCGGGGCGTCTCCACGCCGTCGAGCGCGAACGCGATCGCCGTCGCCTCCGGCTGACCGATGAAGATGGGCAGCAGCCGGTTGGGTGCCTCGGACTCGCGCAACAGCACCACTGGCGTGTTGCCCGGCAGCTCGATGCGCACCGCGACGAGATCCATCTCGACCATCGGCGTCACCCTACCGTCGTCGACTTGTCCCGCGTCGTGGCGTCGGACCACAGGCAGAGGCCAACACGGCCCACGTCGGGATCAGGGCGCGCCGAGGTAGTCGCGCAAGGCCTGGCGCAGCAGCACGCCACGGATCTGCTCGCCGAGGCCGGCCAGCTCGCGCAGGGAGTCGAGCGCCACCTGTCGGGCCGCGGGGTCGCGTTGCTTGAGCACGGGCACCACGAGCTGCTCGAAGACGCTGACCTCACGCTCGGCCGCCACCTTGTAGGCCCGGATGTGGCGGGGCTCGACGCCGTGGGACATGAACGACCGGGACAGGCGTGCGATGACGAGCACATCTTCGTCGTAGGTGGTCGAGCTGCCGAGGTTCTTGCCGGCGATGAGCCCGTAGCGCTCCAGCTCGCCGACCTGGCGGGAGGTGAGGCCCGACGCCGCGATGAGCTCGTCGAGCGTGAGGCTGACCGCCGACTCGCTGCCGTCGAGCACCGCGGCGCCCAGTTCGGCGGCAGACGGCTCGGCG
>CAZALT010000182.1:0-4701 GCA_964485515.1 uncultured Rhabdothermincola sp. | reverse complement strand
CGACTCGCTGCCGTCGAGCACCGCGGCGCCCAGTTCGGCGGCAGACGGCTCGGCGGCAGACGGCTCGGCGGCAGACGGCTCGGCGGCAGACGGGTTGGACGCTCCCGACGAACGGGTGCGAGTGCGCCGGCGTTTGCCGGGGGCCGGACCAGCTACGGCCTCGCCTTCGTGCTCCACGTCCGGGGGCGACGACGGCGCTGACGATGAGACCGCTGACGGGGACGGCGACGCAGGTACCTCGACCAACTCGGCGACGACGACTGAGTCGGGCTCGGGCTCGGCCACAAGATCGGGGTTCGGGTCGGCGTTCGGCGAGGCCGCGACGGCCCCCTCGATCTCGACGGCCTCCTCGACGTCGGGCGAATCGGCGAAGTCGGGGGGCGGCTCGTCGGCGGTTCCGGTGAAGTCGAGCGTCGGCTCGTCGAGATCGCCCGACACGAGGCGGTCTTTGATGACCTTGAGCGGCAGGAAGTTCTCGCGCTGCTGCACGAGGATCCAGCGCAGGCGGTCGATGTCCTTCTCGTAGAACTTCCGGTACCCCGAAGGCGTGCGCTCGGGATCGAGGAGCCCTTGGCTCTCGAGGAACCGGATCTTGGAGATGGTGATGTCGGGGAACTCGTCCTGCAGGAGGCTCAGCACCTCCCCGATCGACAGATGTGCCCGTGTCGTCACGGTGTCACCCCGGCCACCCATTGCGCACCACCCACCCCGGACCTCAGATCGTGATCGGTCACGGAGCTTCGCCGGTCCCGAAGAAGAACACCAACTTGAACTTGCCCACCTGCACCTCGTCGCCGTTGGACAACGCCAATTCGTCGATTCGCTCCCGGTTCACGTAGGTGCCGTTGAGCGAGCCCACGTCGCGCACGAGGAACCCTTCGGCGGTGCGGATGACCTCGGCGTGGCGGCGAGACACCGTGATGTCGTCGAGGAAGATGTCGCTGTCGGGGTGCCGACCGGCCGTCGTGACCGGCTCGTCGAGCACGAACCGCGACCCGGCCTTGCTGCCCTGCGTGACCACCATGACCGCGTCGTCGGACACGTCGAGCTCGACCGAGATCGGCTCGTCGACCGGGTCGGAAGGGAGCGTCGGGTGGAACGTGATGGTGGTGTTCTCGGACACGGCGGTCTCGAGGATCGCGCCGCAGGACGAGCAGAAGTTCGAACCCGGTGGGTTGCGATGCCCGCAGTTGTTGCAGAACACGTCAGCCATCGGTTCGGGCCTACTCCCCCACGAGTTCCCGATAGGCATCGGGACTGAGCAGGCCGTCGATCTCGGCCGGATCGCTCGGGGCGATGACGCAGATCCAACCGCCCCCGTACGGCTCGTCGTTGACGAGCTCGGGCGCATCGTTGAGATCCTCGTTCACCGCGATGACCGTGCCGCCGACGGGGGCGTAGATGTCGCTCACCGACTTGGTGGATTCGACCTCGCTGATCTTGTCGTCGGCCGCCACCACCGCGTCGACCGACGGCACCTCGATGTAGACGACGTCGCCGAGCGCGTCCTGCGCGTAGTCGGTGATGCCGACCCGCACGTTGCCATCCTCGAGGCGGATCCACTCGTGGTCTTTCGAATACCGCAGGTCGTCGGGCAAGTCCATCGCCGCACGCTACCCGATCCGGTCAACCCTCAACATAGGACCTTTGACGTGGGGCCAACTGCAGGCGCCGCTGGTGCTGGTTCAGACTCGCGGAACAAGCCTCGACGCCGGCACGAGGGTTGATCGAACGGCCAGGAGCGATCGTCGGTCATCGATCGTCGGTCGTCGCCTCAGCGAAGCAACTGGCGAATCCGGCGCACGTACTCCTGGGCGAGCCGCGTGGCAGCCGCATCGCTGTCCGCCTCGGCCCACACATGGGTGAACGGCTCCTCGGGGTCGGGGGTGGCGAGGGCCCAACCCGAGTCGTGGTGGACCTTGACGCCGTCGACCAGGTGGACCTCGCGATCCTTGCTGGACTCCATCAGCGTGCGCATCACGGCACCCTTTTGGTCCCATGGGGTCACGACCGTCTCGTGGACGATGTGCACCCGGGGCAGCGCGGCGACGACCTCGGACAGCGTCGTGTCGGCGGCGGCGAGCAGATCGAGCACCTTGACGAAGGTCGCGGCTGCGTCGAAGCCGGGAAGGAACTCGGGGAGGATGAACTTGCCCTGCTCGTTGGCCGCGAAGCCGATGTCGGGATCAGAGGCTGCATCCATCAGCGCTGACGTCGAGAGCTTGGTCCACACGACCTCGATGCCGTGCGGGGCCAGGAGCTCCTGGGCGCGCTGGGTGGTGGAGACGGGCAGGGCCACCTTCGTCCCGACCAGCTTTCCCGGCAGCAAGGTGAGGATGGCCAGCAGCGCTTCGATGGGCGAGAGGACATGGCCGCTGTCGTCGATGAGCGTGAGCTGCTCGCCGTCGGGATCGAGCACACCCCCCAGCGCCGACCCCGAGGTGCGGACCAGGTTCGACACCGTCGACGCGTGGGACGAGACGTCGAGGCCGATGACGCCCGCCGTCGAGATGAACGGGTTGACGGCAAGCGCTTCCAGCCCGAGCTTGGCCAACACGTTGGGCATGGCGAGCGAGGTGGAGCCGTAGGCGTAGTCGATGACGACCTTGAAGCGCCGCGAGCGGATCGTGTCGATGTCCACCGTGCGCTCGAGCGCCGTGGCGTAGTGCTCGAGGGCACGTGGGGCGAAGCCGATGTCGCCGATCTCGGCCGGGAACACCCGGCGGAAGTCCTCCCGGTTGAAGAGGCGCTCGATCTTGCGTTGCTGGTCCTCGGTGATGTCGAGGCCGTCGGCGTCGAAGAAGCGGATGATGACCGACTGCGGATCGCCTTCCAGCAACCGCACGGTGAGCCCACCGCCCTGGGCGGGGCGTCGGGTGACGAACCGGGTGACGGGAACCGATGCCACCTCGAGGTCTTCCACCGTGATGCCGACGGCGTTGAGTCCGGCCATGACCGAGCGCTTCAACATGCGAGCCGAACGCGATGAGTCGCGTGAGGTGATGACCTGCTGCCCGCTCTTGAGCGTGCTGCCGTATGCCATGGCCACGCGGGTGGCCAGCTCGGGTGTGATGTCGACGTTGGCCAGACCGGCGATGCCGGTGCGCCCGAAGAGGCTGCGGGCACCCCGCGACTCCCACACGATCGACTGGTTGACCGTGGCGCCGGCCTCGATCGTCTTGAACGGGTACACCTTCACGTCGCTGGCCAGCAGCGCGTCCTCGCCGACGAAGGTGTCGTCGCCGATGACCACGCCCTCCTCGGTGCGCACCCCGTTGCGCAGGTCGCACGAACGCCCGACCACCGTGCCGCGGAGGCGCACGCCGTGACCGAGATAGGCGTTGTCGTGCACGACGCTGCGTTCGAGGGTCGACTCGCTCCGCACCCGCACGTTGGCGCCGAGCACGGTGTAGGCCCGAAGCGTCGCACCCTGCTCGATGCGGCAGTTGTCGCCGATCACGGCGGGGCCGAGCACATCGCTGTCGGGGTGGATCTCGGCCCCCTCGCCGAGCCAGACACCGGGGCGCACCTCGAAGCCGGGGATGTCGACCTGAACCTTGGCGTCGAGGATGTCCTTGTGGGCACCCACATAGGATTCGAGGGTGCCGACATCTTCCCAGTAGCCCTCGGCGATCGCCCCGTAGAGCGGACGACCCTCCTCGAGGAGCTTGGGGAACACCTCCCCCGAGAAGTCGACGGATCGGTCGGCCTCGATGTAGTCGAAGATCTCGGGCTCGAGCACGAAGATGCCCGTGTTGATGGTGTCGCTGAACACCTCGCCCCAGGTGGGCTTCTCGAGGAACCGCTCGATCGAGCCGTCCTCCTTGGTGATGACGATGCCGAACTCGAGGGGGTTCTCGACGTGGACGAGGCCGATCGTCGCGATCGCCTCGTTGTCCTCGTGGACCTTGATGATGGCTTGCAGATCGACGTCGGTGAGCACGTCGCCGGAGATCACGATGAAGCGCTCGTCGAGGTGCTCCATGGCGTTGCGCACCGACCCGGCAGTGCCGAGTGGGGTCTCCTCGGTGGCGTAGACGATGCTCACCCCGAACTCGGAGCCGTCACCGAAGTAGTTCTCGATGTTCTTGGCCAGGAAGGCGACCGTGACGACGATCTCGTCGACGCCGTGTCGCTTCAACAGGCCGATGATGTGCTCCATCATCGGCCGGTTGACCAGGGGCAGCATCGGCTTGGGGGTGTTCGACGTGAGCGGGCGGAGTCGGGTGCCCTCGCCGCCGGCCATGATGACTGCCTTCATCGGGTCCTCTCGTCGACGTGCTGTGACGACAACGCTACCCCGCCGCCCTCATCGCTCGACACCACGGTGGACGGGACTGATCGGCATCACCGCCGAAGCTTCCGCCCCCGGACGGGTGCCGCGGACGGGTGCCGCTGTTGCCAAAAGTCAGCCCGCTCCGGCTGTGGCTCGGTCGGCCCGACCGAGACGCAGCGCGGTCCGTGCCATCGGCACGTAGCGGATGGCGGCGTAGATCGAGAGCACGAGGCCCGGAACGCCGATCATCCATGCGAACGCCTCGAGGATCGGCGCGCTCGAGATGTCGCTGGTGCTCGCGAGGAAGAGCGGGAAGGTGAACATCAGGCAGAACGTCCCGGCCTTGCCGAACCAGGTGACGTCGATGCGCCGGGCTCCGAGCGCGGCGAGGATCAGCGTCGTCGCTCCGACGACGACCTCTCGCA
>CAZALT010000181.1:0-6761 GCA_964485515.1 uncultured Rhabdothermincola sp. | reverse complement strand
ACAAGAAGTTCATGCGCATCGTGTCGCTGGCACCGGAGGTGCTGTGATGAAGATCAAGAAGGGCGACCGGGTGAAGGTGCTCGCCGGCAAGGACAAGGGCCGCGAGGGCACCGTCACGTTCGCCTACCCCGCCAAGGACAAGGTGATCGTCGACGGGATCAACGTCGCCAAGAAGCACCAGAAGCCCACGCGCTCCACGCAACAGGGCGGGATCATCGACAAGGAGATGCCCATCGCGGTCTCCAACGTCGCGATCATCTGCTCCTCCTGCGGCAAGCCGACCCGGGTCGGCTACCGCATCGACGCCGACGGCACCAAGACCCGCATCTGCCGCAAGTGCGAAGGGGACCTCTCATGAGCACGTCCACCCAGGAGCGCCCCCGCTTCAAGCAGCGCTACGACACCGAGATCCGGACCCAGCTCAAGGAGACCCTCGAGCTCGACAACATCATGGAGGTCCCCCGACTCTCCAAGATCGTCGTCAACATGGGTGTCGGCGCCGCGCTGGCGCAGTCGTCGCTGCTCCAGGGCGCCATCTCCGACCTCGAGCGCATCACGGGCCAGAAGCCGGCGACGACCCGAGCGAAGAAGTCGATCGCGGCGTTCAAGCTGCGTGAGGGCAACGCCATCGGGGCCAAGGTCACGTTGCGCAACGACCGCATGTGGGAGTTCTACGACCGGCTCGTGAGCCTGGCCATCCCCCGCATCCGCGACTTCCGTGGCCTCCCGGCCAACTCGTTCGACGGACACGGCAACTACACGTTCGGTGTGTCCGAGCAACTGATCTTCCCCGAGATCGAGTACGACAAGGTCGACAGCACCCGGGGCATGGACATCACCATCGTGACGACCGCACGTACCGACGCCGAAGGACGCGCCCTGCTGGTCGCATTCGGCTTCCCGTTCAAGCGTGAAGGGCAGCAGTAGAAATGGCCAAGAAGGCGCTCATCAACAAGGCGAACAAGACGCCGAAGTTCAAGGTTCGGGCCTACACCCGCTGCCAGAAGTGCGGCCGTCCGCATTCGGTGTACCGCAAGTTCCACTTGTGCCGGGTCTGCCTGCGTGACATGGCTCACGCAGGTGAGATTCCCGGTCTCAAGAAGGCCAGCTGGTGAGGGGAGAGAACACATGACCATGACCGATCCCATCGCCGACATGCTGACCCGCATCCGCAACGCCAACGTTGCGATGCACGACGAGGTCCGCATGCCATCTTCCAACCTCAAGGTGGCACTCGCCCAGATCCTCAAGAGCGAGGGTTACATCGAGAGCTTCCACGTCGAGGACAACACCGACCGCCCCGGCAGCTCGCTCATCGTGGAGATGCGCTACTCGCCGGAGCGGGAGCGGGTCATCTCGGGCGTCAAGCGCGTCTCGAAGCCCGGCCTCCGTGTCTACACGAAGGCCGACAAGATCCCGCGGGTCCTCGGTGGCCTCGGGGTTGCTGTCCTGTCCACCAGCCAGGGGCTCATGTCCGACCGTGAGGCGCGCAAGCGTCGCATGGGCGGCGAGATCCTCTGCTTCGTCTGGTAACGGAGGCCCTGTGTCACGCGTAGGTCGCGCCCCCATCACGATCCCGAGTGGTGTCGACATCTCCATCTCGGGCCAGCACGTCACGGTGAAGGGCCCCAAGGGCACGCTCGACCGTGAGCTGCCCAGCCCCATCACCATCCGCCAGGACGAGGGCGAGCTCCTCGTCGAACGCCCCAACGACGAGCGCCAGAACCGGGCCCTGCACGGCCTGGCCCGCTCGCTCGTCAACAACATGGTCCTCGGCGTCACCGATGGCTTCCGCAAGGACCTCGAGATCGTCGGCGTCGGTTACCGCGCCACGGCCAAGGGCCCAAGCACGCTCGAGCTCGCGCTCGGCTTCAGCCACCCCGTGTCGATCACCGCGCCTGAGGGCGTCACCTTCGAGCTGGCGTCGCCCACCCAGGTGGGCGTGATCGGCATCGACAAGGAGGCGGTCGGTCAGACCGCGGCGAACATCCGGGCGTTCCGCAAGCCCGAGCCGTACAAGGGCAAGGGCGTCAAGTACGCCAACGAGCGCATCTTGCGCAAGGCCGGAAAGGCAGCGAAGTGAGCGATCCAGCCAAGCAGAAGCGCGTGGCCCGCATCCGCCGCCACAACCGTGTTCGCAAGCACGTGCGCGGCACGGCCGAACGCCCGCGCCTCGCGGTGTTCCGTTCCAACAAGCACATCAGCGCGCAGGTCATCGACGACGTCGACGGCCGCACGCTGGCATCGGCCTCCACGGTCGAGGCCGATCTCAAAGGTGGCGCGACCGGCAACGCCGACGCCGCCACCAAGGTCGGTCAGCTCGTGGCAGACCGCGCCAAGGCCGTCGGCGTCGAACGAGTGGTGTTCGACCGCGGCGGCAACCTCTACCACGGGCGTGTCGCCGCAGTCGCCGACGCTGCCCGCGAAGCCGGACTGGAGTTCTGATGTCCCCCAGGTTCAACGCCAACGCCGACGACGGCCCGCAGCTGCGCGAGTCACGAGTCATCAACATCAACCGCGTGGCCAAGGTGGTCAAGGGCGGTCGTCGCTTCTCGTTCACCGCGCTCGTCGTGATCGGCGACGGCGCCGGTCGGGTCGGTCTGGGCTACGGCAAGGCCAAGGAAGTCCCGCTGGCCATCCAGAAGGGCACCGAAGAGGCCCGCAAGAACCTCTTCTCGGTTCCGCTGGCCGGATCGACCATCACGCACCCGATCATCGGGCGCATGGGTGCCGGCAAGGTCCTCATGAAGCCGGCCGCTCCCGGTACCGGCGTCATCGCCGGCGGTGCCGCTCGCGCCATCCTCGAAGAGGCCGGCATCCACGACGTGCTCTGCAAGTCGATGGGTTCGTCCAACCACATCAACGTGGCCCGGGCGACCATCAACGGGCTCGCCTCGTTGCGCCGTCCCGATCACGTGGCCGAGCTTCGTGGCCTCGACGCCGAGGACTTCGTTCCGAAGGGCCTCCTCGAGGCCTACAAGGAATCCGAGCGCGGGCCGCATGCGGCCCCCTCCGAGGTGGCGTGATGTCCGATCTGAAGGTCACCCAGGTCCGTTCGGCAATCGGCTCCAAGCCCAAGCACCGCGGCACCCTGCGCGCGCTGGGCCTCGGGCGCATCGGCAAGAGCCACGTGCTCCCCGACCGTCCCGAGATCCGCGGCATGATCGCCCGGGTTCCGCACCTCATCACCGTCGAAGAAGTCTCGCCTGCACAATCGAGTGTCGGAGAATCCGCATGAAGGTCCATGATCTGAAGCCCGCTGAGGGCTCCAACAGGCGTCGCAAGCGCGTGGCGCGCGGCATCGGCGGCAAGGGCGGCAAGACCGCAGGCCGCGGCACCAAGGGTCAGAAGGCCCGAGGCACCATCCCCGCCGGCTTCGAGGGCGGTCAGCTCCCGCTGCAGATCCGGGTCCCGAAGCTCAAGGGCTTCAAGAACCCGTTCCGCGTCGAGTACCAGGCCATCAACCTCGATGCCATCGAAGCGTCGGGTCTCGACGTCGTCGATCCCGAGTCGTTGCTCGCCAGCGGTCTGGCCCACAAGGGCGCGCACCTCAAGGTGCTCGGCCGGGGCACGATCACCCGCGCGGTCACGGTCAAGGCCCACGGCTTCTCGAAGTCGGCCGAGGCTGCCATCACCGCCGCGGGCGGTACCGTCGAGGTCCTGCCGCTGCCATGGGGAGACCGTCGTCCCCCCGCCAAGGGCAACCACCTCACCAACCGCTGATCGGTCCGTGCAGCCTGCCCCGACCGGGGAAGGCTGATCCCAACGGGGGGATTTGGGAGTAACCGTGTTCTCCAACCTGCGCAACGTCTTCCGAGTTCGTGATCTCAGGAACAAGATCCTGTTCACGTTCTTGATGATCCTCATCTACCGATTCGGCGCGCACGTGCCGGTGCCCGGCATCGACATCACCGTGCTGAAGACGATCCGGGAACAGGCCGAACAGGGAGGCCTGCTCTCGCTGCTGTCGCTGTTCTCGGGTGGGGCGCTCACGCAGTTCGCCGTGTTCGCGCTCGGCATCATGCCCTACATCACCTCGTCGATCATCATGCAGATCCTGGCGGTGGTGATCCCCAAGCTCGAGCAGTGGCAGGAGCAGGGTGCGGTCGGTCAGCGCAAGATCACGCAGTGGACCCGTTACGTCACCATCGGCATCGCCGTTATGCAGGCGACGGGATTCACCTACCTGTTCCACAACGGCGGCAGCGGCTTCGGGCAAGCCAACAGCACGGGCCAGGACCTCATCCCGGACTTCAACGTCTGGAAGGTGCTGCTGATCGTGCTCACGCTCACGGCGGGCACGGCGCTGCTCATGTGGATTGGGGAGCTCATCACCCAGCGCGGCATCGGCAACGGCATGTCGTTGCTGATCTTCGCCTCGGTCGTCAGCACCTTGCCGTCGCAAGGTTCGAACATCAAGGCCAGCGGCGGATGGGGCGCGCTGATCATGACCCTGGCGGCGTTCCTCTTGATCCTCGTCGCCATCGTGTTCGTCGAGCAGGGCCAGCGCCGCATCCCCGTGCAGTTCGCCAAGCGGGTCGTGGGTCGGCGCACCTACGGCGGTCAGAGCACCTACATCCCGCTCAAGGTCAACCAGGCCGGCGTCATCCCCATCATCTTCGCCAGCTCGGTGCTGTACCTGCCCCAGCTCATCGCCGGACTGCTGCCCGAGGACGGGTGGGGCCAGAACGTGCGCAAGTTCATCGAGGACCACGTGCAGAAGCCCAACGACCCGGTGCACCTGATCATCTTCGGGCTCCTCATCATCGGGTTCGCCTACTTCTACACCGCCATCACCTTCGACCCCGCCAAGCAGGCCGACACGCTGCGCAAGCAAGGTGGCTTCATCCCGGGCATCCGTCCCGGACCGCAGACCGAGGCCTACCTGGCCAAGGTCCTGTCCCGCATCACCTTGCCCGGCGCCCTGTTCATCACCGCGGTGGCCTTGGTCCCGCCGCTGCTGCTGGCGTCGTTCCTGCCCGCCATCGCCGTCTCGTTCTCGGGCATCTCCATCCTCATCGCCGTGGGTGTCGCCCTCGAGACGATGAAGCAGATCGACAGCCAGCTGATGATGCGCAACTACGAGGGGTTCCTGAAATGAGCGCGCGGCTCCTGGTCTTCGGCCGCCAGGGTGCGGGCAAGGGCACCCAGTGCGTCAAGCTCGCCGAGCACTACGACGCGCCCCACATCTCCACCGGCGACATGCTCCGCGCCGCGGCCGAGGCGGGCACCCCCGTCGGTCTCGAAGCGAAGGGTTACATCGACGACGGCAAGCTCCTGCCCGACGACGTCATGTTGTCGGTCATCGAGGAGCGCTTCGCCCAGGACGATGTCGTGACCAAGGGCTTCCTGCTCGACGGGTTCCCCCGCACCCTGGTGCAGGCCGAGGCGCTGGTCGGACTGACGCCCATCGATCTCGCCGTGAACATCGACGTCGCCGAGGACGTCGTGATGGAGCGCATGGTCGGCCGGGGCCGTGCCGACGACAACCCCGAGAGCATCCGGCGCCGCCTCGACGCCTACCTCAGCGAGACGGTGCCGGCCATCGAGTGGTTCGAGGCCAAGGGCCTGCTCATCACCGTCGACGGCCTGGGCACGCCCGACGAGATCACCTCTCGGCTCATCGCCGCCATCGACGCCCAGCTGGGCCGCTGACCGACCTTGCTCGAACTGGCTCGAACTGGCTGGACACGTACGCCGAATGGCCCGGGTCTTCCCAGCCAGTTCGCGTCGGTGGTCGTGAG
Organism: uncultured Rhabdothermincola sp.; assembly: GCA_964485515.1. Lineage (GTDB taxonomy): Bacteria > Actinomycetota > Acidimicrobiia > Acidimicrobiales > Acidimicrobilacustridaceae > CAZALT01. The sequence continues at coordinate 1,017 of CAZALT010000181.1, read as the reverse complement.
CGGGGTGCCGTGAAGCGATCGAACCTGTGAGACGTTCACCAGGTGACATCGCCAAGATGCGCAAGGCGGGTCTCGTCGTCGCCGAGATGCACGAGAAGATCCGCGAGGCGATCAGGCCCGGAGTCACGACGCTCCAGCTCGATGCCGTCGGCCGAGATGTGCTGGCCCGACGAGGCGCCACGTCCAACTTCCTCGGCTACAGCAACCCGCCCTATCCCGCGGTCATCTGCGCGTCGCCCAACGACATGGTCGTGCACGGCATCCCGGGCGAGTACGAGCTGGTCGAGGGCGACATCATCTCCATCGACTGCGGCGCGATCGTCGACGGCTGGCACGGCGATGCTGCCTTCACCGCCGGGGTGGGCACGATCAGCGACACAGCCCGTCGCCTCCTCGAGGCCACTGAGGCGTCGTTGTTCGCCGGCATCGCCCAGATGGTCGACGGCAACCGCATGGGCGACCTGGGCCACGCCGTGCAGTCCGCCGCCGAAGCGGCCGGCTTCTCGATCGTGCGCGAGTACGTCGGTCACGGCATCGGCCGAGCCATGCACGAGAAGCCCGAGGTGCCCAACTACGGCGCCGCCGGTTCGGGCATGAAGCTGCGCAACGGCTACGTGTTCGCCGTCGAGCCGATGGTCAACGTCGGCTCGCCCGCGACGGACCTGCTCGACGACGACTGGAGCGTGGTGACCGCCGACGGCGAGCTCAGCGCCCACTTCGAGCACACCATCGCCATCACCCCAGACGGCCCGAAGATCCTCACCCTGCCGTAGCTCGGATCCGACGTTCGGGAAGTTCTCGGCCACGCGGTGCTCGCCGCGATGGCGGCCCGCGCTGCTGGGCGACTGCTCAGGGTCCGGCCTAGGCTGGCCGCATGCCTGATTTGGGGACAGCGGACACCGGAACGACCTGGGTCGCCGAAGGCTTCTTCGACGCCGACGGGCTCATCGGAGGCGAGTGCGCGAGCTGCACACGTCGGCACTTCCCGACATCGGCGAGCTGCCCGTGGTGCGGCGC
>CAZALT010000180.1:0-6786 GCA_964485515.1 uncultured Rhabdothermincola sp. | reverse complement strand
GTATCCGCTCCCGCTCCGACGTGTTGTCGCCGATGTCGGCGACGTACAGCCAGGTCGCCCCGGATCCGTCGAGGGCCGGACCTGTGGCCAGGTCCTCCCAGTCGTTGTTGTCGACCCCCTCGAGCGCAACCGTCGTGACGAGGTTCCCATCGAGGTCGACGGCGAAGACCGACGCAGCGCTGCCTCCGTCGCCGACCGCCCAGACCACGTCGGAGCGTTCGGATGACGGTGCGATCCCCGAGATCTCCGCCAGCTCGTCCGGTAGATCGATGCCCGGACCAACCTCCATCTCCTCCGCGCACGCGGCGACGTAGAGGTCATGGGGGTCGGCGACACCGGCAGCGTCGGCGACACCGGCAGGGTCGTCTGCATCGCTCGCCTCACGAGCGTTCGTCGACGCCGAGGATCCACCGTCGCCCGCACTCGAACACCCGAACCCGGCGATGGTGAGCCCGAACACGACGAGGAGCGCCGAGATCGCACGGCGGTCGGTCACCGGGCCGCGACGGCCTCGATGGCGGCCTGCTTCCAGCGCGGGTGATCCACCTTGCCGTTGGGGCCACGCTCGACCGAGGGAACGACCAGGTAGCCCTTGGGCGCCTTGTAGCCGGCCAACTTGTCCTTGAGGTGCACCTTCAGTGCCGCCTCGTCGATGACTCCACCCTCGGCCGGGGCCACCACCGCGAAGACCACCTCGCCGAACCGCTCGTCGGGCACACCGACCACGACGGCGTCGAACACCTGCGGCGCCAGCTTCAGGGCCTCCTCGACCTCCTCGGGGAAGACCTTCTCGCCACCCGTGTTGATGCACGCCGACTGCCGGCCCAACAGCTGGATCTTGCCGCCCGCATCCACCGTGGCCAGATCACCGGGCACCGAGTAGCGCACGCCGTCGATGACCGGGAACGTGCGGGCCGACTTCGCCTCGTCCTTGTAGTACCCGATCGGCGACCGACCCCGCAGCGCCAACATGCCGACCTCGCCGGAGCCCGGTTCGACCATGCGGCCGTCCTCGGTGATGACCCGGCTGTCGTCGCTCAGCGTGAACCCAGCCGTCGAGGCGGTCTTCTTCTTCGACGACACCGAGCGGGCGACACCGACCGCCTCGGACGAACCGAGCGTGTCGACGCAGAGCAGGCCGGGGATGTGCTCGCACATCGCCGCCTTGACCGGCGCCGACCACATGACGCCCGACGAGATGGCGAGCACGAGGGACTGGAGGTCCCACCGCCCGGGGTTGGCGTCGAGCTGATCGACGATCGGTTGGGCGAACACGTCGCCCACGATGGCGATGTCGGTCACGCGCTCCCGCTCCACGGTGTCGAGCAGCTCGACCGGGTCGAAGCCCTTGCCGCTGAGGTGCACGATCGTGCCACCACCGCTGAGCATCGTGAACGCCGCGAAGGCCGCCGCGCCGTGCATCAGCGGCGCACACGGGATGAGCGAACGGCGAGGCTCCGAGGGCGGCGGCAGGATTCCGGCGATGTCGGCGGGCCCGCCGTCCTCGGGGTAGCGAACCGCCGCGGCGCGGTTGAGGATCCCCCACAGGTCGTCCTGGCGCCACATGACGCCCTTGGGCATGCCGGTCGTCCCGCCGGTGTAGATGAGGTAGAGGTCGTCGCCGGTCCGCGGCTCGTCGGGGCGCGCCGGCGACTGGTCGACCGCGATGAGGTCCTCGTAGGGGGTGGCCCAGTCGGGGCAGGCCGCGGTGCCGTCGTCGACCCAGATCCAGAGCTTGACGCCCGGCACCCGAGCGCGGACCGCACCGGCACGTTCGACGAACGACCCGGCCACCACCACGGCCTCGGCGTCGGCGTCGTCCCACAGGTAGACGAGCTCGTCCTCGACGTAGCGGTAGTTGGTGTTGACCGGCGACATCGCCACCTTGAACGCGGCGAACACCGACTCGAGGTACTCGGGACGGTTGGGCAGGTACTGCGCCACCTTGGCGTTCCGGGCGAGCCCGGCGGCCCGCAGTGCGTTGGCCAGCCCGTTGGCACGGGCGTCGAACTCGGCCCAGGTGAACCGGCGATCGCCCTGCGCCTGCGCGGGGAGATCGGGCTGGAGTCGGGCGATCTCGCCCCAGATGTCGGCGTAGTTCCAGTTCGTCATCGTGGTCGTCTCGGGCCTGTCCTCGGGAGCGGGGTGCGGGGATCGGGTCGGGGTGCGGGAGCGGGGAGCGGGGATCGGGTCGGGGTGCGGGAGCGGGGATCGGGTCGGGGTGCGCAGGCAGGCCGTTGCCCGGGTCAGGAGAAGGTCACACGACCGGCGGACAGGACCGATCGGCCGTCCTCGCCCTCGACGGCGAAGAGGGCAGCAGTGTCGTCGAGCTTCCACACCTTCACCGAGAGCGTCTCGCCCGGCACCACCGGCTTGGTGAAGCGGCCGTCGACGGATCGGAGCCGATCGGGGTCGGAGTCGACAAGCGCGTCGAGGAGGACGCGGGCGGTGATGCCGTAGGTGGCGAGCCCGTGCAGGATCGGCTTGTCGAAGCCGACCTTCTGGGCGTACGTCGGATCGCTGTGCAGCGGGTTGCGATCGCCGGCCAGGCGGTAGATCAGGGCCTGGTCCTCGCGGATCGGCACCGAGACCGTGAGGTCGGGGTCGCGGTCAGGCGCCTCGTTGGCGCTCTTGTCGGGCCCCGGAGTGCCGCCGAAGCCACCCTCGCCGCGCACGAACAGCGACGTGACGAGCGTGAACAGGGGCGCCTTGGTCTCGGCGTCGACCGACCGGGAGGTGACCTCGATGACCGCCCCCTTGCCCTTGTCGTGCAGCCCGGTGACCTCGGTGCTCACCTCGATCGTCCCCTCGACCGGCAGCGGCGCGTGGAGCTCCACGTACTGCTCACCGTGCACGATCATGCGACGGTCGTAGTCCCCCACCATGGCGAGCACGGCGGGATCGAGCCCACCCAGGGTGACCGCCTGGGTCGGATATGCCCGCTGGTCGACCCCGATCGAGTTCTCGGTCGTGAACGCGAGGTCGTCGACCCCGGCGCCGACGCCCAGGGCGTAGATGAGCGAGTCCTTCGACGTCCACGCCACCGTGCGCGGCTCCGTGGTCGTGCCGACCTTGCTGGGATCGATGGGCATCAAGTCTCCTGCGTGACAGATGAGGCGGGGGCGACCGATCTGGGCCCGACGCCGGGGTCCGGCCGATGCGATCAGCCGACGACCCTACCGCCGCGGTGAACCTCCGGTCACCTCGACGAACGCCCGTTCAGCGACCCAGAACCCTTTCCGTCGCATGCGTAACCCGAGACACCACAACACGCGAGATACGCAAACGACCACCCCCGACCAGACGAGTTCCGGGGGCGTGCTACTCCTCGCGGAGACGGAAGGTGACGAGTTGGCTGGGACCCATCGCGCCGATGGGCCAGACCAGGTCGCCGTCGGCTGTCGCCGCCGGCCAACCGTTGATGCCCGTGAGGTCCGCGGGCAGCTCCTGGGTCCACACGATCTCGCCCGTGGCCCGATCGAGGGCGTAGAGGACCCCCTGGTAGGTGCCCGTGATGACGAGGTCGGACAGGACCAGGGTGCCGCCGAGGGGATCGCCCGGGACCTTCGTGCTCCACAGGACCGCGCCGTTCGAGGCATCGACGGCGACGACCTCGCCGTCCATCGTGCCGAGGTCACCACCGAGGTAGTGGGGCTCGTCGGGTGACAGCGTGCTCGGCGCGTTGTTCAGCGCGGCGTACACCTTGCCCTCGGCGACGGCAGGAGGGGTGAGGATGCCGCCGTACGTGCCCGGCAGGACCCGGGTCGGGCCGGTGAGCTCGGTGAGCGTGTCGTTCTCGTGCACCCCGACCTTCGTGTCGAACAGCACCTCGCCGCTGACCGGATCGTGCCCGATGATCCGACCCGCCTTGCCGGCCCCGATGATCACCTGCCGGGTCTCGTCGCCCTCCCCCACCGTCGCGATCGCGGTGAGCTGCAGGTCGTGGTCGAACAGGTCGTGCGGACTGGCCTGGTTGTACCAATCGAGCTGACCCGACGCGGCGACGATGGCCAGCACCGAGTTCGTGTACAGGTTGTCGCCCGGCCGGCTCGTGGCGTTGGGGAACTCGGGCGTTCCCGGGAACGGCGACGGGTTGCCGGTGCCCCAGTAGACTCTGCCTGCTTCGGGGTCGACGGCGGGCGGGTACCAGGAGCCTCCACCCGAGTTGATCGGGTTGCCCCACACACCGTCGCCCTCGATGGTGTCGAACGACCACGCGATCTCGCCCGTGTCGACCTTCAGCGCGAAGAGCGTGCCGCGGTCGCCGCCGACGAAGAGGCCGTTCAGGCTGATGGGCACGGTGCTCGCCAACACGAGGTCGCCGTACACCTGCGGCTGGATCGAGATGCCCTCGGTCTCGGTCTGTGGGAGCAGCGTCGCCCACAGCTCCTGACCCGTGGCGCGGTCGAGCGCGACGATCTCGCGCGAGCCCTTGGTGGCGAAGGCCTTGTCCCATCCGACGGCCACGCCGCTCGGCCCGATCTGCGACTGGTCGTAGCGACGCTCCCACCGCAGCTTGCCCGAGGAGCGATCGAAGGCGCGGATGTTGCTCGACAAGTCCTGGATGTAGATGGTTTCACCGAGGATGATCGGGGTGGTCGACGAGTTGCCGAGCGAACCCGGGCCCTCGAGCGGAGTCGACCAGGCCACCTCGAGTCGATCGATCGTGGCCTTGCTGATGGGCGAGTCGAGCACGGCGCGCGAGTTGGCGTAGTCGCGCCCCGGCAGCGGCCAGTCGGCGTCGTGTTCGGCGACCTCGGGCGGCGCGCCCGGAACAGCGAGCGATGGATCGACCGTCGCGTTCGTCGCCGCTTCGGGACCGTGACGACCCGAGTCCTGATCGGCCCCGCATCCCGTCGCCACGAGCAGGACCAGGGCGATACCCGCGGCGATGAATCGGACCCGTCGGTCGATGCGCCCGACCCGGAGGTCGCCCGACTCGCTCCTGCTCGATCGACTGGTCGGTGCACGCATCTGGTCCCCTTCGGCCGGCTCGTCTCTTCGCACCCGGCTCCCGGGCCACGATCGGCCGACTCGTTCCCCTATCCGGCCGGGCGATCCACCCGGCGGCCTGACACTACTGTCACCCCCGTGACCCTCTCGGACGATCGCCTCGCCATCCACGATCTCGTATGGGCCTACGCGATCAGCGCCGACCGGCGCGACTCCTTGGGCTTCGCGGCGTGCTTCACCACCGACGCACAGCTCCACGTGATCGATCCGAGTGGCGCGGTCCTGCGCACGTACGGGGGCCGTGGGGAGATCCGCACCATCCCCGATCGCCTCGCTCGCTACGACCGCACGTTGCACCACGTCACGACCCACCACGCGGTGATCGACGGCATCGCCGCCACGGGGACCACGTACTGCTCGGCCCACCACATCACGGTCGCCGAGGACGGCGCCGCCACGGACCACATCCTCGAGATCCGCTACCTCGACCGCTACGTGCGCACCGCGGACGGTTGGGCGATCGCCGACCGCGAGGTGCGCACCGACTGGACCGAGGACCGACCGGTCGGCCTCACCCGCTGACGAAGCCACGCCTCACCGCGCCCCACTACCGAACTGGCTGGGAAGACACGGGCTATTCGGCGTACGTGTCCAGCCAGAACAAGCAGTCCGCGCTCGATCGGTCAGCAGAAGTCGGAACCGCCGTCGACGTTGACGTTGGCGCCGGTCATGTAGGTGTTGATCCGGCTGCCGACGAAGCAGATGACCGGGCCGATCTCCGACGGGTCGCCGGCGCGAGGCAGCTGCGCGGGATGGCCGAAGTCCTCGGCGATCACCCGCATCGCGTCTTCGAGGCTGTTCGGATCGACGCCCCGCTCGGGGGGCAGCGCGGCCAGGTACCCCTTCATGCCCGCCGACAGGAACGAGCCGGGCGACACCGTGTTGACGAGGATGCCCTCAGGAGCGAGTGACGCCGACAGGTTCTTGCTGACGCTCGTGAGCGCGGCCTTCGATGCGGTGTACGCCGCGAGGCCGGGTGTCTGCCGCTTGGTCGAGTGGGCCGAGACGTTGACGATGCGCGCCCAGTCAGCCCCGCGCAGGAGCGGCAGCGCGGCACGGACGCAACGTACGGCGCTGAGCGTGCCGATGTCGAAGGTGGCCTGCCACTCGGCATCGTCGAGGTCCTCGATCTCGCCGATGCCCACATCGACGGGACCCGCCGAGTTCACGAGGACGTTCAGCGAACCCCATCGCTCTCCGACCTCGGCGAACGCGGCTCGCACCGAGCCGTCATCGGTGAGATCCGTGCTGATGCCGAGCACGTCGGCCGCTCCGAGGTCGCGGAGCCGGGCGGCCGTCTCGTCGATCGCCGCTTGGCCTCGAGCCAGCACGGCGACCTTGGCTCCTTCGCCGGCGAAGCACTCGGCCGCGGCGCGGCCCATGCCCTTCGATCCGCCGTTGACCACCACCGTTGCGTCCCGCAGTCCGAGATCCACGTCTGCCCCTCCCTCGGAAGCTCGGCTTGAACTCCCATTCAGTGGGTTGTCTACGCCGTTCACCGCTGGGCCGCAAGCAGCGACCCGAACCGCTAGACAAGCGGCATGGACCTCGCCGAACTCCTCGACCCTGCCCATACCGCGCTCGTCACCCAGGAGACCCAGAACGGGGTCATCGGCGACGCCGCTGTGCTGCGTGAGCTGGCCGACATCGCCCAAGCGGTGGCCGTCCCCAACATGGCCCGGCTCACCTCTGCGGCACGGGCCAGCGGCGTCCAGGTCGTGCACTGCCTCGCCGTGCGCCGCGCCGACGACAAGGGATCGAACAAGAACGCCC
>CAZALT010000179.1:0-6979 GCA_964485515.1 uncultured Rhabdothermincola sp. | reverse complement strand
AGGGCAAGGAGCAGTTCGAGGCGATCTTCAAGACGAAGACCCGCGACGAGTGGTGTGAGCTGCTCGAAGGTCGCGACGCCTGCTTCGCCCCGGTGCTCACCATGGCCGAGGCGCCGTTCCATCCGCACATGGCTCAGCGCGGGACCTTCGTCGAGCGAGATGGGGTGGTGCAGGCGTCTCCTGCCCCCCGGTTCTCGCGCACGCCCGGGTCGATCCACCGTTCGCCATCGGCGCCCGGCCAGGACACCGACGAGGTGCTGGCCGACTGGGGGATCGACGCCGACCGGGTCGCCGCCCTGCGGTCGAGCGGCGCCATCGCCTGAGCCCCGCCACGGCGAAGACACCCGAACCTGCGTACGTGGCCGTCGGAGGACGACGCCGAGGTACGCCAGAAGCGGGAGCCGAGCGCTCCTAGAGTGTCGGGTCATGGCCACACTCGTCTCGTTCCAGGCCCACCCCGACGACGAGAGCATCGGTGCGGCGGGCACCATCGCCAAGGCGGTCGACGCAGGCCACCGGGTCGTGCTCGTGTTCGGCACCCGGGGCGAGCAGGGCGAGCCGCAGGACGGCGTCCTCGACGAGGGCGAGCAGCTGTGGCAGCGGCGGGTCATCGAGACCCAGCGCTCCGCCGACATCCTCGGGGTCTCGCGCGTGGAGTTCCTCGGCTACGAGGACTCCGGGATGATGGGCGTGCCCGAGAACGACAACCCGGCGTGCTTCTGGCAGGCCGACGTCGACGAGGCCGCCGCCCGGCTCGCAGCCATCCTGCGCGACGAGGACGCTCACATCCTCACGGTCTACGACGACCACGGGGGCTATGGGCACCCGGACCACATCCAGGTCCACCGGGTGGGTCACCGGGCCGCCGAGCTGGCCGGCACGCGGCGGGTGTTCGAAGGCACCATGAACCGCGACCACATCCAACGGCTCATGGCCGCCCGGGCCGAGATGGACCTGCCCGACACCGACACCGCGGGCATGTCCGAGGAGCTCCCCGAAGACTTCGGCTCACCCGAGGCCGTGATCACCCACGCCATCGACGTGACAGACCACATCACGACGAAGCGCCGGTCGATGGAGGCGCATCGCAGCCAGATCTCGCCGGACAACTTCTTCCTCGCCATGCCCCTCGAGATGTTCGCGGTCAGCTTCGGCACCGAGTGGTACATCGAGACGGCCCGGCCCCGGCGCGAAGGCGAGCCGCTGCGCACCGACCTGTTCGCCGACTGACCGTCGCGAGGACGGCAGTCGACGGCATCTCGTCTCTCTACGCTGCGGTCGCGTTGCGATGGCGAGCGCGCGAGTCTCGCCACCTCCGTCGAGGCAGCGCCCCGGCCCCGCCACCACCGTTCATCCGTCGTGACCCGACGATTGGCTGAACCGTCGCACGAACTGCACGAGGCTGACCCCGAGCGCGTCGCAGATCGCCTCCAACTCGACGAGGTCGACTCGTCGCTCGCCGGCCTCGATCTTGGCGATGACGGTGTGCTGCCAGCCAAGTCGGTCTGCAAGGTCGCGCATCGTCGCGCCTTTCTTCAGGCGAGCATCGCGGACCATCTGGGCAAGGAGGCGACCTCGCACCGAATGGATGGTCTTTGCCACGCCGACACGCTTCCGTCGAACAGCTGTGTTCCCAAGATCGGAACAGGTGGTCTAGGCTCTGGCCCCGGCCCCACGGGGTTCGGGAGATACGTCTACGTCAGGCGATGGTGGGGCTGGCCCAGCATCCGATAGTTCGCGGGGAGTTGGGTGTGAGCGATTCGTCACAAGGTCCTGGTTGGTGGCAGGCATCGGATGGCAAGTGGTATGCGCCCCCGGGGGCGCCGACTTCACCTCCACCGACTGGTGGTGCGAAGTGGTACGAGAACGTCGCCGTGGTGATCCTTTCGCTGCTCTGCTGCTGGCCGCTCGGACTGGTCCTCGTCTGGGTCAACAAGCAGTGGACCGCCAAGACGAAGTGGATCGTCACTGGCGTGATCATCGTGCTCGGGCTTCTCGGTGCGATAGCGGTTGCGGCCGGTGGTGGCTCGTCGACCGACGACGCCCTGAAGGTCACGTCGCAGTCGTCGACCACGACGACCGAAGCAGAGGCATCCGACGATGGCGAGCCCACCACCACCACGACGACGGAAGCGGCTCCTGTCGAGGCGGTGGCGTGCAACGCGACCCCGGCCGACGAGGATCTCGACACCCAGACGACCGCCCTCTTCCCCGGACGGCCGAACGCGCAGGGATCAGACCATGAGGCCGCGATCGGGGACTGCGTCCGGATGAACGGGCTCACCACGTACGTCACGTCGGCCTCCATCGTGGACTCGTCGAACCAGTTCATCGACCCGCAGCTCGTGATCGAGGTCAAGATCGAGAACCGCGACCCTCGCGCCAAGCCCTTCAACCTCTTCGACTGGCAGCTTCAGACACCCGGAGGACAAGTGGTCGATCCGACGATCTATCTCGGGGACGGGGCGCTGCGCTCCGGCGATCTGATCCCGGGCGGATCGGTCTCCGGCAAGATCGCCTTCGACGCGGCCGAGCCGGGTACCTACTACCTCATCTTCAAGCCCAACCCCCTCGATGACGCTCGCGGCATCTGGGAGGCGACTGTCTAGCGTCCCACCCACGTCACGGCAGCGCAGGCGACGTCGCCATCGACACCTTGGTCGTGACGCCCGGTGAGGTGTTCCAGCTCGACGTCGGGTGTGTCGGCGGCGATGCCTTCCTCAGCTGGGTCCCCGAGCCGAACGTCTCGACGGCGCCGCCCTCACCGGGCGAGCGGGTCGGTGCGGGTCAGGCCGATGCCGTCGTTGCCGCGCCGGGGAGCGTGAGCGCCGAGCCTTCCGTCGGCAGCTGCGTGAGGATGTCGACGCCGTCGGCCGTGACGAGCAACGTGTGCTCGAACTGCGCGGTGCGGCTGCCGTCGGCGGTGACCGCGGTCCAGTCGTCGTCCCACATGCGGTGCTGCCACGTCCCCACCGCGATCATGGGCTCGATGGTGAAGGTCATGCCCTCCTCGATGACGAGGGGCAGACGCGGCTCGTAGTAGTGCGGGATCTGGAGCGAGGAGTGGAACTGCTCGCCGATGCCATGGCCGACGAACGCGCGGATGACCTCGAACCGGTTGGCGTGGGCGTGGGTCTCGATCGCCTTGCCGATCTCGTTGAACTTGGCCCCGGGACGCACGGCAGCGATGCCGAGCTGGAGGCACTCGCGGGTGACCTGCACGAGGCGCCCGGTGACGTCGTCGACCTGACCGACGAAGAACGTGGCGTTGGTGTCGCCGTGGACTCCGTCGAGGTAGATGGTGACGTCGAGGTTGACGATGTCGCCGTCGCGCAGTGCCCGGTCGTCGGGGATGCCGTGGCAGATGACCTCGTTCACCGAGGTGCACAGCGACTTGGGGAAGCCCCGGTAATTGAGGGGGCTGGGGTAGCCGCCGCGATCGATGGTGGCCTGGTGCACGACGGCGTCGAGCTCGTCGGTGGTGACACCCGGAGCGACCGCGGCGCCGCCGATGGCGAGGATCTCGGCGGCCGCTCGTCCGGCGCGCCGCATGCGGGCGATGACGTCGGGCGACTTCACCTCGGGTTCGTCCCACTTCCGGGGCTGGCCGGTCTCGGCGTAGTCGGGACGAGCGATGGTCGCGGGCACGTCGCGGGTGGGGCTCAGGCGGCCGGGGCGAACGTGGTCCTGGCTGTCCTTGTGGCACCGCTTGAACTTCTTGCCGCTGCCGCACCAGCAGGGATCGTTGGAGTTCACCATGTCGAGCTCCTCATCGGTCGAGGTCCGGTCGGTCCTGGTTCCTCACCGGGGCAAGTGTAGGGCGGGTCGCCACGAGCCCTGCTTCCGACCACGAGGACGGTCCGGCGAGATCGTCGCCACCGAGCACACCCGGGTGGGGCCGAGATACCGGGCGCGACTACCGTCGGCCGGGCTCGACCCGCGGCCCGCACCTGGTGCCGGTCGCTCACCTCGCATCCGGACGAGCACGACTCCGCCAACGAAGAGGAGCCTCCCCATGGGATCGGTCATCAAGATCAACGCCATCACCGTGTCCGAAGGCAATGGCGAGGAGCTCGCCAAGCGCTTCGCAGCCCGGGCCGGAGCCGTGGACGGACAGGAGGGCTTCGAGGGCTTCGAGCTGCTGCGCCCCACCGATGATCGCGACACGTGGCTCGTGGTCACCCGCTGGCGTGACGAGGACACGTTCAACGCCTGGGTCAGCTCGCAGGCCTTCCAGCACGGCCACGCCGGTGCCGACAAGCCGGCGCCCAGCGGCGCCCCGGTCACCCAGCACAGCGAGATCTGGTCGTACTCGGTCGAGATCTCGTCGCCCGGCCAGGGCTGACGGTCCGACATCCTCCATGCTCGTCGATCTCCACGAGTCGTTCGCCTGGTTCGTGATCGCCTCGAACGGCCTCGCCGGCCTGTGGGCGCTGGTTGCGAACTGGGTCCCCGCGCTGCGCATCCGTGCCCTGTGGTGGTTCATCGCCATCGCCGAGATCTCGATCTTCGGGCAGGTCGCCATGGGCGTGGGGCTGGTTGCAGGGCAAGGGTTCGAGGCGCCCGCGTTCCACATGTTCTACGGCTTCGTGGCGATCATCACCGTCGGGCTCATCTACAGCTACCGGGCGCAGCTCGCACCGCACAAGTACCTGCTCTACGGGTTCGGCAGCCTCTTCCTCATGGGTCTCGGCATCCGAGCCATGGTCGTCGGGGTGACCTGAACGACTGTCGGTCGGCGACGACTCCCGGGGGGTTCACCGGATTTCGGTTGTTCGCATGAGTTCGCCGCGGTGGATGGCCGAGTGACCACGTGACGTAGGCAGATGGGCGCGTTGGTCCGATCGCGGTCGGGACGCCGATCGCGGGCGGTGTGGCCGATGACCGGCCCATCTCTTCGTCGGACTTGTTGCGTCCTCGACGGTGTTCTGTAAAGATTCCGCAACATATGTTTCCCAGACGACATCCCCGACGGACCACGCGTCGCCTGATCGCCACCGGCTTCGTCGCCGGTGGAATGATCGCCGCATCAGTCATCCCCGCCCAGGCCGACCAGATCGCCGACAAGCAGGCCGAGGCCGCGCAGCTGGCCAAGGAGCTGAACGCGCTCGACGCCAAGGTCATGGACCTCCAGGCCGAGGAAGAGGCCGCCAGCTACGAGCTGTACAAGGTCCAGGAGGAGGTCGTCGAGGCCCAGGCTCGGGCCGACAAGACCCAGGCCGAGGTGCAAGCGCGCACCGAGGAGCTGCGCTCCTTCTCCGTGTCGGCCTACGTGTCGGGCGGCTCGGCCCCGCAGTTCGACGCCCTGATGACCGCCGAGGGCGACACCGTCGCCCAGAAGCAGGTCTACGCCAAGGTGACCACCGGGAGTCGTAGCGACGCGCTCGACAACCTGGCCGCGGCCAAGCAGGAGGCCGAGCGGGACATCGTCGACCTCGAGGCCAAGCAAGCCGAGGCCGAAGCCCTCACCGAGCAGATCCAGGCCAAGCAGGACCAGGCCGAGAAGGCCGCTGGCGAACAGCGAGCGGTCACTGCCAAGGCCCAGGGCGAGCTCGCCACACTCGTCGAGGCCAAGCGCCAAGCCGTCGCCGAGGCCGCGGCCGCAGCTGCGGCGGCCCAACGTGCAGCCGCAGCACGCCCCGCGACCGGCGGTAGCACCGGAACCGGTGGCAACACGGCCAACGGCGGCAACCCGGGCAACGCCGGCGGCTCCGACACCACGCGCTCGACCACCCCACCAGTGCAGTCCGCTCCCAAGGAGAGCGCTCCGTCGCTCCCGCCGCCCCCGGTCGGTTCGGGCGCCAGCGGTGCGATCGCTGCGGCGCAGAGCCGCCTGGGCGCCCCCTACGTGTGGGGTGCCGGCGGCCCGGGTTCGTTCGACTGCTCCGGTCTCGTGGCCTGGGCCTACGCCCAGGTCGGCATCAGGCTCCCGCACTACAGCGGGGCCCAGTACCAGATGACCACGCGCATCGGCCGCGGCGACCTCCAGCCGGGCGACCTCGTCTTCTGGGGTGGCGGTGGCTCCGAGCACGTGGCCATCTACATGGGTGGCAACTCGCTCATCCACGCCTACCGTTCGGGCCGCGGCGTCGGCATCACGCCGCTCGACGGCTGGTGGAAGACCCCCAGCGGCTACGGCCGCCTCTGATCCCGACCAACACACGCACGATACGACAGAGCCCCCGCCCAGGCGGGGGCTCTGTCGCGATCGGGTTCCGGGCTCAGCGGCTCATGACAGGCTCACGAGGCTCACGACAGGCTCAGAGGCTCACGACAGGTGCAGAGGCTCACGGCCGGCTTCAGAGGTTCACCACGGGGCAGGTGAGCGTCCTGGTGATGCCGTCGATGAGCTGGACGCGGCTGACGACCATCCGGCCGAGATCGTCGACCGAGTCCGCCTCCGCTCGCGCGATCACGTCGTAGGGGCCGGTGACGTCGTCGGCGGACACGACCCCGGTGATGGCGCCGACCTCCTCGGCGACCTGCGCGGCCTTGCCGACCTCGGTTTGGATGAGCACATAGGCGGTGACGGTCACGGTTGCATTCCCCCTGGGAGTCACCGGTCGTGCCGGTGGTGTCGACGGAAAACGAGATGAGGTGGCAACCCTTGCGAGTCACCACCTCATTTCACATCACTTTCGCCTGGAGGGCGAGAGGACAGATTCGCCAGACGGCGAGATGCCGGTTCTAGTTGGCGAGGCGCTTCTCGAGCGCACGCAGTTCGTCGCGCAGCTCGTCGGGGAGTTGGGAGCCGATGGACTCGTAGTGACCCTCGAGCTGGGGGATCTCGGCGCGCCAGGCGTCGTTGTCGACCTTGAGGATCTTGGCCATGAGGGCGTCGTCGAGGCCGAGGCCGGTGCGGTCGATGGCGTCGGCGGTGGGGACGTGGCCGATGGCCGTCTCGACCGACCCGCCCTCGCCGTTGAGGCGCTGCACGATCCACTTGAGGACCCGGCTGTTGTCGCCGAAGCCGGGCCAC
>CAZALT010000178.1:0-7049 GCA_964485515.1 uncultured Rhabdothermincola sp. | reverse complement strand
ACGCCCCCGTCGCCCACTGGGTGTGGGCCGGCAAGGGCTGGATCGCCGAGCTCGGTGCCCTCGACTTCGCCGGCGGCGCCGTGGTCCACATCAACGCCGGCATCGCGGCGCTCGTGCTGTGCATCATCTTGGGCAAGCGCAAGGGCTGGCCCAAGGAGGGCATGCCCGCCCACGGCCTGCCCTGGACGATGATCGGCACCGGCATCCTGTGGTTCGGCTGGGCCGGCTTCAATGCCGGCTCCGCGCTGGCCGCCAACGAGCAGGCCGCCCAGGCGCTCGTCAACACCATCGTCGCCCCGGCCGCCGCCATGCTGGGCTGGCTCGTCGTGGAGAAGATCAAGGACGGGCACCCCACCACCCTGGGTGCCGCCTCGGGCGCGGTGGCCGGCATGGTCGCCATCACCCCGTGCGCCGGCTTCGTCACCGCACTCTCGTCGATCGTCATCGGCTTCATCGCCGGGGGTGTGTGCTTCCTCGCCATCCAGCTCAAGTACAAGTTCGGCTACGACGACTCGCTCGACGTGGTCGGCGTGCACCTCGTCGGCGGCCTCGTCGGCGCCCTACTCCTCGGCCTCTTCGCCGACACCGCCGTCTACGGCGGCGACCTCGACGGCCTCTTCCTCGGCGGCGGGCTCGACCTGCTCGGCAAGCAGTTCATCGCATCGTTCGCCGTGCTCGCCTTCTCGGGCATCATGACGGCGATCATCGCCTTGGCCCTCAAGGCCACGATCGGGCTCCGGGTCAGCGAGGAGCAGGAGGACACCGGCCTCGACCTCAGCCTCCACCGGGAGAACGCCTACCACTTCGGTGACACCACCTCTATGGGCCGGATCGGCTGAAGGAGCACGACATGAAACTCATCACCGCAATCATCAAGCCCCACAAGGTGGACGATGTGAAGGAGGCCGTGAAGGCCGCCGGCGTCCAGGGCATCACCGTCCAGGAGGTAAAGGGCTTCGGTCGCCAAGGCGGTCACACCGAGGTCTACCGAGGCGCCGAGTACACCGTCGACCTGTTGCCCAAGGTGCGCATCGACATCCTCGTCGACGACCCCGCGGTCGACGGCGTGGTCGACGCCATCGTCACCGGAGCCAAGACCGACAAGATCGGCGACGGCAAGGTGTGGGTCACCCCGCTCGACTCCGTCGTCCGCATCCGCACCGGCGAGCAGGGAGCCGACGCCGTCTAGCGCTGACGTCCTCCCAGGTCAGCGCAACACGGCTTCGTTCGGGCCCACGGTCCACCGTCTCGGCGGTGGACCGTGGGCCCGGGTCTATTTTCGGTCACCGGCGACCGGTACTCTGGCCCGGTGCCCCCCGACCCTGCGCAGGAAGCGACCCGCCGCCGCACCTTCGCGATCATCTCGCACCCCGACGCCGGCAAGACCACGCTCACCGAGAAGTTCCTGCTCTACGGCGGAGCCCTCACGGCCGGAGCCGGTGCGGTCAAGGCCCGCGGCGACCGTCGGTCGGCCACCTCCGACTGGATGGCCCTGGAGCAGCAGCGCGGCATCTCGATCACCTCGACGGTGCTCCAGTTCCCGTACCGCACCCCCGACATGGCCGCCGAAGCCGAACCGTACGTCGTCAACCTGCTCGACACCCCCGGCCACCGCGACTTCTCCGAAGACACCTACCGGGTGCTCGCCGCGGCCGACGCGGCGGTCATGGTGCTCGACGCGGCCAAGGGCATCGAGCCGCAGACGCTCAAGCTGTTCGACGTGTGCCGCCAGCGCGGGCTGCCCCTCCTGACCTTCATCAACAAGTGGGACCGCCCCGGACGAGACCCGCTCGAGCTGCTCGACGAGATCGAGAGCCAGATCAAGGTCACGCCGGTTCCGCTCACCTGGCCGGTCGGCATCCCTGGCGACTTCCGCGGCGTCATCGACCGCCGCGACGGCATCTACACCCGGTTCACCCGCACCGCCCACGGCGCGACCGAGGCGCCCGAGGAGGCCGTCGACGCCGCCCGGGCCGCCGAGGAGGAAGGCGACGCCTGGACCGAGGCCGAGGACGGCATCGAGCTCCTCGACACCGGCGGCCCCGTCCTCGACACCAAGGCGTTCCTCGAAGCGGAGGTCACCCCCACGTTCTTCGGCTCGGCGCTCACCAACTTCGGTGTGCGCAAGCTGCTCGACGCCGTCATCGAGCTGGTCCCCCCGCCGTCACCCCGTCTCGATGTCGCCGGCTTGCCCCGGCCGCTCGACGCACCGTTCTCGGGCTTCGTCTTCAAGGTCCAGGCCAACACCGATCCCGCCCACCGCGACCGCGTGGCGTTCATGCGCATCTGCTCCGGGCGCTTCGAACGGGGCATGGTCCTCACCCACGGACCCACCGGCAAGCCCTTCGGCACCAAGTACGCCCACCAGGCCTTCGGCAACGAGCGCGAGACCGTCGACGACGCCTACCCCGGCGACGTCGTCGGGCTGGTCAACGCCACCGACGTGCGCGTCGGCGACTCGCTGTGGGTCGACGTGCCCGTGGAGTTCCCCTCCATACCCAGCTTCGCTCCCGAGCACTTCTCGGTGGCCCGGGTGCGCGACACCGGTCGGTTCAAGCAGTTCCGTCGCGGCATCGCCCAGCTCGACGAGGAAGGCGTGGTGCAGGTGCTGCGCGACCAGGAGCTGGGCGACCAGGCTCCCGTGCTCGCCGCCGTCGGACCCATGCAGTTCGACGTCGCCGTCTACCGCCTCGAGAACGAGTTCGGCGCCCCTGTCGAGCTCTCCCCCACCTCGTTCCGCGTCGCCCGCACCACCGACGCCGAGAGCGCCGCCCGGCTGCGCACCATGCGCGGCGTCAAGATCGTCGCCCGCGCCGACGGCACCATCTTCGCCCTGTTCGAGAGCACCTACTGGGTCGAACGCCTCGAACAGGAGCACCCCGAGCTGCGCCTCGACCGGCTGGTCGCCGAGGGGAGCGTGGGCTGACCGGTGCCGCGTCCCACACCCCCCGTAGCGTGGAAGGTCCCTGCCATCATCGTGGCCTCGCTGGTCGTCGCCTGGGCGATCATGGTCCTGGCCAAGCCCGACGACGCGTCCGACACGACCTCGACCGCCGCCGCCGGTTCGGCCCGCGATGCGACCGATGACGAGGAAGCCACCGGTCCGACCACCAGCACGCTCCCCGAGCTCGCGCCCTACGACGGCTGGGTGAACCCGGCATCGTCCGGGCGCATGTGGAGCGACGAGGTCCCCGGCATCTTGACCTTCCGCGGCAACCCGACCCGCAGCTGGTACGGCCTCGGCCCCGTCCCCTCGCACCCCCAGGTGCTGTGGAGCTACCCCGACAACGGCGGGCTGTGCGGCGACTCGAGCGAGGGTGGCGTGGTGTCCACGTGGTGCGGCACCGGTTGGACCGGCCAACCCGCGGTGTGGGAGAACCCGGCCGACGGCAGGACCTGGGTGTCGTTCGGGGCTTACGACCACAGCATCCACTTCCTCGACTACGAGACCGGCGACCAGCTGATCGACACCTTCAAGACCGACGACATCATCAAGGGAACCGTCACCGTCGATCCCGACGGCTTCCCGCTCCTCTACTCGGGCTCGCGCGACAACTTCTACCGGATCCTGTCCACCGACACGAACCCACCCCAGGAGCTGTACTCGATCTCCGCGTACGAGGTGCAGAAGAAGTGGAACGACGACTGGGACGGCTCCGGTCTCGTCATCGACGACTACCTGTTCGAGGGCGGCGAGAACAGCTGGTTCTTCATCTACAAGCTCAACCGGGCCATCGGACCCGACGGCAAGGTCACGGTGGACCCCGAGCGGGTCTTCGCCACGCCGGGCTGGGACGACGAGCTGCTCTCCCACATCACCGACGGCCAGGTGTCCATCGAGACCTCGGTCGCCATCTCGGGCAACACCGTGTACTTCTCGAACTCCGGCGGCCTC
Source organism: uncultured Rhabdothermincola sp. (assembly GCA_964485515.1). GTDB lineage: Bacteria > Actinomycetota > Acidimicrobiia > Acidimicrobiales > Acidimicrobilacustridaceae > CAZALT01. Next base: position 3,154 of record CAZALT010000178.1, on the reverse strand, counting down.
GTGCAGGGGTGGGACATCACGGGCCTCAAGGACGGCGTCGAGCCCACGCGGAACTTCCGGTTCTGGACGGGCGACGACACCGACGCCACGATCGTGATCGACGACGAGGGCTTCCTCTACGTCGGCTCGGAGTACGAGCGACACAACGCCCGCTCGACCGAGATCGGCCAGATCATGAAGCTCGATCCGCGTCGGCCCGACGATCCGCTCGTGTGGTCGGTCAAGGACCAAGGCGGCGGGAAGCAGGGTATCTGGGCCACCTCAGCCATCTGGAAGGACATGGTGTACGCCGCCACCAACGCCGGCCGGCTCCTCGGCATCGACCGGGCCACCGGCGACGTCGTCTGGGAGAAGGATCTGGGCAGCCAGACCTGGGGTTCGCCGGTCGTGGTCGACGACGTGCTCATCGAAGGGGACTGCGAGGGGAACCTCAACGCCTACGACGTGAGCAACACCCGCGTCGACCCCCCGCTGCTGTGGACCGTGAGGCTCGACGGCTGCATCGAGTCGACCCCTGCGGTGTGGAAGGGCCGCATCTTCGTCGGCACCCGCGGCGGCAAGTTCTACGCTCTCGGCGCCCCTGCCGCTGGCACGGCGGCGGCCACGACCAGCACGACCTCGGCTCCCGCCTCCGCCCGCTGAGGTCCGCCCCCACGTTCGCATCCCGTCGCCCAACCACCCCGCCCTTCACCGCAAGAAGTGCTCACATCGACCACAGCGCGTGACGATAGGAGTAAAGGCGGACGGAGGATCAGCATGGGCGATGGAGCAGTGGGGCAGCAGTCTGGGGTCGGGTCGTGCGGCGAGACCGCCGACCCCGTCGAGCACCGGAGACGGCTCCTCGCCGCGCTGACGCACCGCACGTCGGCGATCAGCCCCGATCTCGATCCGAACCCGCCCAGCGATCGCGACGACGACCCCACCGCCGCCGACGAAGCCGCCGCCCACCTGCTCGAGACGCTCGTCGCCTACACCGGCGACATGCTGCTGGTCGTCACTGCCGACGGCACCATCCAGTTCGCGAGCCCATCGGTCAAGCGGTTCCTCGGCCACGATCCCCGAGACCTCATCGGCCGGGACGTGTTCTCGTTCATCGCGCCCGAGGACCTCGAACGGGTGGCCCAGATGTTCGCCGAGGCGCTCGACAACGACCTGCCTGCCGCCGTCTTCGAGACCGTGGTCACGACCGCTTCAGGGGAGCGTCGGTGGGTCGAAGCCATCACGATCGACCTCGTGAACGATCCCGCCATCGGCGGGTTCGTCACCACGCTGCGCGACGTCAACGACCGCCTCACCGCCGAGCAGGTCGCCATCCACGAACGGCAGCGCTTCGAGACCCTCATCGACTCCCTGCCCGACGTCATCGTTCGCCTCGACCGGGACCTCCACCCCACCTACGGGAACGCCGCAGCCCATTCGGTCGACCCCGGCTGGCTCGACACCGGCACCGGTCCCCCGACCGGGTTCGCACCCCAGGGAGACCAGCACGACTTCGTCACCCGCGAGCTGGAGCTGGTGCTCGGCACCGGTGAGTCCCGAACCTTCGAGACATCGGTCGAGACGCGGGCGGGGACCGTGTGGTTGAGCTCGATGGCCCTGCCCGAGCTCGACGCGGCCGGTGAGGTGACCGGCGTCCTCGTGGTGACGCGCGACATCACCGTGTATCGCGCCCGCACCGAGGAGCTCACCCGTCGGGCCCTCGAGGATCCGCTCACCGGGTTGGCCAACCGGTCCCGACTCGAGGCCGAGCTCGAACGGGCCCTCTACAGCAGCGCCGAGAGCGGCAGCCCGATCGGGATCCTCTTCGCCGACCTCGATGGGTTCAAGGAGATCAACGACCACCACGGCCACGCGGTCGGCGACAAGCTCCTGCAGACCTTCGCCCGCCGCGCCCGAGAGGCGCTGCGTCCCTCGGACCTCATCGCCCGCTTCGGAGGCGACGAGTTCGTCGTGCTGCCCAATCGCCTGCACGTCGCAGCCGAGCTCGAGAGCTTGGCCGAGCGGCTGCACGGCACCGTCCGCGACCCCTTCGAGATCGAAGGTCGGAAGCTGTCGATCTCGTTGAGCATCGGGATCGCGGCGGCGTCGACCCGAGCTCCCCTGTCGGCGGCAGATCTGCTCGGCCGCGCCGACCAGGCGATGTACGCCTCGAAGCGACTGGGGCGCAACCAGACCACGACGTGGAACCGAGCGCTCCAGGCCAACTCCGTCCCGCGCCACTGACCCGTCGGACCCTCGGCGCGACCGGCTCGGACCCGCCAGCCCCTGAACGCGCCGCGACCCACCCAACCCGATCCCCATCTGACCAATTGCTTGACAACGCCGCTGGTCGCGGGTCCAATCGCAGATCACCGAAGCCGTGGTTTTGACGGGGGGAAACTTTGGTGACCGCGGAGCTGTCGAGGTCTGAGCGCGAGGCGGTCAAGGCCGTCTACCGCCAGACCCGAGACCAGGACGAGGCGCACACGGGTGACCTCGCCGGCGCGCTCGGCGTCTCGCCCGGAACCGCGACGACGACGGTGAAGCGACTTGCCGAACGGGGCCTGGTCGAGCACCGGCCCTACCACGGTGTTCGCTTCACCAAGCAAGGTCGCCTCGCGGCCGTCGCGCTCATCCGCCGGCACCGCATCGTCGAGCGCTTCCTGTCCGACATGCTCGGCTACGCCTGGAACGAGGCCGACCGTCTGGCGGGCAGCTTCGAGCACGCGCTTCCCGACGAGGTCGAAGATCGCCTGTTCGTCGCGCTCAACCGGCCCGAGACCTGCCCGCACGGCTTCCCGATCCCCGAGCCCGAGCAGGACCAGGTCCCGCCGATGCCGCCGCTCTACTCCCTCGAGGCCGGCGACGTCGCCGAGGTCGCCGTGCCCGGATCGACCGATCCCGAGGTCGTCGCCTTCCTCGACGGGCTCGGCGTCCGACCCGGCACCCACGTCGAGGTGCTCGACAAGCACCCGTTCGACGGGCCGATCGTGCTCCGTGTCGATGGCCAGGACCGCACCCTCGGCGAACGGGTCGCCCGCCAGATCTTCGTGCACACCCCGTCGCGCCGCGGCGGTGCCATCCCACCCGATCCGGCCCCACCCGCCCCCAGCACTCACAGCACCGACAGCACCGACAGCACCGACAGCACCGACAGCACCGACAGCACCGACAG
>CAZALT010000177.1:3221-7353 GCA_964485515.1 uncultured Rhabdothermincola sp. | reverse complement strand
CGGCCACGACCCGCTCGCCCCACTCGGTGTCGGGGATCCCGACGACTGCCACGTCGGCGATGCCCGGCACCTCGAGCAGCACGGCTTCGATCTCGCCGGGCGAGAGGTTCTCGCCGCCCCGCACGATGACGTCGTCGAGACGACCGCCCACGAACAGATAGCCGGCATCGTCCAGGTGACCGGCGTCGCGGGTGTTGAACCACCCGTCGTCGACGCCGCCCTTGCCCAGGTACTCGCCCGAGACCTGTTCGCCGCGCACCCAGATCTCGCCGGGGGTCCCGGTGGGGACCTCGTTGCCGTCCTCGTCGCGGATGGTCACCTCGACAGCCGGCAAAGGGACACCGACCGAGCCGAGCCGGGCCCGCACCGCGGCATCGTCGCTCGAGAACGCGGCCCGGTGGTCGTCGGGACCCAGGATGGCGATGGTGCTCGACGTCTCAGTGAGCCCATAGGCGTTGACGAAGCCCACGTCGGGCAGCAGTGCCATGGCCCGCTCGATCACCGCGACAGGCATCGGGCCGCCGCCGTAGGAGAGCGCTCGCAGCGACGGCAGACCGCCGCCATCGGCCTCGACGACGTCGAGGATGCGTCCGAGCATGGTGGGCACCACCATGGCGTGGGTGATGCTCTCCTCGCGCACGAGACGCACCCACTCGACTGGCTCGAACGCCTCCATGCGCACCACGCGCCGCCCCGAGTAGGTGGCCGACAGCACCGAGGACACCCCGGCGATGTGGTACGGCGGCACGCTCACGATGGCCGCCTCGTCCTCCTCGGCGCCGGCGTACTCGACCGAGGTCAAGATGTACGAGGTGAGGTTCCTGTGGCGGAGCACGGCAGCTTTCGGCTCGCCCGTCGTTCCGCTGGTGAACAGCAGGATGGCGATGTCGTCGGGGTCGCCCCCGTCGCCTTCGACCTGCGACGCGGCGGAATCCTCCACCACCTCGAGCAGCTCCTTGCGCGACAGCAGCTCGACGCCGTCGATGTGGCCGATGCGGGCGGCGACGTCCTCACCCACGATGACCGTCGACGGAGCGGTGCGGGCCACGATGGCGCGGAGCTGCTCGTCGGTGAGCCGGTAGTTGATCGGCACGAACGGCTTGCCGGCCAGGGCCGCACCGAAGAGCGCGACCGGCACGGCGTCGGAGTTGAGGTCGACCATGGCGATCTTGTCGCCGTGTCGCCCCGCGAACAGGTGACCGGCACGGCGGGCTCGCGCCGCGAGCTCCTCCATCGTGCAGCCGCCATCGCGCGAGCCCATGGCGATGCGGTCTCCCATGCCGTCGGCCGCCATCTGGAGGAGAAGAGAGAGATGCATGGGGTCCTTCCTTGCGGTCCGTGCGCTCGACGCCGAGGGAGATCGACGCTCGCGGGCCACGCATTCTCCCAGAGACCGGGCAGACGCAACATCTGACGAGGCCTCAGATGTCGAGGCGCACCGATGGCGACCTGCCGCCGGTCTGCACGCGCGCCTCACCAGGCGTGCAGATCGCCGCCCACCACGGTCATCGCGGGCCGTACGTCGCCCGGGTCGCTAAGGGCGCGATCGAGCGGGACGCCGAGCACGCACAGGTCGGCCACCGCACCCGGGACGACCCGACGGTTGGGGGCACCTGGCTGCTCGAGCGGCCCGAGGAACAAGCCGAGCGCCACCCGCGCCGACACCGCCTCGTCGATGCCGAGCGACCGACCTGCGACCGTCCGTCGGTCGACCGCGGCCGCCATCGCCCGCCACGGGTTCGGGTCACCGAACGGCGCGTCGGTGCCCGCCCCGAGCGGTACTCCGGCGTCGATGAGCGAGCCGCATCGCCAAAGGTCGACCTGCTCGCCGGCATCCACGTCGGTGAGGTACTGATCACCCCTGCTCCCGACGAAACCCGGGTTCGTGACGACGACGATCCCCATCTCGGCGATGCGTGCGGCCAGGGGCACCGACAGCACGGCGCCGTGCTCGATCCGATCGCCCACCATCGGACCGACCTCGTCGATCGCGGCGACGGCGAGAGCGGCGGTCGCTGCGGTCACGGCGTGGACCGCAACCGGCCGACCCTGCCGCCGGGCGGCTCGCACCCCGTCGACCATGCGCTCGAACGACGGATCCTCGTGGTCCGGGGCGAGGAGCTTGACGGGTCCCCGCTCCACACCGGCCAGATCGCTCCACACCAGGCTCGGTCCGCCGGTGGCGACCACCCGCTGGACGAGCTCACCCCGGCCGACCGAGGTTGCCAGCAGTTGCAAAGACGCGAGGTCCTCGGTGGGGGTGGCATCGGTGAGTCCGGTGACGCCGTGGCGCAGCAGCTCCTCGCCGACGGCGCCCAGGTCGGGCCGGCCTGGTTCGGGAAGGCGATCCCGCAGCCAGGCGTCCACCCGCCAGAACCGCCCCGTGAGCCGACCGGCTGCGTTCCGCTCGACACCAGCAGGCTCGCCGGCCGTGGCGGTTCGATCGTCGAGACCGACGATGGCGAGGGCGGCGCTGTTGAGCACCCACAGCGCGCCGCCTCGATGCTGGACCCGAACCGGGCGATCGGCAACGAGGTCGTCGAGCCGGTCCCGGTCGAGATCACCCGCGACGCTCTCGTGGTAGCCCACCGCCCGGACGAGCGAGGGCGCTCCCCCTGCCTGACCGAGCGCAGCGACGAGATCCTCCACGGACGCGACGCCAGGCGGGCCGACCTCGACCGACCCGGCCGCCGCCGCGAGCGCGAGCAGGTGGATGTGGTGGTCGTGCAGACCCGGGAGCACGGCGCCGCCCCCCACGTCGACGACCTCCTCGCCCCGTCGAACGAGGCCGTCCCCCACCTCGTCGATCACGCCACCGACGACGCGGACATCCACTCGCCGACCGTCGACGTCGGCACCGCGGAGCAACAGGCCGGTCACGACACCCCCAGCTCGTCGAGCACCTCGGCGGTGTGCTGGCCGAGGCGGGACGCCTGCCCGCGGATCGACGACGCGGTCGGGCGGGGGGCGTCCGACGGATCGACCTCGACCCACGGGGCGCCGACGTCGGGACCGCTCACCGCCCGGGCCACACCCGAGAGGGCCACGTCGACGATGCCTCGCTCGCCCGAGGCCAAGGCGTCGAGCACCGCCCGGTGGGCGGCGATCCCGGCCAGCGGATCGGCGATGGCGTCGGCGGCGAACCGGGGACACCCGTCGGCGCCCCACGCCACGAGTCCCCCCGCGACCGCGGCGTCGTCGCCGAAACCGACGGCGAGCTCGTGTTCGGGGTCGCGTCCGTGACCGGTGATCGAGATCCAGACCTGCGGCCCCCCGTCGATGAGCTCCTCGACGACGATGCCGAGCTGACGGAGCGCACGGGGCCGCGAGCCCTCGATGACCACCGCGGCCGAGGCGAGGAGCGAGCGCAGCCGCACGCGATCACCGTCGTCGGTGAAGTCGAGCGCGACCGAGCGCTTGCCGGCGTGGAGGAGATCGAAGAACGCGCGATGGCCGGCGCGACCCCCGTCCGGCCGGCCGGCCGACTCGACCTTGATCACGTCGGCGCCATCGTCGGCCAGGAGCCGAGAGCACAGCGGCCCGGCCCACAACGACGACAGGTCGACGACTCGGAGTCCGTCGACGCTCGTCTCGTCCTGGTCGGCGTCGAGTGACCTCCGGGCCTTCGACTCCCACCAGGACCGCGCAGGACCCGACACGGCTAGACCGAGGACCCGACCTGAATCGATCAGCTCACCGGTGGGCCGCTCGGCCACCACTGCCGCAACGGCCGACCACACCTCGTCGGACGCCCCACCACCAGGACCACCCTCGGAACCCACCCCGAGCCAGGCGGGCAGGAGCTCGACGTCGTCGCCACGAGCGAGCGTGACCGCGATCCACCCGTCGGCGGCTTCGAGCAGGCGGGTCGCGCCGCCGCAGCTGACCCGACCAGCTCGGGTCAGACCGACCAGACCAGCTCGCTCACCGAGCCGCGACAGCACCTCGATACCGCCGGCGCCGAGCGATTCGATCCGGTCGACGATGCCGGTCGGGGGCACGAGGCAGGGACCGGCGGGGTCGCCGGTGAGCGACGCGAGCCCGGCGGCCACCCATCGCTGTTGCGCCGCGCTCAGCCCCATGGTCGGGATGCTACGGCGCAACCCGCACACCGACGCCCACCGCTCACCGG
>CAZALT010000177.1:0-3121 GCA_964485515.1 uncultured Rhabdothermincola sp. | reverse complement strand
CCCATGGTCGGGATGCTACGGCGCAACCCGCACACCGACGCCCACCGCTCACCGGCCCCACCGCTCACCGGCCCCATGGCGCGTGCGAAGGTGGTGCCCATGCGCGTGCACGACGTCGCCCAGCTCGATCGGCTCGTCAGCTCCCCACTCGCGGCCGAGGTGCTGGACGACCCCACCGTCGTGGTCGATCTGCGATCCGCCTCGGCGCACGACCTCGCACGGCTCCCCGCCCCGGGATCCATCCCCCGGATCCTCGTCGGCATCGGCGCTGCCCACCCTGCGGTCGACCTCGCCGTGGCCGACGAGGAGGGAGCGGCGCGGATCGTCGAGGCCGCGACCGCGCATCCGGTGGCTGCCACCGCCGCCGTGCTCTTGCTGCGCGCCACCGAGCTGAGCACGCCGGAGCTCGCACTCATCAGTGAGTCGGCTACCTACTCCGCGCTCCAGGCCGGACCCGAGCACCGGGCCTGGCTCGACACCCGCGTCCCTCGGTCTCGGCGAGCGCACGACGACGAGCGCGTCCGGGTGGAGCGACGCAGAGGCGTCGTGTCCATCGCGCTCGCTCGTCCAGAGGCCCGCAACGCGGTCGACGGCGCCATGCAGCAGGCGCTCATCGACGCCCTCAGCTCGGTGTCCGACGACGAGGTCGTCCTGCTCACCGGCGATGGGCCGGTGTTCAGCGCGGGTGGCGACCTCGACGAGTTCGGGACCCGATCGGACCCCGCATCGGCCCACCTCCTCCGGCTCCGGCGCAGCCCCGGCCGAGCGCTGCTCCGCGTCCGGGCTCGCACGACGGCGGTGGTCCAGGGTGCCTGCCACGGCGCCGGTGTCGAGCTCCCTGCGTTCGCGGGCCGGGTGGTCGCCCGCTCCGACGCCACCTTCACGCTGCCCGAAGTGCCCCTCGGCCTGGTGCCCGGAGCCGGCGGAACGGTGAGCATCCCCCGCCGCATCGGCCGTCACCGCACCGCGTGGATGACCATCACCGGCGAGACGGTCGACGCGCCGACCGCGCTCGACTGGGGTCTCGTCGACGAGGTCAGCGACGAGACCCGCGACGATCCGGCGAGCGTGCCTCGAACGCCCTGACCCTCAGGCCAGGTCCCACTCGCGCCGGAGCCGCACGGTGAGCGACTCGAAGGAGCCGGCCAACCCGCTGCCCGGTGCCACCTCGACAACAGGTCGAGCTTCGTCCTCGGCCCGACCCGCGGCCGCGTCGTCGCGGGGAAGCGTCGCGACGACCCGAACCCCGGCGACCTCGTCGGGACGGTTCGCCCCGAACCCGTCGTCGACTCTGCGGACGACGATCCGACCGCGATCCGATGCCAGCCCGAGCGCGTCCACCGACGGTTGCACCCGACGCAGGTCCCGGTCGGTGTTGGTCGTCACGAGCAGGACGTCGTCGGCAACACGGTGCAACGGGAAGCGCTCGAGAACCCAGAGGGGCACATCGATCACCAGCACCTCGCACAGCTTCTCGACGACCGAGATCAACTCGACCATCGTGTCGACGTCGAGCACCACCCCGGCATCCTGTGGCAGCACGAGAAGGTGCAGCCCGGACGGATCCCGGTAGAGGTAGTCACCGACCCAGTGCGTCGTGGAGATCGTGGAAGGTTCGAGGAGCGTCCGACCCTCCCGTACGCCGAACGCGTCGAGCAGGTCTCCGAAGCGGGGGTCGCCTTCGGCGAGGATCGTCGATTGGTCGCGGGCGAAGATCCGCGCCAGGTTCGCGGCCACGCTCGTCGTCCCCTGACCAGCACGAGCGGACGTGACCACCACGAGATGACCGCTCATCGCCACGATGGGCTCGCCCACCGCGATCGGACCGCCGCCCGCCGCCATGCGAGCCCGGAGGCGATCGACGCCGGCAAGGAGGGACTCGGTGTCGCTCGCCACGACCATGTCCGCGAACCCGATGGTCATGGCACCGCGCAGCACCTCGGTGTCGAGCTGCTCGACCGTGCCCAGGACGACGAACCCGGTCCCGTCGAACGGGACACCCGACGCGATGGCGGCGCGCGTGTCGGGCGGACCCAGAACCATCACCATCCCGTTCGATCCCCGAGCCTCGGCCCGCGCTCCGGCGTAGGAGCTGTAGGACTCGGGACTGAAGCGGTACAGGTCAGAGGTGAGCTGCATCATCCACTCGGGCGACGCGCTCACGGCAGCGACCTCAACCAGCGACGGTTGCCCAAGGAGCTCGGTCATCGCCACCGCACCCTCATCGACGCCTCGGACATGACCGGACCGTAGTGCGCTCGACACGAACGCATCAGCGAGCGCGGCCGCCGGCCTTGGCGTCGCTGTAGTCGGCCATGAAGGCCCGCACGTCAGGCGCGTGCTGGAGGAGGTTCTGGTTGCGCGCTTCGAGCGCGATCACCGCGTCGAGGCTGGGAAGGTGCGTGGCCTGCCACAGGACCTGCTTCGTGGTGCGCAACCCCGATGACGTGTAGCCGGCCATCGTTCGGGCGTACTCGAGCGCGAGGTCACCGAGCTCGCCCGGCTCCGCGACCCGGGACACGATGCCCATCTCCCGCGCCTCGGCCGCGTCGATCGACCGTCCCGTGAGGATGAGGTCGAAGGCGCGGGCGTTGCCGATCAGGTGCGGCAACAGGTAGGTGATGCCGATGTCGGTCCCCGACAGGCCCGTCCGGATGAACGCGGAGCAGAACGCAGCCTCCGGAGCGGCGATCCGGACGTCGGCGGCGCACGCGAGCGCGAACCCGCCGCCGTAGGCCGGACCGTTCACGGCGGCGATGATCACCTGCGGTAGGTCCCGCATGCGCACCACGAGGTTCGACATGTAGGTCTGCGCGTCCATCCCCGCCGGGAAGTGGATGGTGTCCCCCGGCTCGGGAGGGGTGCCCCAGTCGCGCAGGTCGAGGCCCGAGCAGAACCCGCGACCCGCGCCGGTCAGGATCACGACCTTGCAGTCAGGGTCGGACGCGACGGTGTCCAGTGCGCCGTAGAGCTCGCCCACCAGCTCGAAGGTGATGGCGTTGAGCGACGCGGGCCGGTTGAGGACCAACTGCGTGATGTGGGGTTCGATCGGTTCGATCTCGACGAGGGCCACGGGTTCCTCCAGGTTCGGTGCCACCCGAGGATGCATCAGGCATCAGGC
>CAZALT010000176.1:0-7479 GCA_964485515.1 uncultured Rhabdothermincola sp. | reverse complement strand
TCTCGACGAGCGCCTTCTTGGCGTCCATCATGCCGGCGCCGGTCTGCTGGCGCAGGGTCTGTACATCCTTGGCGGAGAACTCAGCCATCTCTTACTCCTGTGCGGCTTCGGGGGTGGGGGCGGGCGCCTCGGGCGAGGTGGCGTCTTCGAGGACGGTCTCGACGTCGGCCTCGGTGAGACCGGGCTCGGCCGGTGTGGGCTGGGCATCGGCGACCGCTTCGGGTTCGGCAGCCTGGGCGTCGGCGATGCGCTGCTCGCGCGCCTGGGCAGCTGCAGCGGCTTCGCGGCGGGCCTCGGCCTGCTGGGCGGCCACGACAGCCTCTTCCTCGGCGGTGCGCTCGGCCGGGGCCGCGGACACCTCGGGGGCGTCGGACACGATGCCGCGGCGCGAGGCGATGTAGCGGCCCTCCTTGACGGCGTCGCTGATCACGCGGGCCATGAGGGTGGCCGAGCGGATGGCGTCGTCGTTGCCGGGGATGACGTACTGGACGATGTCGGGATCGCAGTTGGTGTCGACCACGGCGACGATCGGCAGACCGAGCTTGTTGGCCTCGGTCACGGCGATGTCTTCCTTGTTCGTGTCGAGGATGAACACCGCGTCGGGGAGACGCTCCATGTTGCGGATGCCACCGAGGTTCCGCTCGAGCTTCTCGAGCTCGCGGGAGATGAGCAGCGCTTCCTTCTTGGGCATGGCCTCGAACTCACCCGAGTCGCGCATGCGCTGGTATTCCTTCATCTTCGCGACGCGCTTGGAGATGGTCTGGAAGTTGGTGAGCATGCCACCGAGCCAGCGCTCGTTGATGTAGGGCATGTTGCACTTCTCGGCGTAGGACTGGACGGGGTCCTGTGCCTGCTTCTTGGTGCCGACGAAGAGCACGGTGCCACCCTCGCCGACCAGGTCGCGCACGAAGGTGTACGCGGTCTCGATGCGCGTGAGCGTCGTCTCGAGATCGATGATGTAGATGCCGTTGCGCTCGCCGTAGATGAAGCGCTTCATCTTCGGGTTCCAGCGTCGGGTCTGATGTCCGAAGTGCACGCCGGCTTCGAGCAGCTGGCGCATGGTCACGACTGGTGCCATGGAAATTCTCCCATCGGTTGAAGGAAACCCCTGCCAGGCGCGAGAAGCGACCGTGGGTCGGCAGTGGTTCTGACCTGAGGGCACCCGCGAATCGGGTGCACGGAAACGACCCCCAATCCCTTCCTGGTGGAGCCAAGAGGTTCGTGGGCCGGCGGCGAGTCTACGGAAGTGGTGCCGCCAGGACCAACCCGCTCGCCCCCAGCTGGTCGGTCGCCCACGAGATGGCCTCCCCGACACCCAGGTCGAGGGTCGCGTCGAGGAACGACGAACAGGTCGGCGGGGCCCCGGCAACCGCCAGCGCGATCTCGCGGGTGACCGCAGCGCTCCCCGAGACCTGGTCGTGCGCATGCAGCCCGGCGACGTCCACGATGACCGACGCTTCCCCCGACACCACGGTGCGGGGGCTGGCGACGACCAGGTCGCCCCGGGCCCCGATCGACACGAAGTCGATCCCGTCCGGCACGCCCCGCCCTCGAAGGTCGTCGGTCAGCGGGGACACCTCGCTCAGATCGGCCACCGCCGGGCTGTTCGCGTCGAGTTGGAGGCCGAGCGCCCCCTGGAGCACCGCCAGGCTCTGGTCGGCGCCGCTCACCGCGGCGACCCCGTGCAACGCGGTGGCGAGGTCGGCACCGCCGTGGGGCGAGCTGATGGTGACGAGCGTGTCGACCGACGACGGGAGCGATCCGGAGGCGTCGGCGCGCAGCACGGCGAGCCGGCTCACCACTCCGCCCTGTGAGTGGGCCACCACGTCGATCGGCACTCCGGGCTCGACCGTCGCGATCTCTTCGAGCAGTGCCCGGAGGCCATCGGCGGCGTCCACGAGGCGCTGTTGGCTGTCGCCCGCGCCGTAGTCGGTCGCCGGCAACGCGGCGAGTGCCGGAGCGAGGCCGTCGGACGGCACGCGGCCACCGCGGTAGGAGAACCGGACCACATCGCTCGCGGCGTAGCCGAGCGCCTCGGCGTCGACCTTGTCGACTCCCGCCGCCACGCTCGTGGAACCGAAGCCGGCCACGAGCACGAGGATCCGGCGCCCGGGCGGCCTCGATGGCGCGGCAGACGGCGCGGTGCAGTCCTGTTGCTGGTCGTGCCAGCGTCGGTAGCCGGCGGCGAGGTGCTGGGCACGAACGATCGGCTGGAGCTCCATCGCATAGTGGGCCAGCACCCGCACCCGGCTGGGAGCACCGGACGCTCCGGGCAGCACGACCTGCGCGACCGACGCCGCCAGCGCCAGGAACGAGCGCCGCTCACGCGCCTCGAGCGCGAGTGCGCCCTCCTCCACGCCGGGCACGAGGCGTACCGTCGAGTGCAGGGTCCCGTCGAAGAGCCGAGCCGGGTCGAGGTACTGGTCGGTACCGTCGCGCACACCGACGTGCAGCAACGCAGCGGTCGTGCCCAGCGGGTCCCCCTGGGAGATGGCCTGACCACGGCGCACCTCGGTCGACGCGAGGTACGAGTAGCTCGTGCGGAGCCCATCGGGGTGGAGCACGGTGACATGGAGGCTTCCGGCCACCGATCCGGCGAAGACGACCTCGCCGTCTCCCGCGGCGCGCACGGTCGTGCCTGGTGCGGTGGCGTAGTCGACGCCCCGATTGCCGCGGCCGTAGGGACCGTCGGGCAGATCGAACCCCGACACCACCGGGGCGTCGACCGGATGCCGGTACGAGCCGCCGGGACCGGAGCCCCCTGCGGAAGCCGAACCCGTTCGGGGTGCAGCGACGAGCACCCCGACGACGATGCACAGCGACACCACCACGACGGCGACACGACGGTCGTGCACGTGGACCTCCCCGGAACCGGGCGCGGCTCCGCCAAGGCAGAGACGCGCACTGCAGCGTCGGGGGAAGGTGGTCTGACCCTACGGCGCGCCGAGCAGGACCGGAAGGTTCGAACTGGCCGGTGGATCGCCGGCCTGCCGGGATCGCGCTCCGCCGCGAGCAGGCTCAGGTGACGCCAGGCTCAGATGACACAGGCTCAGGTGACACCGGGCTCAGGCGAGACTGGGTTGGGGGGATCGGTTCAGGCCGGCTCGCGCTGCTGCGCCATGATCCGTGACCGCAGCTGCAGCACCGACTTGGTGTGGATCTGGCACACGCGACTCTCGGTGACGCCCAGCACCTGGCCGATCTCGGCCAGGGTCAGACCCTCGTAGTAGTAGAGCGTGAGCACGATGCGCTCGCGCTCGCCCATGCGTTGGATTGCCTCGGCGAGGATGTGGCGCATCTCCTCCACCTCGTAGGCCGCGACCGGACCTTCGCCCGAATCCGCGATGGTGTCGCCCAGCGTGAGCGTCTCACCCCGGTCGCCGCCGACCGAGAGCATCTCGTCGAGGGCCACGAGGCCGACGAAGGAGATCTGCGACAGGGTGGTCTGGAGCTGCGCCTCGCTGATGTCGAGCTCTTCGGCGAGCTCGGGATCGGTGGGCGTGCGGTGCAGCTGCGATTCGAGCGTGGAGTACGCCTTCTCGAGCGCCCGGGCCTTGGCCCGCACCGACCGCGGCACCCAGTCGATCGACCGCAGCTCGTCGAGGATGGCGCCCTTGATGCGGGCGATGGCGTAGGTCTCGAACTTGTAGCCGCGGGCCGGGTCGAACTTCTCGATGGCATCGATGAGCCCGAAGATGCCGTAGCTGACGAGGTCGGACTGCTCGACGTTCTGGGGCAGACCGACCGCGACACGGCCGGCCACGTACTTGACCAGCGGTGAGTAGTGCAGGATCAGCTGGTCGCGAAGCTCACGCGTGGCATCGGACTTGTAGCTCGCCCAGAGTTGCTCGATCTGACCAGTTGGGGCGTCCACCAAAGCTCCTACGCTCGGGGGTGAGATTCATCGAGCACGCGCCGAAGGCGTTCCTTGCTGACGTGAGTGTAGTGCTGGGTCGTGCTGAGATCCGCATGACCGAGCAGCTCCTGCACGGCGCGCAGATCTGCTCCTCCGTCGAGGAGGTGCGTCGCGTACGTGTGGCGGAGGGCGTGGGGATGGGTGGGGGTCACCGCGCGATGGTCGATGATGCGTCGAACGTCGCGTGGCCCGAGCCGCCGGCCCTTCGTGTTCAAGAAGACCGCGTCGGCCGGAGTCTCGCTCGTGACCAGCGCGGGGCGTCCCCGGTCGATCCACGTTCGGATCGCCACCATGCTCGGCTCGCTCAAGGGAACCTGCCGCTGCTTCGAGCCCTTGCCCCACACCCGCACCACTCCGGTGTCGAGGTCGAGGTCCTCGGGACGGAGGTCGCATAGCTCCGAGACCCGCAGTCCGCTGCCGTAGAGCAGCTCGAGCACGGCGTCGTCTCGACGACGACGCTCCAGGGGATCCTCCTGGACGACTGCAGGGGGATCGTCGAGCAACGTGACGAGCTCGTCCTCTTTGAGCACTCGGGGCAGACGGCCCTCGCCTCGAGGCGCCGACAGACCAGACGAGGGATCGATGGCGACCGCACCGGTGCGAGTGAGCCACCCGAAGTACCGTCGGAGCGTCGACGCCTTGCGCGCCACGGTGCGCCCGGCCGAGCCCCGTGTGTCGAGATAGGCGACGTAGCGCCGCAAGGTGCGGCGGTCGACGCCGTGCGGTCCCTCGATCCGACCACGCTCGGACCACTCGACGAACCCGTTGAGATCGGACCTATATGCCCGGACCGTGGCCGGTGCGACCGAGGTGAGCGACGCCAGGAACGACTCGATGCGCCACGCGTCGGGGACGGCCATGAACGGAGACGGTAGCTCTCGGGAGCGACGAGGGGGGCCACTCCGAGCGGTTGGCCGAGGAGACGCCAAAGCTCGCTCATCGCCGCGGTGCACCCCGCGGCTCGTACCAACCGCCCCGGCACACCACCCAGCCGTCGGCCTCGAGCTCGGCGAGCCGCACGGCGACGTCGGTGGTCGACCACCCGGTGCGCAAGACGAGCTGCTCGATCGAACCGGAACGACCGCCGAGCGCAGCGAGGACCTCGCAGTCGGGTGGCTCGGGTGGCTGAGGCTCACGACACCGATCCATGGCCGCACGCGTGAGCCCGAGGACGGCCAGGACGTCGTCGGCACCGAGGCACACACCGGCTCCGTCCCGCAGCAGGAGGTTGGTGCCCTCCGACGCCCGAGACTGCACCGGGCCGGGAACGGCGAGCACCGCCCGGTCGCGCGTGAGCGCCTCGCCCACCGTGTTGAGCGACCCACCTTTGGCATGGGACTCGACGACGACCACGACGTCGGCGAGCGCGGCGATGATCCGGTTGCGCGCCGGGAAGTGCCACGCGGTCGGAGCGGTCCCCGCAGGATGCTCGCTCAGCAAGAGCCCGCGGCTGGCCACGGCGCGCCACAGGCTTCCGTGGCGGCGCGGGTAGATGGTGTCGAGCCCGCTGCCCACGACACCGATCGGTGGAGCTCCCCCACCTTCGAGCGCCCCGGCGTGCGCGGCTCCGTCCACGCCGAGGGCGAGACCGGAGACCACGCGCACTCCGGCCTCGGACAGCGCGCGTCCGAGCTCGAAGGCGAAGTCGTGGCCCTGGTGGGTGCAGTCGCGCGTGCCGACGATGGCAACCCGTGGCCCCACGACCGCCATGAGGTCGCCGAGCGCGTAGAGCGCGTTGGGCGGCGCGGGATCGAGGTCGAACACCTCGGCCAGCGGTGCTGCGTCGACGTCGACGATCGCGATGGCACCGTCGGAGCTGCGTGTCGGGCCGGTCGACTCCACCGCTCAGCCCGCCATCCGAGCCACGGCGAACGACGGCTCGGAACGCAACGCCATGGCCGAGGCGATGTGCTCGACCGACAGCGGACCTTCGTCGCCGCGGAGGTCGGCGACGGTTCGCGCCACCCGTCGCACCCGCTGGAGGCCGCGCCCGGTGAGCCGACCTTCGCGGATGCGCCGTTCGAGCATTCGACTGGCCTCGGGGACGAGCGCGGCGACCTCGTCGAGCTGTGCCGACGGCAGGTCGGCGTTGCATCGCACCCCGCGCTGCTCGGCGAACAGCCGAGCCCGCTCGACCCGAGCGGCGACCACTGCGGTGGTCTCCTCGTTGCCGGCCGTGGAGAGGAGATGCGACGCGTCGGGGCGCAGCACGTCGATGCGCAGGTCGAACCGGTCGAGCAGCGGTCCGGACACCCGGCGGCTGTACCGGGCCAGCTGGAGGTCGGAGCACCGGCACGAGTCGGGCGCGTCGCGCAGCCCGCACGGACACGGGTTCATCGCCGCGATGAGCTGGAACCGGGCCGGCAACGTCACCTTGATGTCGGCGCGCGACAGCCGGATGACCCCCTCCTCCAACGGCTGGCGCATCGAGTCGAGGACCATGGCAGGGAACTCGCCGAGCTCGTCGAGGAACAGAACACCACCATGGGACAAGCTGATCTCGCCTGGTTGGAGACGGCTCGTTCCCCCACCGATGAGCGCCACCGGCGACGCCCCGTGGTGCGGGGCACGGAGCGGCGGTCGGCGGATGAGACCGGTGGCCGGCAGCGCCATGCCGGCAGCCGAGTGGATCCGTGTTGCGACCAGAGCGGTGGCAGCATCCAGCTCGGGGAGCAGACCGGGCAGCCGGTGCGCCAACAGCGTCTTGCCTGCACCGGGCGGGCCGACCATGAGGATGTGGTGACCACCGGCGGCGGCGACCTCCAGCGCGAACCGCGCCATCGGCTGGCCGCGGACGTCGCGCAGGTCGGGCTCGGGTTCGAGGGGGACGTCCTGTCGGCATCGTGGCACCTCCGGCCACGGACGCGTCCCTTCGAGGCAGTCGAGCAGCTCGGCGAGGTTGCCCGCGGTGCGCACCTCGTGGCGACCGACGAGCTGCGCCTCGACGGCAGAGTCGGGCGGCACGACGACGATCGGGGTGTCGAGTGCGTCGACCAACGAGAGCGTGCCCGGCACCGGACGCAGCGAGCCGTCGAGCCCGAGCTCGCCGACGAAGCCGGTGTTGTCGACGAGCTCGGGCGGCAGCTGCTTGTCGGCGACGAGCACCCCGATGGCGATGGCGACGTCGAGGCCAGCACCGTTCTTGCGCAGACCGGTGGGCGCGAGGTTCACGGTGCACCGCTTGAGCGGCCAGCGCTCCTCGCTCGACACGATGGCGGCTCTCGCCCGGTCGCGCGCCTCACGACACGCCGAATCGGGCTGACCGACCAGGGTGAACGAGGGCAGCCCTTGGGTGATGTGGACCTCGACATCGACGCGGCAGCCGTCGACCCCGATGAGCGTGGCGGACGGGATGGTGGCGAGCATGGAGCCCTCCCAGTGCGTGATCCGGCGAGCGAAGCTGCACTCGGATCGTTGTTCTGTGGAGGACAGCTCTGCACACCGCCACGAGGTCGGTTCAGCTGTCGAGCGTGTCGGTCAACCTACCGACGGGGTGTGACACTCACTCAGCCATGATGAGCCGGAGAGCCATGATGAGCCGGAGAGCCATGATGAGCCGGAGA
>CAZALT010000175.1:0-7493 GCA_964485515.1 uncultured Rhabdothermincola sp. | reverse complement strand
CTCCGATCAGAACTCGACGTGGTCAGGCGGTCAGAACTCGACGTGGTCAGGCGCACGGAGTCGATCGACGACGATCATCACCATCGCGGTGACCGCCATGAGGACCGACGCGAGGGCCATCGCCTGACCGAAGTTGTCGGGGCCGGGCCGCCCGAGGAAGCGGTAGATCGCGACGGGGATCGTGGGTGTGTCGGCCCGGGCCAGGAAGACCGTCGCTCCGAACTCCCCCAACGAGATGGCGAACGCGAACCCGAGACCGGCCACCAGGGCGCGTCGCACGATCGGGAAGTCGACGGTGAAGAACGTCCGTGCCGGTCCGGCCCCGAGGAGCGCGGCAGACTCCCGGAGCCGAGGATCTATCGACCGCAGGACCGGGACCATGGCACGGATGACGAACGGAACCGCGACCAGCGCGTGCGCGACCGGAACGAGCGCGACCGAGTCGCGGAGGTCGAGCGGTGGTGCGTCGAGCGCGATCAGGAACCCGAAGCCGACGGTGACCGCGGAGGTGCCGAGGGGAACCATGAGGGCCAGGTCGATCCATCGCCCGACCCCCTCACCTCTCCCCCGTGCCGCGATCGCCACCGACGCGAGCCCACCGACGATCGTGGCCAACGCGGCGGCGGCGGTGGCGAAGACCAGCGAGTTCCGCACCGCCTCGATCGGAGCGACGAACAGCGTGCTGCCCCGCTTCGATTCGCCGAGCGACCGGTAGAAGTCCAAGCCCCAACCGGTCGGTGTCGACACAGACCGCTGGACCAGCACGAGCAGCGGGGCGGCCAGCAGCAGCGCGATGACCACCAGGTTGGCCGCCACGAACACGTGCTGTCGCCATCCCGACGGCCGCGCCGCGACGCTCGACGAGGGCCGCATCCGCCATGTGCCGGCGTGGCGCCGCTGGTACCGGCCGTACACCACGAGCACCGCGACGACGGCTCCCAACTGCACGAGGGCCAGCACCGCGGCCTTGTCGAGGTTCAACAGCCGTGCGGTCTGGGTGTAGATCTCGACCTCGAGCGTTCGGTGAGCCGGTCCTCCCAGCAGCAGCACGACGCCGAAGCTCGTGAAGGTGAAGAGGAACACGATCGACGACGCGGCCGCGATCGCCGGTCGGATCGCCGGCCACGTCACGGTGCGAAGCACCCGTGCCGGACCGGCGCCGAGCGTGCGCGCCGCGGTCTCGAGCGTGGGGTCGAGGTTGGCCCAAACCGATCCGACGGTGCGGACCACGACGGCGTAGTTGAAGAAGACGTGGGCGAGCAGGATCGCCCAGATCGTGGACCGGAGATCGACGCCGAGGGGGCTCCCCGGGCCGACGAGTCCCAGCATCGCGGAGCCGACCACGACGGTGGGCAGCACGAACGGGACGATCAGCAACGCCCAGATCAGGCGCTTGGCGCGGAAGTCGAACGTGGCGAAGCACCAGGCACCGGGGAGGGCCACCACGAGCGTGAGCCCGGTCGACACCGCGGCCTGCCAGCTGGTGAACCACACCACCTTCCACGTCGCGGCGTGCCCCGCCACCTCCCCGATGGCGCCCAGATCCCAGGACCCGTCCGGACGCAAGCCGAGCGCGACGATCGAGGCAACCGGATAGAGGAAGAAGACGACCGCGAACGCGACCGGCACCGCGGCCAGCGCCAGGCGGGACCGGAGCTTCACGTGGAACGGGACCCCATCACCCGATGCCCAGGCCGACCCACTCCTCCACCCAGGCCGACGAGCTGGTGCCGACGACCGCAGGATCGAGGGTGTACGGGTTCGTGACCGGCTCGGCATAGGTCGTGAAGATCTCCGGCACCGTCGCCTTCTCGTTCGCCGGGTAGACGTACATCTGCAACGGCACGTCCTCCTGGAACGACGGCGACAACAGGAAGTCGATGACCTGCTGCGCTGCCGCCTCCTGCTCGGTGCCACGGAGGATCCCGGCGAACTCGATCTGGCGGTAGCAGGTGTCGACGAGCACACCCGTGGGAGCCTGGTCAGCTGGCGTCGCGGCAGGATCGCTCACCTCGAACGGGGGGCTCGACGCGTAGCTCACGACGAGGGGCCGATCGCCTGAGCGGCCGTTGGCGCTGAAGAGGTCGTTGTACGCGGTCTCCCAGCCGTCAGCGACCGCGACACCGTTGTCCTGCAACGCGTTCCAGTAGGTCTGCCAGCCGTCCTCCCCGGAGGCCGCCACGGTGGCGAGCAGGAAGGACAGCCCGGGCGTCGACGTCGACGGGTTCTCCACCACGAGCAGATCCGCATAGGTCGGCTCGATGAGGTCGGCCAAGGTCTGCGGCGGCTCGATGCCCTGCTCGGCGAACCAGGCTCGGTCGTAGTTCACACAGACGTCGCCGACGTCGATCGGGGTGACCCGGCGCTCGGCGTCGAGCTCGAGCTCGTCGGGCACGTCGGAGAGCCCCGGCGACTCGTAGGGGATGAAGAGGTCGGCGTCGTACGCCCTCGTCAGGGTGTTGTTGTCGATGCCGAACAGCACGTCGCCCTGTGGATTGCCCGCGGTGAGCACCGCCGCGTTCACGACCTGCACGGCGTCACCGGCGTTGACGATCTCGATCGTGATGCCCGATTCGGCCTCGAACGCGGCGAGCACCTCGTCGCTCACGGCGAACGAGTCGTGGGTGAGCACGCGCACGGTGCGCCCGTCGCCGGCGCGCGCCCCGGTGGAGTCGGCCGACGAGCTCGTGTCGTCGCTGCCGCACGCCCCGGCGACCACGCTCACGACGGCCAACATCACGAGCGTCGCGGTCAGAGGTCGGCGGCGACGACCCGACGCGGGACACTCCCGGGATGCCAGGCGGTCCGGCGATGCCAGGCGGTTGACGGGTGAATGATTCATGGTTCTCCTGGTTCGGTCTCGACCACGTGGGCCGGGGGATGTGATGACGACGGGGACACGGCGAGCAAGACGCCCGTACGGAGCGACACCGACGCCCGGTCGGCGACCAGCTCGTTGCTGATGCCTCGGGGCGATCCGGGTTCGAGCGTCTCGCCACGCAGCGGGTACCGGAGCCCTTCGGTCACGATGCCGTGCACCGGTCCGTTGGCGGGGAGCAGCGAGAGGAGCTGGCCGGGGGATCCGGTGAGCTCCAGGTGGCGGCGCACGACACGGACCACGGCTTCGCCGAACCGGCCTTCGACCTCGACCGTCGCCAGCGCCGGTGCGGTGAGCACCAACGCGTTGGCGAGGACGTGGTCGAAGCGACTCCCGGCCAGACCGACGACGACGACGTGCGTCGCCCCGACCTCCAGCGCGAGTCCGAGCGCCAGCTCGAGATCGGTCTCGTCCTTGGCGGCCGGATGCTGTCTGATGTCGACACCCGTCGACCGGAGCTCGCGCAGAGCCGGTTCCGTCACCGAGTCCAGATCTCCGATCACCGCAGCGACCGGCCATGCCAGCTCGATCGCTCGGTCGGCACCGGAGTCTGCCGCGATCACCAGGGCGTCACCAGGCAGGTCCGCCACCGTCGCCGGGTCGATGGGCGCGCCACCGGCCACGACGATGACACGGCGTTGACGGACAGGGCCGCCCGAATTGGTGGTTTGCATCGAAGACTCCCTGCGCCGGCATGATCCGGATCAGGTTCGACGGTCGGAGGAGCTCGCCCTCCCTCTCAGCCCGGCGCGTCCGGACTCCCGTGTTGTGCAGCAGCACCCTATCGTCTCGCCATGACCCGAGTCACCTGTCGATCTGCCGCGGCTCTCCTTGCCGCCGTGCTGGTGGTCACCGCCGGAGCGTGCGGCGACAGCAGCCCAGCCCGCGATTCGATCGATCGGGACGGCGCCGCCGCCACGATCGTCCCTGCCCCCGCTCCGACGTTCGACCTCAGCTCGGGGACGATCACCCCACTCATCGTGGAGGTGATCGCCACCTACCCGCACGACGACGACGCGTACACCCAAGGCCTGGTGTACGCCGGACCTGGCCGGCTGTACGAGACCACCGGCCGATACGGGCACTCGTCGCTGCGCGAGGTCGCCATCGAGACGGGCGAGATCCAACGCGAGGTCGAGCTGGACGACACCTACTTCGGCGAGGGCCTCGCGCTGTCCGACGGCCGCCTGATCGCACTCACGTGGAAGGAGAACACGGCGCTCGTCTTCGATCCCGACACCTTCGAGCAGATCGCGACCCACGACTACGACACCGAGGGGTGGGGGCTCTGCGATGACGGCCGGCGCCTCGTCATGAGCGACGGCTCAGCGACGCTGACGTTTCGAGATCAGCAGACCTTCGCCGCGATCGGCACGGTGGAGGTCACGAGCGCAGGACGGCCGCAGGCTGCGCTCAACGAGCTCGAGTGTGTGGACGGCCTGGTGTACGCCAACGTCTACCTGAGCGATGAGATCGTCGTGATCGACCCGACATCGGGTCGCGTGGTCGGCGTCGTGGCGGCGCACAACCTGCTCGGCGCCGCCGACGCCGCCGAGCTCGACGACGGCGAGGTCCTCAACGGCATCGCCTACGACCCCGACCGAGGAACCTTCTACCTCACCGGCAAGCACTGGCCGGAGCTGTTCGAGGTTCGGTTCATACCAGCTTGAGGCACGAGGACAGCGCCCTTCCCTTCGGTCGATCCGCCGCTGGACCGTTCGGGGAGGGCAACGAGCCATGCCGGCAGCGGGAACCGGCACTTGTCTCCGACTTCACACGGACCGCTCTTCCTCAAAACGGGGGGAGCCCCCGGTCCTGCGACCGGGGGCTCCCCACCAAGGTGTTCGCTCACGGGCCGACGCGTTCGCGCCGACCGGTCAGCTGCTGACTCAGGTTGCCGGAGTCAGAACCGCGTCGAGGGTCGACGGACCCAGGCCATAGGTGATGGCCTCGGCCGAAGCCTTGGTCTGCCCACCAGTTCCGGCCCACAGCGTGATGTGGGACGGAGCGCCCTTGATCTGGATCTTGTAGGTCCCGATCGGCAGAGGCAGGTAGTAGCTGCCATCGGCCTGGGTGACCGCCGCACCGATCTGGTCACCGGAGTCCGGATCGAAGGCTCGGACCAGGTGTCCGGCGATCGGGTTGCCGCTACCGGCTTCGGTCACCGTGCCACTGATCTTGGCCCACGCGATCAGCGAGGCGTCGAGCGTGGTGGTGCCGGAGTCGGCGACCGTCACGATCGACGCACCGGCGAGGGTGCTCGACCCACCGCTGTAGATCGGCGAGTAGTGCTCCTTGTACCGGACCAGCACCTTGTAGTCACCTGCGGGCACGACCTTCGTGTAGTTGCCGTACACGCTCGTCGTGACGCTTGCGACCGTGGCACCGCTGACCGGGTCCAGGAAGTAGACGGCGGCCAGGTTGAGCGGCTGACCGAGGTTGTCGGTCACGTTGCCCGTGATGGTGCCGTCGGACACCGGCGGGGTGTACGGCAGCTGCACGTTCACGTTGGCCGTGGTGTCGTTGCCGGCGAGGAACAGGTTCATCGTCCCACCCAGACCGCCGCAAGCGGCGTCGGCCATCGGCGGAACTTCGAAGCCGGTCGACGCGACGTCCACCAGGTTGGTTCCACTCATGGTGCCCGTGAGGGTGAGCGGGATGGGGCCGAGCAAGCAGTCATCGCCCATGGGGCTCCACGATTCGCCACCGTCGAGGCTGATGGCGTTGAGCTGGGTGAGCAGGCCGATGTTCAGCGTCGCGTTGTTCGACCCATCGACCGAACCCGTGACCAGACCATCCGTGCCGAGCGTCGTCTGGGCGAGGACGCCCGGAATCGGCTCGAACTGCGCCGGGGCGAAGTTGATCGCACCGTCGAGGCTGGTGACCCCGTCGGCCTCGGTGAGCAGCGACGCGAGGTTGCTGCCGTCGGGGATCGGCATGGGGATCGGCCCGGGAGCCATCGGGTTCGTGCTGTTGGCGTTGAGGACGATCCCACCTGCGGTCGGGTTGGCGGTCGCGCCCGGAGCAGAGACTGCCACGAGCTCGAGGCCTTGCGACCCGAGGAAGTTCACGTCACCGGAGTACACGGCAGTGTAGGTGTGTCCACCAACACCGTCCGCCGTGGCCACGATCGAAGCGTTGCCCGACTCATCGACCGGCTGCGTGCCGAGCGACGAGGCGCCGTCGAAGAACTCAACGGTGCCGGTCGGGCCGCCAGGAATGCCGGTGTCTGCATCGATGACCACGGCCGACAGCGTGATGCTGTCGCCCTCGGTCGGGTTGGCGTCGCTGGTGTTGATGACGGTCGCCGAAGGACCGGCGACGACCGGATCGCTCACCACGATGTCCGAGGAGGCACTGTCGGAACCGAGGTAGCCGGTGGTGCCACCGTAGACCGCGGTGACGGCATAGGTGCCAGCCAGGTCGAAGGCGGTTTCGATTCCAGCAGAACCGGAACCGTCAACCTCATCGGAGCCGATCGGGTTGCCGTCGGCGAAGAAGTTCACCGTTCCACCCGTGGGCGCCGGCGAGACCGTCGCCGAGATACCAACCGTGGCGCCGGTTGCCGCCGTAGCGGGAACCGACAAGGCGGTGGTGGTCGCCACGTCGCTCGGGGCGGGTTCGACGATCGCGACGGAGGCAAGGGCACCGTAGCCAGCGTTGGGGGTGTTGCCCTCCGCCGTGGTGGCGGGACGGCAGAACGTGCCGGCCCACGTGTTGCCGGCGCTGCCGGCGTTGGCCTGCGCGGCCGACGTGTTGTACCAGCGGGCATCACCGCTGCTGTTGTAGGTGATGTGCTGGCGCACCTTCGGCTCGACCGTCGAGCCGACGGCCCCGCTGGCGGTGAAGGTGACATCGATGGCCGGCAGCTGGAAGATCGTCTCCTGGCCCGCGGTGAGCGTACCGGTGAGGTCCTTCTTGGTCTTCTCCAGCGTGATGCCGCCTGCAGCCCGAGTGCTGGACGCTGACGTCACGATCACGCCGCCGCCGGAAAGGCGGAGGTTGGTGCCAGATGCGCTGGGAGCACCGGGGTTCGCGTCGTCGATGCGCTCGACGGTGGCCGCCGCGCCGGCGAACACATTGATGCCGCCCGGGTAGTTGCCGTTCGCATCCGGCGTCGAGCCGTAGCCCCAAGCGTCACCGGACTTCGGGACCACCGTGGCGCTCACGAACGTGGCGTTCGCGGGCAGCTGGTAGTCGATCTTCATTCGGGTCACGACAAGCGGCGTCGCCGTTCCGATGATCGGCACCGACTTGGTGTTCGGCAGCACGCCAGGTGCGGTCTGGAAGCGCAGGGTGAAGTTGGATCCGGCTTCAACCTCGTCGGGTCCCGTGACGTAGATGGCCGTGTTGGTCGGCTCGTTGACGTTGGCCGTCGACACTGCCCGGCACTGCGCAACGAACGAGGTCGTCGTCGTCACATCTGCGGCCCCGGCCGGTGCGGACGCCAGGCCGGCGACGCCGACCGATGACGCGAGCAATGCGCCGGCCGTGGCCAGCGCAGTGCCGACGCGGTGACGCTTGATGAAGCGCCCCGGTCGATAGTTACCGGAGTACGTGGAGCTCGCGCTCACGCCTCCGCCCAAAGGATTGCCCACAGGATTCCCCCTGTTGT
>CAZALT010000174.1:2529-7540 GCA_964485515.1 uncultured Rhabdothermincola sp. | reverse complement strand
ACGTGACCGTGCACGTGTGGTGGTCGGTCCCGACGCCCACGTCGTGAGCGCACTCACCCGGGTGCTGCCCGGCCGATCCGGCCTCGTCGGCCGTCTCACGAACCGTCTCGACCGATGAATCGCCAGCGGAGGCCGCGGCACGGCTCAGCAAAATCACAGAAGGCGAAGGCACCGGAGCTCACGAGCGCGGGGATGAGAGCGTGACCGATGCTCGTGAGCCGCCGACGATCCTGGTGTTCTCGGCGTCACTTCGAGCCGAGTCGCTCAACACCCGGCTGGCCCGCCGCACCGCTGCTGCGATCGAACGCCCGGACGGAGTCCACCCGCATGGCTGACATCTGTACCCACCTCGACACCGTCAGCGACCTGGCACCGTCGAGCGACGTCTGCGAGGACTGCGTACGCACCGGCGGCCGGTGGGTCCACGTCCGGATGTGCACGCGATGCGGCCACGTCGGGTGCTGTGACAACTCGCCATACCGGCACGCCACCGCCCACCGGCACGACCACCCCGACCATCCGCTCACCCGCAGCTACGATGGTGTCAACGACGCACCGGCACTTGCGCGAGCGGACGTCGGCCTGGCGATCGGTGCCGGTAGACCCTGGGCCTGCAACTCGGTGACGGCACGGTCCTTGTCCTCGGGCAGCACCTCGGCCATCACCCGGTCGAGGCCGAGCTCGGGCGAGCTACCGCAAGATGATCCGAACCTCGCCTGGGCGGCTGGCTGCAACATCGTCGCCATCCCGCTCGCCGCCGGCGTATTCGCCTGGGCCGGCATCGAGCTCTCACCAGCGGTCGGCGCGATCCTCATGAGTCTCTCTACGATCGTCGTCGCCCTCAACGCCCAGCTGTTGCGGCGGGTCGATTTGCAACTCGACCCGGTCGCCCCGAAGAACTCAACGACCAGGACGACGACGGCCTCGGCTGGTCGACCCTCGCTGAAGCAGCGGCTCCCGAGCACATCCGCCCCGCTGCGATGGTGCTCGCCGGCAACTCCCAGGCTCACGCCGTGGTGCGGATCGTCGCCGTCGACGACGACGGCCAGGTCCACTTCGCGATCCTGCCCGGATCGGTCGCCAAGAACCGCCACCTGCTCGATCGACTCGCACCGGCGTCGATGCGTCTGCTTCCGAATCCACATCCCAACAGTAGGAGCACCCCATCGACCCTGGTCGGCTTGCTCGGATGGACGATCGTGAGTGGCCCGGGGATGGTTGCCGAACGTGCGGATTTCGGCTACGCCGGAGGGCCGCAAGCGTCATACGTTGACCCGCGTCGTGAACCACCGGACAAGCACATGACCGAAGACCGAGGACCTACGAGGAAGAACCCTCCGGATCGCCGTGCCTTCATTCGGGCTGGCGCTGCCATCGGCGGGACGGCGTGGATCGCGCCCGTTGTCCTCTCGATCACCCTCGACGATCTCGCCCAACCCCTCGCCGGGACCGTGGGCCCAACCACCGCCGTCCTCGGTGCAGCCACTCCGTGGGGTGCCGGTCAGGTCGCGGTGTACTGATACTTGGCTCGGGAGGGAGGGTGAGTCGCATGGGGGCGATCGAATCGGACGGGCTCACCAAGCGGTGGGGCGACTTCACCGCCGTCGACGGCCTCCATCTCGCCGTTTCGGAAGGGGAGTGCTACGCCTTCCTCGGCCGCAACGGCGCCGGGAAGTCCACGACGGCTCGGATGATCCTCGGGTTCCTCCATCCGAGTGCTGGATCGGTCAGGGTGCTCGGCGGCTCGGGGACCGACCCCGCGGTCCGGGCCCGTATCGGCTACCTCCCCGGCGATCTCAACCTGCCCAAGACCATGACTGGCATGGAAGCCATCGACTACTTCGGCACCATCGGGCAGCCACCCGACCGGGCCGAGGTCGATGACCTCGTCGAACGGCTGGGCATGAACCGCGACCGACCGTTCCACCAGCTGTCCACCGGCAACCGGCGCAAGGTCGGCCTCGTGCTCGCGTTCATGAACGACCCCGACCTGTTGATCCTGGACGAACCGACCAGCGGACTCGACCCGGTCCTCCAGGACACCTTCCGCGAGATCCTCAACGAACGGAAGGCTCGCGGGGCCACTGTCTGGATCACCTCGCACGTCATGTCCGACGTGGAACACGTGGCCGACCGCGTCGGCCTCATCGACAAGGGCCGGCTCGCCCAGGAGCTCGCCATGGATGATCTCCGTCGCCAGACCACCGGCGAGATTCAACTCAGCTTCGCCGCCCCGCCTGATCCGACCGGCTTCGACGGGACACCTGGCGTCTCCGGCGTCCACCTCGAGGGCAACGATCTGACCCTCCAGGTCGACGGGCCCGTCACTGCCGTGCTCGCCCGCGCCGCTGAGCTCGGCGCGATCACGATCCGCACCCACCAGCGCGAGCTGGAGGACATCTTCCTCGAGACCTACGCCGACGAGGAGCCGGAGCGGTGACCCGCACCTGGCACGTCTACCTCCGGTGGATGCGCGACCGGCGCCGGTCGACGATCTGGTGGAGCGTCGGCATCGCGCTCGTGAGCGCGGTGACCGCCGCGTTCTACCCGAGCCTTCGCGACGCCGCCGGGCAAGGGCTCTCGTCGAGCGACACCATGTCGTCGGTGCTCGGGCTCGGCACCGGTATCGACCCGTCCACGCCGGTCGGCTTCCTCTGGTCGTTCAACTACTCCAACCAGCTCCCCTGGCTG
This sequence comes from uncultured Rhabdothermincola sp., assembly GCA_964485515.1. GTDB lineage: Bacteria > Actinomycetota > Acidimicrobiia > Acidimicrobiales > Acidimicrobilacustridaceae > CAZALT01. The sequence continues at coordinate 4,849 of CAZALT010000174.1, read as the reverse complement.
CTCATGGCGCTCGGCATCGCGCTCGGCACCGCGTCGATCGCTGGCGACGAGTCGGAGGGAACCCTGGAGTACCTGCTCGCCAAACCGGTCACCCGGACCCAGATCGCCATGGCACGGTTCGCGGGGATGATCACCGTGCTCGTGATCGCATCCATCGTGAACCTGGTCGCCGTCGCCGCGATCATGCCGTTCGTCGAGCTCACCGACAGCGTGACCGTCGCCGCCGCAGACGGCACCACCGCGACGTCACCGGGAGCCACCATCGGCGACCTCTTCGTCGGCGGACTCAGCGCGATGGCCGTCGGTCTCGGTTCGGGGGCGGTCGCCTACCTCATCGGCGCAGCCACCGGCCGACGGGGTCTTGCCCTCGGCGTCTCGTCGGGGTTCGCGGTGGCGGGCTACGTGCTCTACACACTCGCCAACGTCACCGGTGACCTCGAACCCCTCACCTGGTTCTCGCCATGGCGGTGGTTCATCGACGACGCCATGATGGTCAACGGCCTCACCGTCGACGTCCTGTGGCCCGTCCTGCTCGCCGCGATCTGCCTCCTCGTCGGCTGGCAGCTCTTCCGCCGCCGCGACCTGCAGAGCTGATCGCCGGAGCGGCGGACCTGGCCAACCCGAAGGGCTCCGGGCCGACTCCAGGGATCTTGACTCACAGCTGCCCGTGTCCAGGAACCCGGGTGAACTCCAGAGAGGCGCTCGGTGAGGTCGGGGATGATGTGGTGTGTGACAGGCAGACGCGCGTGCTTTGGGTCGACGGGCATCTCTTCGTTCGGGTGCAAGCAAGCTTCGACGATCGCTTGGACGATGATCTCGGGGTCCTCCGGACAGGTTGCGTCCGACCCGACTGCAAGCCGTTTCATCCCTCCTTGGCGATGAGCGCGGCGAGGGCGGCCTCGGCGACGGCATCGGCGTAGTCGTCGGTCAGGGGGCCGGTGCGGAGGAGCCAGCGTTGGAACACCGGTGCGAGCAGCACCTCGACTCCGACGTCCAGGTCGACGTCCGGCCGTACCGTTCCGTGCTCCTGAGCGGTCGCGAGCCACACCCTGACGTCGTGCAGCGACGGCTGGATGATCTGTTCCGCGAAGCGAGCGGCGAGATCCGGGTCGTCCTGGATCGCGACCGTCACGGCGCGGTAGGGCGCTTCCCACTCGGACGACGCGAACGCTCGCACCGTGTCTTTGACCACTCGCCGCACGTCCGCGGCGAAGTCACCGGTGTCGAACGGGTCCAGGACGGGAATGCCTGAGCGTGCTTCGACCCGGTTCTCGAGGAACGCGTCGAGCACCACCGCACCCTTCGAGGGCCACCACCGGTAGATCGTCTGCTTGCCGACACCCGCTCGCCGTGCGATCGACTCGACCGAGAGCGCGGCGAACCCGCTCGCGACGACGAGCTCGAGGGCGGCGTCGAGAATGGCCCGTCGTGTGGCCTCGTTCCTACGGGCGGGGTTCGGGGTGCTGGTCTGCCTGCTCTGGCTGTGGGGTGCAACGGGCTCGCTCATCAACACTCCCTCCTGAGACTGGACGACGACTGGGCGACCGTCCTGGGTTGTCGGCGTCGTGGTGGCGCCTCGGTTGAAAGGTTCAGAGTTGAGCGAACGGAGCGGCGTACCGGAACGTGCCAGTCGACTCCGGCTGCCATGCGCTGAGCGTGCGGGCCTGGAAGTGGGACGCCCACTCGGGTTCTGTCGGAGCGATGCCGATCGAATCGGCAGGAACGAATCCGAACCTCGGGTAGTAGTCGAGGTGGCCGAGGAGCACGACGACCGGGTAGTCGAGCGCATCCGCCGCGCCCAGTGCCGCGTGCATCAACGCGCCGCCGACCCCGCCGCCCTGCAGATCCGGAAGGACGCCGATCGGTCCGAGTCCGAGCGCTGCCTGGCCTTCGAGTGCGCCGAGGCTGCACACGACATGGCCCACCACCGCCTGGCCGCGCTCGGCGACGAGGGACAGCTCGGGAAGCCAGGCAGCATCGGAGCGGAGCGCCCGAACGAGCCCGACCTCGACCGGTTCCGTTCCCGGAGCAGGCGGATCGAACGCAGCGCGGTGCACGGCGTCGATCGCCGCAGCGTCGTCTGCTGTCTCTCGACGGATCAACATTGCGAAACCTCCTCGATCTGCTCGGACCGAGCGTCCGGGCCATCAGCAGCCCCACGAGACGGACCGTCTCGCAAGGTAAACGATGGGTCACCCCGCTTGCAAGACGGACCGTCTCGTGACGACCAGGTTGGGAGCGGTCAGTCGCGTCCCTACCCTCGAGATGGACCTCGACCGACGACGGGGAGGTACCAACCGATGAACGCTGCAGCGTGGAC
>CAZALT010000174.1:0-2429 GCA_964485515.1 uncultured Rhabdothermincola sp. | reverse complement strand
GACCGATGGGGACCTGTCGGACCGGGACCGCGTCACGGCGGTGCTCACTGTTGTCGTGGTCGTGGCGTTGGCGGTCATCGTGGGCCGGGCGTTGCGGACCCGAGCCGTCGTCGAACGTGCTCTTCGCGACGTGGTGGGTGCGGGCAGACCGGCCCAGGTCGATCCGGCAACCGGTCCGACCGGGCGTGGTCGTCGGCGGTGGCTCAGGATCCTGTTCACCCCGTGGCCGGTGCGGCCCCGGACAGTCACGCGCACGCGTGACGTGGCGTACGGGGACCGGGGGACCGAGCAGCGTCTCGACATCTACCGGCATCGATCCCAGCCGGAGGATGCGCCGACGATGATCCACCTCCACGGTGGCGGGTTCCGGCAGGGCCGCAAGAGCCGTGAGGCACGAGCATTGCTGTTCCGCCTCGCCGCCCAGGGCTGGACGTGCATCAGCGCCGACTACCACCTCTCGCGCACACCGGCCGCGGGGTTCCCGACCCACCTCATCGACGTGAAGCGGCTCCTCGCCTGGGCCCGGACCCACGGGCGGGACCATGGCATCGACCCCGACGGCATCTTCGTGTGCGGCAGCTCCGCCGGGGCGCACCTCACCGCACTGGCTGCTCTCACGGCCAACGACCCGGTGTTCCAACCCGGCTTCGAGCAGGCCGACACCTCGATCACCGCCGGAATCGGGTTGGGTGGCTACTACGGCGGCCTCGACGGGACCGACACCTCACCCACCTCGCCGCTCGCGCACCACGGTCCCGTCCCGCCGTTCTTCGTCATCCACGGAGCAAACGACACCTACACGCCGCCCGAGGGCGCCCGTCGTCTGGTCGAGCACCTCCGGGCCCAGCCGGGAGCCGTCGTCGCCCACGCCGAGCTTCCCGGCGGCCAGCACGCGTTCGACCTGTTCGGCTCGATCCGCTTCGAGGCGGTCGTCGACGGCGTCGAAGCGTTCACCTCGTGGGTGCGCGCCGAGACGCTGGCGCCTCGCTCCTCCCGCGGGACGGCCCATCGTGGGTGAGCTCGACCAGCCGGTCGTGGTCGAACTCCCGCTCCAGGGGGAGTGGACCGTCGAGCAGACCCCCGCCCACCGAATCCCCAGCCACGGCACTGACATCTTGGGCATGCGCTACGCCTACGACTTCATCCGCACCGACGACCGCAACCACGTCCATCCGGCCAGAGCGCTCCGCTGGCTCGTGGTCGGTGGCCGGACCCAGGACTGCTACGGGTGGGGCGAGCCCATCCACGCCGCGCTCGAGGGCGAGGTGACCAGCGCCCTCGACGGCGTGCAGGAACGCCAATGGCTCCACCCCGTCCGCGAATCCGTGGCGGCGATCGCCGCTGCCCGTCGCTTCGGCCCAGGCCGTGACCCGGTCGACCCACGAGTCCTCGCCGGCAACCACGTTGTGATCCGGACCGGTGAGGTATTCGCCCTCTACGCGCACCTGGCCCCCGGTAGCGTCGCCGTCAGTTCGGGTGACCACGTGCCGCTGGGCAAGGTGATCGGGCGGGTGGGCCACTCCGGCAACTCGACCGCCCCCCACCTCCACTTCCAGCTCATGGACCTCGCCGACCCCCAGCGAGCCCGAGGCATCCCGTGTGCGTTCGCCAGCTATGACGTCATCTCTGGCGACGATCGACATCGCGTGCGACGTGGAATCCCAGGACGCCACGAGCGGATCTACGCTGACGCACGGCTCGACGACGCGAGCCGGTGACATCGTCGGATTGACGCAACGGACGTGAGCGGGGACCTGCCGAAGGCCACCCCCGGTACCGCTCGACCTCTCCATCGAAGAGATGCGCGACCTGCTGACCACCCGCGACCGCCTCGCAGAACCCGCCACCCCGAAGAGCGAACGCAACGAGCCCGACCCCCACCACCTGTCGCCACCAGGATCGGCCCTCAGCGCTTGACGACTTCGCTGGTTGCCCCACTTCACTCGGAAGGTCGTTCAGGTCCGGGCTCGCGCCGGTGGGAGACTCGGTAGGTGCCGAAGCAACGTCACCTCCGACCAGACGATCGGCTCGATGACGACGACACGATCGTCATCCGCGGCGGCGATCTCGACCCAACGGTCGTGCGCGCCGACGCGGCGCGGTATCACTCGATCTACGGTGAGTACGGCATCTCGGTGTTCGCCGCCCGCGATGCCACCGTCGACGAGCTCGCACAGCAGGTCCCGCTGGTGCGCTTCGAGATCCTCACCCTCGTGCGCGCCGGCGATCTGCGCGTCGCCGGCTTCCGTCTCGAACCGACCGGCCGCAACCCGAGGCACTTCACCGTCGCCTTCGATGACCTCGACCGTGGTGTCGAGGCGCTCGAGGCTTGCGAGCACCGCAGCTGGCTGAACCCGTACCATGAGGACTGACCGAACGGAGGTGACAGCCATGGACGACCTCGACCTCATCGCCGACCTCAACGACCA
>CAZALT010000173.1:0-7568 GCA_964485515.1 uncultured Rhabdothermincola sp. | reverse complement strand
AGGCGTTGGAGCTGCACAGCCACCTGGCCAACATCGGTGACGTGCGCAGCCTGGTGATCCAGCCGTCGACCACGACGCACTCCCAGCTCAGCGCCGAGGAGCAGGTGAGCGCCGGCGTGAACCCGGGCCTCGTGCGCCTGTCGGTGGGCATCGAGGACGTCGAGGACCTCATCGCCGATCTCGACAAGGGCTTCGCCGCGGCCCGCTCGTAGCGCGTCGATTGGCCTTCTGGCGTTGATCCCGTGCGCAAAGCGCACGAGATCGACGCCAGAAGCGTCAGGGCAGCGGGGGGAGGCGGTAGAGGAACACCTCGAGGTCGCGGGTGCCGCTCTGGGTCCCGCTCGAGCCCGTGGTGGTACCGGAGTAGGTGAACGGCACGGTGTGCACGAGCTCGAGACCCGCGGCGACGTCGGGGCCGAAGGTCCGCTCGACGAAGGCGACGATGTCGGGGTCCTGGCCGTCGACGGGGAGCCCGTGGTTGACGATCCAACCTAGGTCGCGCTCGGCGAGGAACTCGCCTCTGGTGCCGTCCCGGCCGGCGTCGTACCACTCCTTCGAGTTCACCACGCCGTCCAGGTTGATCACCGACCGGTGCGAGAAGTAGCCGACGACGCCGGCATCCCACGATGCCAGCACGGCGTCGTCGGGCAGGTTGTCGTCGATCCACACTCCGGCCTCTCGGTTGGCGAGCTGGATCGACCGCAGGTTCGGGTCGAAGAACTGCAGGCTCTGCCACACGAGCAGGCCCACGAGTGGGACCAGGAGCAGGGCCTGGACCGGGGCGAGCGCGCGGGGGATGGATGACGACGGTGCGGCTTCGACCAGCGCGCTCTCGGCGAAGTCGGCGATGCCGAGCACGGCGATCCAGATGAGGTAGATGCCGATCGGGCAGTAGTACCAGAGCCACTGCTGGCTCTGGAGCACGTTGTAGTAGCCGACGAGCAGGACGCAGGCGGCGGCGTACCACGCGGTGGCACGGGCGAAGCTGGCGACGCGGGGGAAGCGGCCCGAGGGGATGCCCGAGGCGATGTTGGGACGGCACGCCGTGCGGCTGCGACCGAGGGCGGCGATGCCGAGCCACGCGGCGATGGCGACGAACACCGAGAAGGTGAGCGCGACCGTCGGGGTCATCTCGACCCGCTTGATCGTGCCGCTGATCTGGACCGGGGTGTCGAACGTGGCCTGGTTCCAGGCGAGGTAGACGGCGGCGGTGACCGCGGCGGGACCGAACACCTCGAGGATCCCGACGATTCGATCGCGGTCGAGGGGCCATGACGTGGCGAGGATCCAGAGCCCGAGGCAGCCCATGACGACCACCGAGTCGGTGCGGCCCAGGAACAGCAGGGCGAGGAGGAGGCCGACGAGGAGTCGGTGGCGGTGGCGGCGACCGATGACCCAGGACGGGGAGTCGAAGCGCATCGTTCGGTCCGGGGTGCTGACCCGTGGAGCAGATGCCGGAGGTCGCGGCCATGCCGCGGCCAGCAGCAGCGAGAACAGGAGCACGGTGATGCCCGACTCGAGCCCGTTGACGAAGATCTTCACGATGAAGGGGTTGCCGGCGAGGAGCACGAACCCCGCGACGACCGTCGCCGTGCACCATCGTTCGGCCCGGTGCAGACCGGAGCCGTCGCCCTCGTCGTCGACCCCCGGCCGCCGCGTCCACTTGGACCGCAGGCGGACCCATCCGTCGATGACCCGCCCGGCTGAGCGGGCGAGCACGATGAGGGCCGCTCCGTAGACCACGAACTGGATGGCGAGCAGCACCCGGACGGCGACGAGGTCGTCGAAGCCCACGGCGAAGACCGGTACGGAGATGGCCAGCCACAGCGGGTGGTACCCGTTCGTCTGGTTGATGCCGTCGAACGTGGAGCCGTGGCCCTCGGCCACGTTCCTAGCGATGCCGAAGTAGTAGTAGGCATCGTCGAAGGTGAGGGTGAACGGTGCATCGGGCCACACCGCGATGAGCAGCAGCCACGCGACGACGATGGCGACCGCGGCGATGGTGAGCGCTCGTGTGACCGGCTCGGTGGTGGCAGACCCCCTCGACATGGCGAACAGGTCTACTCGCTCGGACACCCGGAGCGGCCGATCACCCGTTCTGGCGTGCGTCGTCGTCGTTCATCGACGGAAACGAACGCAATTTGGGGTGATGAGGCGACTCAGGCGACTCAGGCGAGCTCGGCGACGACGTGGTCGATGCACGTCGTGAGAGCAACGACGTCTTGGGGCTCGATGGCCGGGAACAGCGCGACGCGCAGCTGGTTGCGTCCGAGCTTGCGGTAGGACTCGGTGTCGACGATGCCGTTGGCCCGCAGGACAGCAGACACCGTGAGCGCGTCGATGCCCTCGTCGAGGTCGATGGTGGCGACCACGTGGCTGCGGTCGTCGGGGTTCGTGACGTACGGGGTGGCGAAGCTGCTCGCCTCGGCCCAGCTGTAGATGGCATCGGCCGACGCGTCGCACCGCGACGCCGCCCACTCCAGCCCACCATTGCCGTTGATCCACTCCACCTGCTGCACGGCGAGCAAGATCGTGGCCAGCGCGGGGGTGTTGTAGGTCTGGTCCTTGCGGCTGTTGTCGAGGGCGATGCCCAGGTCGAGCGACGCCGGCACGAACCGGTCGCTGGCCGCGATGCGCTCGATGCGCTCGATCGCCGCCGGCGACACGGCGGCGAGCCACAGACCGCCGTCGGAGGCCAGGCACTTCTGCGGGGCGAAGTAGTAGACGTCGACCTGGTCTGGGTCCCAGCGCAGGCCACCCGCCGCCGACGTGGCATCGACCAGCACGAGCGACTCCTCGGCGGTCGTCCCCTCCGGGCGGGCCGGGGTGAAGGCCACACCGGTGGACGTCTCGTTGTGGGTGAGCGCGTAGGCATCGACACCGGCCGACGCCACCGAAACCGGGTGGGTGCCCGTCTCGGAGGTGATGACCTCGGGCTCGGCGAGCCAGGGCGCGTCCTTGGCTGCCTTGGCGAACTTCGACGAGAACTCGCCGAAGCTGAGGTGCTGGCTCTTGTCGTCGATGAGGCCGAACGTGGCGGCGTCCCAGAACGCGGTGGTGCCCCCGTTGCCGAGGATGATCTCGTAGCCGTCGGGGAGCGCGAACATCTCGGCGAGGCCGTTGCGCAGCTGGCTCACCACGAAGCGCACGGTGCCCTGGCGGTGGCTGGTGCCCAGGTAGGTGTTCCGCACGGCTTCGAGGGCGTCGACCGATTCGGGCCGCACCTTCGAAGGACCGCAGCCGAACCGGCCGTCGGCGGGCAGAAGTTCGGTCGGGATCCTGATTTGTGGGGTCGCGGCGCTCATCGCATGCCACTATCGCGGGCACCATGACTGACAAGCGAATCTCTTTGCGCGTGGGCGCGATCGCCGAATCCGCCACGCTTGCCGTCGATGCCAAGGCCAAGGCTCTGAAGGCCGCGGGGGAGCCGGTGATCGGCTTCGGAGCCGGCGAGCCCGACTTCCCCACGCCCGAGCACATCGTCGAGGCCGCCGCGGCTGCCTGCTACGACCCGAAGAACCACCGCTACACGCCCGCGGGCGGTCTCCCCGAGCTCAAGGAGGCCATCGCGGTCAAGACGCTCCGCGACTCGGGCTACGAGGTCTCTCCCAGCCAGGTTCTCGTCACCAACGGCGGGAAGCACGCCGTGTACAACACCTTCACGGCTCTGCTCGACCCGGGCGACGAGGTCCTGCTGCCCGCCCCGTACTGGACCACCTACCCCGAGCCCATCGCGCTGGCGGGCGCCACCAGCGTCGTGCTCCCCACCGACGAGTCCACCGGCTTCCGGGTCACGGTCGACCAGCTCGAGGCGGCGTGGACCCCGAAGACGAAGATCCTCCTCTTCGTGTCGCCGTCGAACCCCACCGGCGCGGTCTACCCCGAGGACCAGGTGCGGGCCATCGGCGAATGGGCCGCCGAGAAGGGCATCTGGGTCGTCACCGACGAGATCTACGAGCACCTCACCTACGGCGAGCACACCTTCAGCTCGATCGCCACGGTCGTGCCCGAGCTCGCCGACCGCGTGGTCGTGCTCAACGGTGTGGCCAAGACCTACGCCATGACCGGGTGGCGCGTCGGCTGGATGATCGGGCCCAACGACCTCATCAAGGCCACGACCAACTTCCAGAGCCACGTCACCTCCAACGTCGCCAACGTCTCGCAGCACGCCGCGCTCGCCGCGGTGTCGGGGAGCCTCGACGCGGTCGACGTGATGCGCGCCGCGTTCGCCCGACGGGGAGCGACCATGCATCGCATGCTCAACGAGATCCCCGGGGTCAGCTGCCTGCAGCCCGAGGGCGCGTTCTACGCCTATCCGTCCTTCAAGGAGCTGCTCGGGCGGTCGATCGACGGGGTCACGGCCAACGACACCCTCGAGCTGGCGTCGATCGTCCTCGACCAGGCGAAGGTCGCCATCGTCCCGGGTGAGGCGTTCGGGTCGCCGGGCTACGCCCGCCTGTCGTTCGCGCTCGGTGACGACGAGCTCGTCGAAGGCGTGTCGCGCATCGGCGAGCTCCTCGCCCGCGCCGAGTAGGCGCGTCGAGACCACCGGTCCGCTCGTCGGTCGGTCGCTCGGAGCCGGGTCGAGTCGCGCATAGCCGGGTCGCAGAGTCGAGGAGTCGGGTCGCGGCGAGTCGGGCCGGGTCGAGGAGCCGAGGAGCCGGGTCGCGGCGAGTCGGGCCGGGTCGCAGAGTCGAGGAGCCGGGTCGCGGCGGGTCGCGGCGAGTAGGTTCCCGGCCCATGGCCGAGGTCCCCCCGCCCTTCATCGTCCCCCAGTCCGCAGCTGCTCACGACGGGTCCGCGCCGGTCGCTCGCCTGCCGTACGGCTCGTGGCCGTCGCCGCTGACGGCCGCCGCCGTCGCGGCGCAGTCGGGCTCCATCAGCGACCTGTGGGTGGGCGATGGCGGGCTCTACTGGTCGCCGAGCAGGCCCGCCGAGGGCGGCCGGGTCGTGATCGTGCACCACCGGCCGGGCATCGGCGACATCGACCTTCTGGTCGACCCGGACTTCTCGGCGCGCAACGGCGTGCACGAGTACGGCGGTGGATCGTGGTGGCTCGACGGCGACTTCGTCTTCTTCACGAACTGGTCCGACGGTCGCATCTACCGGATCGTGTCCGATCACCCCCGGCCCCTCACCGCGCAGGACCCCGAAGGGGTGTCGTCGCGGTTCGCCGACGGGCGGGTGACGGCGGACGGGCGGTGGATCGTGGTCGTCCGAGAATCGCATCGTTCGGGCGGCCACGAAGCGGTCAACGAGATCGTCGCGGTCAGCTCGCACGAACAGGTCGAACCGGTCGAACCGGTCGTGCTCGTCACCGGGCCCGACTTCGTGTCCTCTCCCCGGCCCAGCCCCGACGGGCGTCGTCTCTGCTGGGTGCAGTGGAACCATCCCGACATGCCCTGGGACGGCACCGAGCTGTGGGTCGCCGACCTGGTGGACGGGCCCACAGGGATCTCGATCGGTGGGGCCCGCCGCGTCGCGGGCGGTCGGGACGAGGCGATCGGCGAACCGTCGTGGCTCGCCGATGGGTCGCTCGTGTTCGTGTCGGATCGGACCGACTGGTGGAACCTGTACCGCGTGTCCGCAGAGGACGTGGCGGCATCGGGAACGGGATCGGGATCAGGATCAGGATCAGGATCAGGATCAGGATCACGATCAGGATCGGGTGAGGCGGTGCCGGTCTCGGCGGTGGCTCCGGTGGAGGGCGAGATCGCCCGGCCTGCCTGGGTGTTCGGTCAGCGCCGATACGTCGAGCTCGACGACGGTCGCATCCTGTGCGCCGTAGCCCGTGACGGCGCCGATCGCCTCGGGCTCATCGATCCCGAGGCCGGAACGTGGACCTGGCCTGCCTTGCCGTTCACCTCGGTCGATGCCGTCGTGGCCTACGGGTCGGGCGCGGCCGTGCTGGGTGGCACCTTCGACCAGTCGACCGCGGTGTGGGTGCTCGATCTCGCCGACGCGCACCAGGCGACCGCTACGAGGGTCAGCGCGTCCACCGCGCCCACCGTTTTGGGCGCCCCGTCGGGCACTCCGTCGGGCACTCCGTCGGGAGCGGGCATCGGGATCTCGTGGGTCTCGGTCCCCGAACCCATCAGCTTCCCGACGACCGACGGCGGCGTCGCTCACGCGATGTACTACCCGCCTCGCAGCGACCGTGCGCAGGCGTCTGACGACGATGAGCGTCCCCCGCTGATCGTGATGAGCCACGGCGGACCGACCTCGGGGGCGCGCTCGGTGCTCCACATCCCCACCCAGTTCTGGACGACGCGTGGCTTCGCCGTCGTGGACGTCAACTACCGGGGGAGCACGGGCTACGGCCGTCGGTACCGCCACGCCCTCGACGACAAGTGGGGCATCTACGACGTCGACGACTGCATCGCCGCCGCGACCCACCTCGTGACGCGCGGCGACGTGGATCCCGAGCGCCTCGCCATCCGGGGCGGGAGCGCGGGCGGGTTCACCACCTTGTGCGCGCTCACCTTCCACGACCTGTTCCGGGCCGGGGCGAGCCTGTACGGCGTCGCCGATCTGGAGGGGCTCGCCCGGGACACCCACAAGTTCGAGTCCCGCTACCTCGATCGCCTCATCGGTCCGTGGCCGGCTCAGGCCGACACCTACGTGGCTCGGTCGCCGATCCATCACACCGATCAGCTCTCGGCTCCCCTCATCGTGCTGCAGGGCCTTGACGACGCCGTGGTTCCGCCGGCCCAGGCCGAGGCGATGGTACGAGCCCTCGACCGCAAGGGCGTCCCCTTCGCCTACGTGGCTTTCGAGGGGGAGCAGCACGGGTTCCGCAAGGCGGAGAACATCACCCGAGCGTTCGAGGCCGAGCTCAGCTTCTATGGCAGGATCTTCGGGTTCGAGGTGGCGGGGGACATCACCCCGGTGCTGATCGAGAACCTCTAGGGAGGTGCGCCCGTGGACGATCTCGTTCGAGTAGTCGGCTATCGGTCTGAGCGGCAGGCGGCCGCGACGGCGAAAGATCTCGTGGCCCGAGGCATCGGTGCCAGCGTCCGCGACGACCGCTTGGGTGACGGTGGTCCTCACCCCGTCGGGGGCTCGTCGGGCGGCACCGGTGACTTCGTCGCGTCCTCCGACCCCGACCCCGCGGTCGCGCCCCTCGCCGGCCGCCCCGCTCCACCGGAGCCGGTCGTCGACCCGTTCGGCGTGTACGTCGTGAGCGACGATCGAGCTCGGGCGTTGGAGCTCCTCGGCCTGCTCGACGAACGCGACGTCCAGGTCGCCCACACGCAGAAGGTCAGGAGCGACGCCCCGCCGCTCAAGTTCCTGATCCCGATCATCCTCGCCGCCTTCATCCTCCTCCCGCTCGCGGCGTTCCTGCTGACCTTCAAGCTCTCGGGCGGCTGATCGCCTCCGCGATGGGCCCGGCGCCCACGCGGTGTCCGCCCGCTGCATTGGCAAGGGTCGCGTCCAGGCGAGAGGATGAGCGCATGGCCCGGATCCTTGTCACCGAGAAGATCGCCGAAGGTGGTCTCGACCTGCTTCGCGAAGCCGGACACGACGTCGACGTCGTGCTCCTGCCCACCCCCGAGGAGCTGCTCGAG
>CAZALT010000172.1:2083-7611 GCA_964485515.1 uncultured Rhabdothermincola sp. | reverse complement strand
CCCGCCGTCGTGCCCACACGGGCGAGACGCCGTCGCTCCAGGGCCCGCAGCTCGGGGCCTGGCGCAAGACCTGGTCGCTCGGCGACCGCGACCGCAAGGGCAGCGGCCGCCGCCGCGCCTGGCCGAACCTCGACTAGCTCGACTAGCTCGATCGAGCCAGGCCGCGGCACTCGATCGCGGTCCGTCAGCCTTCACTCCACCCGTTCGATGCGCAGCAGCATCGCCGGGACGGCGTCGTCCCGACGAGCGCTATCCCGTGGTCGTGGTCGACTCCGACTCGAGACCGCTGAACTCGGGCATGCAGGACGCCAGGATCACGGACATCTTGTTGACGTCCGAGTCGGACAGGATCTCGCCCTCAGTGCTGTTCTCGTCGAACTTCTTCTCGAAGGCATCGAAGTCGATTCCCTGGGCCTCCATGCCGTCGGCCAAGCAGTTGGCCTGCTCGTCGGCGAGCCCGAGCGAGCCGGTGAGATCCTCGATGAGGTCCTGCCGGTCGTATGAGTCGTCCTTCGTGCAGGACGGCGCCAACGACACCCCGGCGAGGACGACCAAGAACGAAACCACCACGACTCGCTTCTTCAACGGATCCCCTGTCTTCTGCCCGCCCGAAACCGGGCGTGGCCTCGACCGGAGGATAGCTGCACCGTCGATCGGCCGTGAAGGGAACGTCGGTCTCGCACCTCATCGCGCCAACCGCACCGCATCGGACAGCCGGCGATCCGCCTCAGGTTCGCGCCCCGACCATGGCGCGGTCGGCGGTACAGTTCCTCGCAATCCGTCGGGAGGCAACGTCGCCGCGATCCCTGCACGCCAGACCGGGCCTCCATCTCCCGGTTCGACCGCTTCCGCCCCGCCTCCGCCCTCAACGGGCGAGGCAACTGACGACAGGCAGGTGTCCATGCGCAAGGTCCCAGTCGACCCCACGAGGAGAGAGCTCGACGCCTGCGGCATCGGGTTCGTGGCCAACGCGCACGGCACCGCGTCGCACGATCTCGTGCGTGCCGCGCTCGACGGGCTCGCCAACGTGAAGCACCGCGGTGCGGTCGCGGCCGACAACCGCACCTCGGACGGCACCGGGGTGCTCACCCCCATCCCGGCCGCGATCTTCGGCGAGGGCGTTGGCGTCGCCACGCTGTTCCTCCGCGGCGAATCGCCAGAAGGTGGGGTCGCCGCCGCGGCCGCCGAGGAAGCAATCGAGATCGTCGAGTGGCGCACGCCGCCCACCGACGACGACGCCCTCGGCGACATCGCACGCGCCGCGAAGCCGACCATCCGCCAGGTGCTGTTCCGCCTGCCCGCCGACGCGCTCGACGCCGATGGCCGGCCCGACGAGCGCGTCGCCATGCGCTTGCGTCGGCGCATCCAGCGCCATACCACCGACACCTACGTGGCGTCCTGCTCCACTCGCACCATCGTCTACAAGGGCCTCATCGCCGCCGACCTCCTGGGCGCCTACTTCCTCGACCTCCACGACCCGCGGTACGAGGCCCACCTCGTCGTGTTCCACCAGCGCTTCTCCACGAACACGACCCCCACCTGGGAGCGGGCCCAGCCGTTCCGCATGCTCTGCCACAACGGCGAGATCAACACCGTCGCCGGCAACGAGAACCGCATGCGCGGTCGCGGACCGCTCGGCACCGAGGTGGTCGGGCTCGGCCCCGAAGACCTCTTCCGTCCGGTGATCGACCCGAACACGTCGGACTCAGGAAAGCTCGACGAGGCGGCCGAGCTCCTCGTCGGCGGAGGACGCCACATCCTCCAGGCCACCTCGATCCTGGTCCCTGAGGCGTGGGAGGAGAACCGCGACATCGATCCCGAGGTCCGCGGCTTCTACGAGTTCCACTCGGCGCTCATGGAGCCGTGGGACGGACCCGCCGGTCTCGTGTTCACCGACGGCATCGCGGTCGGTGCCCAGCTCGACCGCAACGGTCTGCGTCCCCTGCGCTACGCGGTGTGCGAGGACGGCTTCGTGGTGTGCGCCTCCGAGATGGGCGCGGTCGACCTCAGCGGTCATGGCACCGTCGAACGCGGTCGCCTCGGACCGGGCCACATCTTCTACGTGTCGCCCACGTACGGCGTCGTGAAGAACGCCGTGTTGAAGGAGCGCCTGGGACGCAACGGCGACTACGCCCGCTGGGCCGCCGACGAGAGCTACCACCTCGGCACCGGCGAGCCGGTCGAGGAGACCCCCGACGACCTCGTCGTCCGCCAGGCCGCCCACGGCTTCACCAAAGAAGACCTCTCCATGGTCATCAAGACGATGGCCTCGGAGGGCTACGAGCCCACCTTCTCCATGGGCGACGACACTCCCCTCCCGCCGCTCGCAGGCCGGGCGAGGCCGGTCTCGCACTACCTCCGCCAGCAGTTCGCCCAGGTCACCAACCCGCCGATCGACCCCATCCGCGAACGACTGGTCATGAGCCTGCGCGTGCAGCTCGGTCCGCGCTCTCCGCTGCTGTCCGAGTCGCCCGACGCGGCGCGCCTGCTCACCCTCGAGTCCTTCTTCGTGCAGCCGTCGCTTGTCGCCGCACTGCAGGACGACCCCGACGTGAACCCCTTCCCCACCGTGACCATCGACGCCACCTTCGACGTCGCCGACGGCGAGGCGGGACTCGAAGGCGCAGTGCGCCAGATCACGGAGCACGCGCACGACGCCATCGTCGCCGGCGCGTCGATCCTCGTCATCGACAACGGAGCCATCTCCGTCGAGCGGGTTCCGGTGCCCAGCCTGCTGTCGGTCGGCGCGGTCCACCAGGTGCTCACGGCCGCGCAGCTCCGCAGCTTCGCCAGCATCGTCGCCGTCGGCGACGACATCGTCGACGTGCACCACGTCGCCGCGCTGATCGGCTTCGGCGCCGACGCCGTCTGCCCGCGACTGGCCATCCAGACCGTCGCCTCCGAAGCAGACGCCGACGACAGTGCGTCGGTGGTCTCGCCCGAGGCGCAGGACCGGCTCCAGGCCGCGCTCGAAGCCGGCGTCCTCAAGATCCTCTCGAAGATGGGCATCAGCACCATCGACTCGTACCGGGGCGCGCAGATCTTCGAGGTGCTCGGTCTGGGCGACGACATCGTCGACCTGTGCTTTGCCGGAACCCCGTCGGTGGTGGGCGGCATCGGTTGGGGCCAGCTCGGCGCCGACGTGCTGTCGGTCCACGCAGCGGCCTTCCCCGCGTCACCGGTTGGCCAGGACGAAGAGGAGACCGCGGTCGACCTGCCGTCACCGGGCTACATCCGGGTCCGCAAGGGCGGCGAGCAGCACGCCCACTCGAAAGAGGTCGTGAAGTCCCTCAACGACCTCACGCTCGTCGAATCCTCGCCGAAGCTCGCGGAGGTCGACCCGCTCACCGCCGACACCGCCGCGGCCCACCTCCTCCAGCGGGCGATCCGCGGTGAGTCGTACGACCTCTACGACGACTTCGCCCGGTTGGTCAACGAACGCGAGCCGATGGAGCTGCACGACCTCCTCGAGTACCTACCCGCCGACGAGCCCCTGCCGCTCGACGACGTCGAGCCCGCGGCCGACATCGCCCGTCGGTTCTCCACCGGGGCCATGTCCCACGGTGCGCTCTCGAAGGAAGCGCACGAGACCCTCGCCCAGGCGATGAACCTCATCGGAGGCAAGTCCAACTGCGGGGAAGGCGGCGAGGATCCGGAGCGGTTCCGCACGCGAGGGCTCGGCCGCAACGACAAGAACTCGTCCATCAAGCAGGTGGCATCGGGCCGGTTCGGCGTCACGCCCGAGTACCTCGCGTTCGCCGACGAGATCCAGATCAAGATGGCGCAGGGGTCCAAGCCGGGCGAGGGCGGTCAGCTCCCCGGGCACAAGGTGTCCCGCGAGATCGCCCGGCTCCGGTACACGCAACCCGGCATCGGGCTGATCTCACCCCCACCGCACCACGACATCTACTCCATCGAAGACCTCGCCCAGCTCATCTTCGACCTCAAGCAGGTCAACGCGGCCGAGGTCTCGGTGAAGCTGGTGTCGGGCGACAACGTCGGCACCATCGCCGCGGGCGTGGTCAAGGCGCTGGCCGACACCGTGCACCTCTCCGGCGCCAATGGCGGCACCGGGGCGAGCCCCCTGTCGTCCATCAAGCACGCCGGCATGCCCTGGGAGCTCGGCCTGGCCGACATCCAGCACGCCCTGGTCGAGAACGGCCTGCGCTCGCGCACGCGGGTCCGAGTCGACGGCGGCTTCAAGACGGGCCGACAGGTCGTGCTCGCCGCGCTGCTCGGCGCGGACGAGTACTCGTTCGGAACCGCGGCGATGATCGCCGAGGGCTGCATCATGCTGCGGGCCTGCCACCGCGACACCTGCAAGCCGGGCGTTGCCACGCAGCGCCCCCATCTGCGCGCCAACTTCACGGGCACACCCGAAGGCGTTGCCGCCTACTTCTTGTTCGTCGCCGAGGAGGTTCGCACCCACCTCGCCGCATTGGGCGTCCGCTCGGTCGAGGAGATCATCGGCCGCGTCGAGCTCCTGGGTCAGCGCCACACCGGCGACCCTCGGGCCGACGCCTTCGACCTCGCTCCGCTGCTCCTCGTCCCCGAGGTGGCTGCCGGGGCCGACACCCACGCCACGACGCGAGACGGCGGCGAGCCACCCCGCCGCTTCGTCGAACGGGTCGACCTCCAGAGCCCGCGCTCCGAGCTCGGCGACCGACTCCTCGCCGACGCGTTCCGCTCGGTGTGGGACGGCGACGAGGTCGAGCTCGAGTACCCGATCACCAACGCCGACCGCTCGGTCGGCACCGCGCTGTCGGGAGCGCTCGCCCTCGAGTACGGCTCGTTGCCGCCTCGCGGCACGGCGAGGATCCGCTTCTCCGGATCGGCGGGCCAGAGCTTCGGGGCGTTCCTCACCCACGGCGTCGAGCTCGACCTCGTCGGCGACGCCAACGACTACGTCGGCAAGGGGATGGGCGGCGGCCGCATCACCATCCGCCCGCCGCAGGACGACCACATCTTCAGCACCACCTTCGAGGCGGGATCGTCGACGGTGCTCGCCGGCAACACGTGCCTCTACGGCGCGACCGGTGGCGAGCTCTACGTGGCGGGCGCGGTCGGCGAGCGGTTCGCCGTGCGCAACTCCGGAGCGACCGCGGTGGTCGCCGCGGCCGGTGACCACTGCTGCGAGTACATGACCGGTGGCACGGTCGTCGTGCTGGGGCGCATCGGGCACAATTTCGGGGCGGGAATGACCGGCGGCCAGGCCTTCGTGTGGGATCCGCAGCGTGAGCGTGTCGTCACGCGAGTGAACGCCGATCTGGTCGAGGTGCTCCGTCCCGACCACGACGCCATCGAGGAGTTGCGCTGGCTCGTCGAGCGCCACGTCTCGCTCACCGGATCGCGGCGCGGCACCGCGCTGCTCGACACATGGGATGCGGCGATCGACCATCTGTGGCACATGGCTCCCCGCGACCGCGTCGACCGCATCTCCACCGCTGCGGCCCGCCGCGTCGGCGCAGCATGACGCGAGCGATCCGAAACGTGGAACCTATGCTCACCAGATGAGCGACGAGTCGGGC
>CAZALT010000172.1:0-1983 GCA_964485515.1 uncultured Rhabdothermincola sp. | reverse complement strand
CCAGATGAGCGACGAGTCGGGCGACCAGGACGCGACCACCGACCCAGCGCCCCCGGCCACGAACCCCCGGCCACGAACCCCCAGCACGGACCCTCAGCCGCCGGCCACTGGCCCTCAGGCTCCGGCCACCGACCCGTGGGGCAACCCGCTCCCGCCCGGCACGGTGCAGCAACCGCCCCGATCTGCCATGCCACCACCGGCGCGGACGCCTCCGTCGTGGCCCCCGCCCCCCGCCGCGAAGCCGACCCAGCCGGTTGCCGATCCCACGACGGCGCAACCGGGATCGTGGTGGCCGGTCGATCCGACCCAGCAGGGGCCCGCGCCGGAGGCGGGGACACCGCCGTCCGGTGAGACCGACGCGTGGGGCCAGCCGGTCGGCAGGCCTCCCAGCGGGGCTCCGACCGCATGGGGCCAACCCCCAAACCCCGACCAACCCCCAAACCCCGGCCAACCCCCGTACCCCGGCCAACCAGGGCAGCCCGGGTACCCGCCACCATCGGGCTATGCGCCGCCCGGTCCGCCCAAGAACGCGACCATGGCGGTGTGGTCGCTCGTGTGCGGCATCCTCAGCCTCCTCTGCGGCTTCATGGGTGGCTGCGGAGTCCTCTTCGGACCAGTCGCCATCATCCTCGGCATCAAGGCTCGCAAGAAGATCGCTCAGTCGAACGGCCTGGTTCTCGGCCGGGGCCTCACCACGGCCGGCATCGTGCTGGGCATCGTCGGCGCGGTCCTGTCGATCGTGGTGGTCGCCGTCACCTTCAGCGATCCCGAGACCCTCGATCGGATCCGCGAAGAGATCGATCGGGCGACGTCCACCACCACCGGCGGCTGAGGCAAGCCAGCTCTGTCGGCCGGACCGCGTCGGCGGTCAATCGACGAGACGCAATCCCGTCGGGGCGAGCGAGGCCTCGGCGTGCTCGAGCTCGACCACGAACTCGGTGCGATGGGCCGGGAAGACCGACTCGCTGATCAGGAACGCCGCGCCGATCACCGATCGAGTGATCCGCTCGCAGCGCAACACGGGGGCGCCGGGCGGGACCCGCAGCTGCTCGGCTTCGGCGCCCGTGGCGATGCCGGCACCGATGGTCTGGGTCGCGCCGCCGAGCTCGACGTCGAGCAGCTCGTAGAACGGCAGCCGTTCGACATCGGCCCGTGAGAGCTCGGCGCCCAGCGTCTCGGGGCACCACACGGTGACGAGCGCGAACGGCTCGCCATCGGCGAGGTTGAGGCGACGCACCCGCAACACGGTGTCGACCCCCAAGACGTCGTGGACCCGACCGGGAGCCTTGGCGAAGCGGAAGTCGAGGATGCGTCGCTCCGACTCGGCGCCCTCGGCGAGGAGCTGCGCCTCGATCGTGCCGAGCTGTCCCAAGGACTGACGGAGGGGTTCGGAGGCCACGAACCAGCCGAACCCCTGCCGAGACGCGACCAGACCGGCTTCGCGCAGCACCTCGAGCGCCCGGCGCACCGTCACGCGGCTGGCGCTGAATTCTGACGACAGGTCCGATTCGCTGGGCAGCAGCGCGCCCGCGGCGAACTCGCCTTCGGTGATCCGAGCCCGGAGCCCATCGGCGATCATCTGATACCGAGTCTGGCGCACTTGTACGATACTTGTATACATTCACTCGTCAGAGCAATCACTCGAGCGACCGACAGCTCGAGTGATCAACTGACCTGCAGAGCGACCACACGCGCTCCGCCCGCTCGCCGCAACCACCGTCCCGACCTGCGCCGCTCCCCGAGCGAGCCGCAGGGGGACCTCACCGGAGGAAGCCATGGCTGTCACCGCAAGCACCCCGATCGAGCTCATCCAGAAGATCTACGGACAGCTCCCCGCCCGCGTCGCGATCGGTCGCGAACGCCTCGGCCGGCCGCTGACGTTTGCCGAGAAGGTGCTCGTCAACCACCTGCGCGACCCGGAGACCGGGGGCCTCGAGCGGGGCCGCTCGTACACCGACCTCGACCCCGACCGCGTTGCGATGC
>CAZALT010000171.1:0-7632 GCA_964485515.1 uncultured Rhabdothermincola sp. | reverse complement strand
CGCACGGTCAGCCACGGATACAGGTTCGGCTGCTGGAACACCACGCCGCGCTCGGAGCCCGGCGCGTCGACGGGACGACCGTCGACGACGACCGAACCCTCGGTCGGGATCTCGAATCCGGCGATCAACTTGAGCAGCGTCGTCTTGCCGCACCCGGAGGGGCCGACGATGCACACGAACTCGCCGCGGTCGATCGTGAGATCGATCCCGTCGAGGGCGATGACGTCGGCCCCTCCCGAGCGGTAGCGGTGGCGGACGCCACGGATCTCGACGAACGAAGGCTCGACCCCGTCCATCGGTCCGTCACGGTCGTCCGCCACCGACATCAACCCCCCGCCACCTGGGTGGCGAAGGTGGCGACCACGGCGGCGTCGTAGGTGGCCTCGTCGGCGACCGCGTCGATCTTGCCCTGGTCCTTGTTGAACACACCCGAGTCGTACAGGTTCGTGGCGAGGCCACCACCGAGGTAGGCGGACTCGATCTGCTCTGACGCGTTGAGGAACTTGAGGCCCTCGAGCTGGGGCAGGACCTCGTCGGCGGTCAGGTTGAGCGCCTTGCCGATGATGCCGGCGGCCTCGTCAGGGTCGCCCTGGATGAGCTCGACGGCCTTGTTCTGCTGCTCGACCCAGATCTTCACGGCGTCGGGGTACTTCGTTGCGAAGCTGGTGCTGACGACGGCGAGGTCGTAGGTGGTCTGGCCCTTGGCGTCGAGGTCGGCGCTGGTGATGAGGGTCTTGCCGCCATCGGCGACGATCGAAGCCAGGTTCGGGTTCCACACGTAGGCGCCGTCGATGTCACCGGCGGTCCAGGCCGCGTAGATGTCAGCGGGCTCGGCGTCGATGATGGTGACGTCGGTGCTGGACACGCCGGCGTCCTCGAGCGCGGCGAGGAGCGAGAAGTGCGCGGTGGACGCGAAAGGCGTGGCGATCTTCTTGCCCTCGAGGTCGGCGATGCTGGCGATCTCCGGCTTCACGACCAGCGCCTCGGCGTCGCCGATCACGTCGTGGATCCACGGGACCTCGTAGTCGATCTCCTGGGAGATGCCACGAGAGACCGGGCTCGAGCCGGCCAGACCGATGTCGAGGCTGCCGGCCTGGAACGCCTCGTTGACCGAGCCGCCCGAGTCGAACAGCTTCCACTCGATCTCCGTGTCGGGCAGCGCTTCTTCGAGCCAGCCCTGCTCCTTGACGATCAGGTCGCCGTTGGGGATCTCCTGGTAGCCGATCGTGATCTTGTCCGGCAGCTCGCCGGTCGAGCCGGTGGATGCGCCCGCCGCCGTGGTGTCGCTGGTCGAGCTGTCCTTGCTGTCGCTCCCGCAGGCCGCAGCCGTCGCGGTGATCGCCAGCAGGGCGGCGAACAGCGCGACGGGTGCGCGCCAACCATTTCGCTTACGCATGTGTCTCCTCAGGGGTATCGGGCCCTCGTTGGCCCTGGGACGGTTTGGGTTCGGGTCTACGTGCCGGTCAGCGCCGACAACCCGGGGTGGTGGCACGGTGCAGGTGGCAGCCGTACCGGCGTGCGGTGGGGGTCATCCCTTGCCCCTCCACGGCACGACACGTCGCTCGACCGTTTGCACGATGAGGTCGAGCACGATCGCGGTGAGACCGATCACGATGATGCAGAGGATCGCGATGTCGGTCTGCTGGAACTTCTTGGTCGACCAGGCGAGCCCGCCGATGCCCGGGATCCCGTCGACGGTCTCGGCGGCCACGATCGTGGTCATGGCGAAGCCGATGGCGAGCCGGATGCCGGTGAAGGTCTCGGGCAGGATCGACGGGAGGATCGTGTGGCGGATCACCTGGAACCGGCCGGCCCCGAGGCTGCGGGCCGCCTCGATCCGTTCGATCGGCACGCCCCGCACGCCGCTGAGCACGGCGAGGGCGATCGGCGCGACCGCGGCGAGGAACAGCAGCCAAACCTTGGACGCGTCTTCGATGCCGAACCAGATGATGAGGAGGCTGAAGTAGGCGAGCGGTGGCACGCTGCGGATGAAGTTGACGGCGGGTTCTACGACCACCTGGAACGGCTTGACCGTCGCGAGGGCGATGCCGAGGGGGACCCCGATGGCGATCGCCCAGAACAGGCCCTGGAGCACCCGCCACAGGCTCGCCTGGAGGTGCTCCCACAGGTAGTGGTCCGAGATGCCGCGCTTGCCGTCGTGGGTCGTGATCGACTCGATGAACCGCCCCCACACGGCGGAGGGGTGGGGCACGAAGACCGGCTTCCAGATCTCCATCTCGGCGACGAGCCACCAGAGGCCGACGAACACGGCCAGCGAAAGCAACCGCAGCAGGCTCCGACGGAGCTTTCCGTGACGATCTTCCCCAGCCGACCGACGAGCGTTGGCGAGTAGGCCGATGCGCCGTCGTCGGTACCGGCCGGCCGAGCCGGTCGTCAGGGTTGTGCCGGTCGAGTGGGTTGCGCCGGTTGCGGCCGCACCAGGTGCAGACGAGGGGTCGGGCTGGTTGCCGGGCTCGGCTGGGCCGAGGTCGAGGTTGGTCGTCACAGAGATCCCTGTATTGCTTACCAAGAAGGTAGGGTTTAGTCCGACGGGTCGGCGTTCGCAAGACGGCAAGGAGATGTGTCCGGGGCTGCCCCGACCCAGCACGTCGGTCCCGTCCCCTCGCAGCGCACCGAGGCCCGGACGACAGGGTTCGTCACGACCCACGTGATCCAACCGCGTGGCGCTCCGCGTCGTCCGGAGGCGACCCAACGTGCTGCTACCGTCGACCGACGTGCGAGTCACCGTCGTCGGCCATGCCGGTCTGTACCTCGAGACCCGGTTCGGAACGGTGTTGTGCGACCCGTGGTTCGTACCGGCGTTCCACGGATCCTGGTTCGTGTTCCCTCGCAACGACCGGCTCGACCTCGATCGGTTCACCGAACCGGACTACCTCTACATCTCGCACCTGCACGGCGATCACTTCGACGTGCCGTTCCTGCGCGATCACGTGTCGCGCTCGGCCCAGATCCTGCTGCCCGACTTCCCCACACCCGAGCTCGAGCACGGGTTGCGCGAGCTCGGCTTCGACCGGTTCGTGCGCTGCCCGAACGGCGAGGTGGTCGACCTCGACGGGCTGGAGGTGACGATCCTGGCCGAGACCGCACCGTCGGACGGACCGATCGGCGACTCGGCTCTGCTGGTCTGCGACGGCACCGGGCGGGTGCTCGACCAGAACGACTGCCGCCCGACCCATCCTGAGCGCATCGCCGACGGGGGGACCATCGACCTGCACTTCCTTCAGTTCTCCGGCGCCATGTGGTGGCCCGTGGTCTACGACCTGCCGGCCGACGTGAAGCACGCGGCCGGCGTGGCCAAGCGAGACGGGCAGATGCGCCGCTCCCAGCAGTACGCCGAAGCCGTGGGGGCGCGCGCCATCGTGCCATCGGCCGGACCACCGTGCTTCGTCGACCCCGACCTCTACGACCTCAACGACCTCGACGGTCGAGCCGACAACATCTTCCCGGACGCCACCGTCTACCTCGAACGCCTCCACGCGGCGGGCCTCGACGGACGAATCGGCATCCCCGGCACCGTGTTCGAGCTCGACGGCGACGCACCGATCGTGGTGACGCACCCGATCCCCGACGACGAGGTCGCCGCGATCTTCACGGACAAGCGCGAGCACCTGCGCTCGTACCAGGCCGACTGGCTGCCCTGGCTCGCCGACCTCAAGGCCAGCTGGCCGGACCCCAAGCCCGATCTCGTCGGACGCCTGGCCGCGTGGTGGGAACCGCTCCTCGCCACGGCGCCCAACACCCGTCTCGCCATCGGTCGCAAGCTGCTCATCCGGGCTGGCGACGAGGACGTGCTGGTCGACTTCCTCGAGGGCGAGGTGCGGAGCTGGGACGGCGACGAGTCCTACCAGTACCGGCTCGTGTTCCCCCGGGAGCTCGTCGAGCTGTGCGTCGAGCGCCAGTCGGTCGACTGGTCGAACGACCTCATGTTGTCGCTGCGCTTCGAGGCGTGGCGACCGGGGGAGTTCTGCGAGGAGATCTTCTCCTTCCTCAAGTCGTTGAACCCTGAGCGCATGGCCGTGCTCGAGTCCTACGTCACCGCCAAGCGTCAGGCCGTCGCCCGGCCCGACGACCAAGACGACGAGATCGTGCTCGGCGACTTCGTCGTCCAGCGTCGGTGTCCGCACCGCAAGGCCGACCTGTCCCGCTTCGGAGAGGTCGACGGGTGCACGCTCACGTGCACCATCCACGGCTGGGAGTGGGACCTGGAGACGGGGGAGTGCCTCACGTCGCCGGACCACCCGGTGGCGGCGCGCCCGGTGGAGGTCCCCGTCGACCTCGCCGACCCGAAGCCCTGACATCCTGGCCCTGACCGGCCCCAGGCGCAGCGGCAGCCGCAGCCACCACCTTCGCCGTCGTTTGCGTATGTGAGGGTGCCTGGACACCGCAGATACGCAAGCGACGGTGGGTTGGGTGTCGTGGGGCTCAGCTGATGGTGATCGCGACTCGCGTCAGGCTCGCCGGATCGAGGTTCGGGTCGGGGGCGGGCATGATCAGCACGGCGGGACCCGTGTAGCCGCTGACGTCGATCGTCCCCGCGAACGGGGCACCACCCGTTCCGTCGTCACCCCCTACGAACGATCCCTCGGCGATGAGGGCACCTGCGGTGTCTTCGAGTCGGTAGGTCACCGTCGTCCCGGCCGGCGTTGCCGTGCCGGCCACCCAGATGGGCGCGACGACGGTCGCCCCCGGCGTCGGCGACTCGACGACGACCGGTGGCGTGTACCGGGCGAAGTTCGCCCGGGTGAGCGGCTTCACGCCGGTTGCCCCGTTGGGTTCCCCGTCGATGAGGAACTGCACCGCGGTCACGCCCTCGACCTGGGTCAGGGTGAACACCACCTGGGCCACCTGCGGTTGGGTGTCGGCGGTCTCGAACGGTCGGGTGAAGTCGATCGTCGCGATCCCCGCTTCGAGCGACAGCGAGCGCACCGCGGCGTTGCGGGGGACGGCGGTGGTGAGGCCGGCGAGCTCGTCGACGGGGGTGGGCCCGGCGAGCAGCGCGTCGAGTGCTGCGTTGAGGCCGTCGGGCGCTTCGACCTGTTGGGTTGCGCCCTTCGTGATCGAGCCGTCGTGGAGGAGGAAGGGGCTCACCAGCACGGGTCCCGTCGTCGGAGCGGGGGACACACCGGCAATGGCGGTGGACGGCGCCGTCGGCGAGGGAGGCGCGGTGGATGCGGTGGTGCCGGGGGAATCGCTCGCCCCGTCGCCGCTGGAGCAGGACGCGGCGAGCACGGCGACGGCGACGGCCAGGACCACCAGCAGTCGGCGGCGGTTCGAGGTTGGAGGGGGAGGGGTCACGAGGCGTCCATGAGGTCGTCGTACGGGGCGAAGAGCTGCGGTCGGTTGTGCTGCTCGCGCAGCAGCACACCGAGGCGTCGGCTGCGGGCGAGGAGTTGGCGGGCGTGGCGGCCGGGCCACGGGCGGGGGAGCAGCTCGGGCGGCAGCAGGGGGTCCGATTCCAGGCACTCCTGGAACTTGAACGCGATGACCAGCGCGCCGGGGAGGAACTCGGCCTCGCTCAGCATGCGCCGCTCGTCGCGCATGGCTTCGAGCTGGGCCGGGATGTTCTCGTAGATGTCGATGAACTCCTGGTACCGAACGGCGAGGTCGTCGACCGGCCACAGGTGCGCGGCGAGCAGGCGGGCATCGCGTTGCCCGTCGATCTCGAGGTCGTCGGTGGTCGCCACCGTGACGTGCTCGGCGACCTCGAGTCGTCCGGCCGCCGCCAGGGCGTCGCTCGTCCAGTCGTGTGGCGAGACGTAGAGGCCGTTCTGGACGGGGGCCCCGCCGAGGGCGATGAGGTGGTCGCGGAAGCTGTCCCGGGCGGAGCGCTTGGTCTCGGGGATGGCGAAGGCGACGAGGCGCCACCGGCTGTCCCAGCCACGTCCGGCAGCATCTTGCGCGTAGGCCAGCCGGGTGCGCTCGAGGTTGGCCCGGAGGGTGCGCATGCCCTCGTCGGTCGCGGCGAACCGGGCGTCGCGGCCCTCGCCGTGGCGGGTGAAGAGCCCTTCGGCGACGAGCCGCCGGAGACACGAGCGCACCTGGTCGGCGGTCTGGCCGCATGCCTCGGCCACCGGGTAGAGCTCGGACGCGGCGATGGCGCCGTCCTGGTGGACCATGCCGAGCACGAGCACGCGCGTGGGGATGCCCAGATCGGCTGCCCCGGCGCGGTCGGTCTGTGGGTGGGGTGCGTCGATGCCGGTCGTTTCCGTCACGATCGGATCAGTCTACGACCGGGATTCGCGCCACGGCGTCACCCCGGCTCCGGCGTGCGGCCCTTCGAGCTCGTCGTGGTCACCTCGTGCTCGAAGCGGTCGAACCACGTTTCGATCTCGCGCTGGATCACGGTGTGTTGGTGGTTGCGCATCGGCCAGACGCGGAGCGCCCACATCGACGGCGGGTACCAAAGGGCGGAGTGCATGGTCACCAGCGTGCCCGAGCCATCGGGCGACAGGTCGGTCGAGGATCGGAAGCGAATGCCGGACGCGACTGCGATTCCTGCGACACGACGTTCGGGGACGTACTCGAGCATCCAGTTTCGTTGGACGGCCTGGCGGCGCCCGATGCGAAGGGTGACCGTGCAGTCGTGCCCGCCGCTGGAGTGCTTGGCGTCGACGTCGTGTGCGATGAGGTCCGGGTGCGTCGAGCTCTGACAGATGTCCCGATCGAGGACAGCCCACACCTGAGCCACCGGAGCGGCGATCACCCGCGAAGCGCTGATGTCGACGTGTGGAGCCCGGTCGGGCAGCGACGGTGCCGGCGGGTGCCCCGACGCCCACGGATCTGGGGCAGGCGGGCGTGGTGACGCCTCGTCGATCCAGTGCGAGACGTTCTCGTCCATCGTCCGGTCAGCCGAGGTGGAGGCCGCACTCGGTCTTGCCTTGGCCCGCCCAGCGGCCCGACCGCGGGTCGTTCGGATCGGTCGGCTTGCTGGTGCACGGCATGCAGCCGATGGACGTGTAGCCGTCGAGCAGGAGCGGGTTGCGGATGACGTCGTGGTCCTCGATGTAGGTGGCGACGTCCTCGTCGCTCCACGTGGCGATCGGGTTGACCTTGACGAGGCCGCGCAGGTCGCGGGCCACGATGGGTGCGTTCGCACGTGACCCAGCCTCGGCCCGGCGGAGGCCGCTCATCCACGCGTCCTTGCCGGCCAGTGCACGATCGAGCTGGCCGACCTTCACCGCCGAGCAGCAGTTCTCGGCGTCGGCTTCCCACAACGCCTCGTCGAAGGTCGGTACCGTCATCATCCGCAGGTTGAGACCGTAGTGACGGCGAACCCGTTCCACGGTCGCGAGCGTCTCGGGGAAGTGGTAGCCGGTGTCGATGAACACCACCTCGATGGCGGGATCCACCTTGGCGGCCAGATCGATCAGCACCGCGTCGGTCATCGACGCGGTCAGCGCCAGGTGCGGTGAGAACTGGTCCACCGCCCACTGGATGATCTTGGACGCGGGAAGGTCATCGAACTCGCGGTTCAGGTCCGCGAGCTCGTCGTCTGAGAAGGTCACCGTCGCGTTCACCACCGTGCTGTCATCGTGCTGTCATCGTCAGTTCGCTGTCGTCTCGTGATCCGTCGTGCAACCACGCCAGGCCAGTCAGGTCAGGTCGGGTCAG
>CAZALT010000170.1:0-7644 GCA_964485515.1 uncultured Rhabdothermincola sp. | reverse complement strand
GTGGATAGAGCATCGGTTTCCTAAACCGTGTGCGCAAGTTCGAGTCTTGCCGGGGGCACACCGCAGAAACGGCGCCTGACCAGGGCAAACACCCTGGTCAGGGACCTGCCGCCAGTCACCCCCGCTACCCCCGATTTACCCCGATCTACTGCTGGCCACGGGGACACCACGGGGACGATTCGGACCGAAGTCAGGGCGCAGCGAGGCCACGTGGCGGTCAGACCATGGCAATTCTCCGGGCGACCGCCCGCGGGTCTCACTTGTTCGCTACGCACGAAGGCCCATCTCGACCTCGAACGTGTGCCAACTCAGTAGGTCGACATCTCGTCTGCGTCGTAGGCTCCGCCCGTGGTGGATTGGCGACTACCGGTGGCGTACTCGAACCGCGGGAACAAGAACCCATGACGGGCCCCAGCGGAGATCTCGGCTTCGCCATCGCGCTCATCGGCTGTGGGGTGTTCTTCTGCATTGCACTCACTTGGCTGCCCGGCAACGTCATCAAGGCCGAACGGCAATCCCGCACTCCCACCGACCGATACACCTGTCAGGGCACGGCCAGAATGGGATGGCGAACCGCAGGATTCGGGGCAGCACCTCACAGCGACCAGCGACTGGATCCACGTGTGCGCCACTGGGCTGCCAGAGATCCGCGTCGAGCGCACCAACGCGACCCCGCTCGAGTGGGAGACGGGTTTCATGCGCGGCACGTCCTTCGTGTTCGGAACGTCCGAGGTGAAGGATCTGCGATTCCCCCCCGTGGCATGGTTCGCGACCGTTCGAGCCCTCAAGGGGATGGAATGGGAGGTTGCCAAGGAACCGAGGGGGTCCGAGTGACCCGCACATGCATCAGTCACCCGACGCCCTACCAAGACCTGCGGATCACATGCTGACGTTCGGGGCGACCGCCACGACCCCAGTCAAGATCCTCATAGCGGCGACCCTCATCGCCACCGTCGTTGTCGGCGTCAGGCAGATCATCCTCACCTCCCGGGCCCGTAGGGCATCGGGGCCAAGCAGGGATGGCTATATCTCCGTCGGGGCAGCGCACGTGCTCCCGCTCGGGCTCTTCGACTCAGTAGTGCTCACAATCAGTGAGGCCCACATCGTCATCCGTCTTCCTCGTGAGTCGGCACCGGAACTCGTGATCAACAAGTCTGAGGGAAACGTCCTGGACTGGCGCAAGATGTTCGGCCAGCGATCAGCGGTGGTGCTTCGACCAGACGACCGCGAGACGGTCATCTTCACGCCCGTGTCGTGGTCGCTGATGTCCCGAGCGATGTTCGACTACGGCTGGCGCCTTCACCCTGTGCGTGGCCCGTGGCTCTAGGCCTGAGCGGAGAGATCGGCATCCAGAGCAAAGTGGCAGGCCACTCGGTGTCCGATAGCCCAATCCGCGTCCATAGCCCCGGGCGGACCTAGAAACCCGGATCTCGACGCATGCCCCGTCATCGGGCGCTCAGATGCCGACGTCCAAGGACACACCCTCCTGCCGAACGACGATGAGACCATCGACACCTCGATCGAAGGGCACGACCCCACCACCCTCGACCTGCTCGCGGGTCACCTCGAGGATCGCCCGGTTACTAGACGCGAGGTTGAGCTGTTCGCCTCGACCGAGGCGATCCCAGTCGGACCTGGCCACCGCGCGGATCGGGTCGTCGGGGTCGTACGGCACGACGACGATGTGGTCCTCGCCCGTCTTCAGCACGAGTTGGGCGACGGCTGCTTCGTCGAAGCGTGCTCGGAGGTCGCGGACTTCTTGGCGCAGCCCGTCGATGCCGGCGCCGTGCGCGAGGCGGTCGATCCCGGCCGGGTCGCGTTCGCTTCGCCGGAGGAGGTCTCGCGGCACGTCCACGCCTTCGAGCTGACTGGCGGCGTGGGCAAGGTCGCCTTCGGCGACGGTTCGTAGTTCGAGGGCGGGGGTGAGTCGGCGTTGAGCGTCGATCGCTACGGCGCGCAGTCTCGACTCCTCTCGTTGTCGAGCGGGCCGCGACATCGCTCGGTACCGCTCGAGCTTGGCCACGCGTTGTTGGTCGCCATCGTGCTTCGCTTCGGCGAGCGCTGGCTTGTAGGTGGCCCGCGTGCGCGTGGCGTCGAGGTCGGCACGGTCTTGTCGTGCGGTCTCTGCCTGTCGGGTGGCGACTTGGACGTCCCGGTCGGCATCGCCGGTCTCGGCGTGGGCCCGGTCCACCTCGTTGAGGATCTGCGCGATCTGAGTCAGTCGCTCGACCTCGGGAGCTGCTGACGCGAGCGCTCGGTCGAGGCGGTGCTCGGCGACCATGTAGTCAGCGCGAGCTTGTTCGAGGGCGTCGTCGACCTGTTCTCCGACGCTTCGGACCGGGAGGGCCGCCGGCTCAGGTCGCGACGTGTCGAAGCCGAGTGCCCGCTGCACGGGCGGGGTCGGCGCCTGGGCGACGTCGCGCTGGACGGCTTCGAGTTCGGCGGCGAGGCCTCGGTCGGCGCGGTCTCGGCCGGCGGCGTCGATCCATTGGACTCGGGCTTGGTCCAGGTTGTCGGCGACGATGTGGACGGTGTTGTCGTAGCGGCCGCGGGTCATGGCGACATAGAGGCCGGCGGCGGTGGTCTCCTCGGCGAGGCGAACGATGCCTCGGTCGACGGTGGTGCCTTGGCTGCCGTAGTCCGTGACGGCGTAGGCGAGATGCGTCGACTCGCCGATGTAGTCCGCGTTGAGGGTGACGGTCCGGTCTTGGAGTCCTCCCCGTGCGGTGGCGCTGCCGTCCTGGCCGATGGCGGTGATGGTCCATTCCTCGCGGTTGAGCACGCCGAGGTCGCGGTCGTTGCGCCGGGTCGTGATGCGGTCGCCGATGCCGATCGGGTTGCCGTCCCGGCCGAACACGACGGCGGTGTCGTCGACGTATCCGGCGATGACTCGGCGGTGCCGGACGGTGTGGTTGATCTCGGCGGCCTCGCGGTTGGTCGCGGCGACGATCGTCGCCGAGTCCCCTGCTCGGGCGTGGGTCATCCAGTCATCGGCGATCTCCGCCCGCGCTTCGGCGGGCTCGTCGTGGACCTGGACCTGACCGCGGGCGACGAGCTGGTCGAACACGTCGCCGGGGTCGTCGCCGGTTCGCATCTGGCAGGACAGCTCGGCGTAGGCGTCGTCTCGGATCGATCGGCCGTGCTCGTCGAGGGTGCGGAAGCGGTGGATGTCAGCCATCACTACCGGTTCGACCCAGGAGGCGGCGGCTTGGAGGTAGCCGCCTCGGCCGACGGCGGGCAGCTGGGACCGGTCGCCGACGTTGACGATCCTTGCGCCCGTCTCGTCGGCGATGGTGAGCAGTGCCCGGCCGGTGTCTTGGTCGACCATGCCGGCCTCGTCAACAATCACAGTCACGGACGGATCGAGCTGCCAGTCGACACGAGGGCCCACGTAGTTTTCCCAGTGGTCGGGGTCGATGTCGCCGGGGGCGAGGCGGGTCATGCGCCCGGCGTGGTCCCAGCGGTAGCCGTGCTCGTGGATGAGCTTGGCCAGGGTGTTGCCCGGTGCGCCGGTCTCCCACTCGGCGACCTTCGCTGCCTTCGCCGACGGCGCCACCAACACGACCCGTCCACCGGATTGCTCGATGGCTCGGGTAGCCACCGCGAGCATGGTGGTCTTGCCGGTCCCGGCTGCGCCTTCGATGTTGACGAGTTGTCCGGTCCCGGCGACCGCTCGGACGGCTCGGATCTGCCCGTCGTCGAGGTCCGGGATCGTCCCGCTGCGGTAGGAGTTGGAATCCCGGTCCGGAACCATCGCCCGGGCGATGTCGGCATCGGCGGCGTCGTTGCCGGGATGGGACCGGGACGCGAACCGGGACTGCAGATCGTCCCAGCACTCGATCACCTCCGGTGAGGTGAGGTGTCGGACGTGAGAGGCGACGCGTCCCGGTCCGGTCATCGACTCGCACACATCGAGCCCTCGGGCGGTGCAGTCCTCGACCAGCTCCCCCAACGCAGCGCCCTCGGCGACGAGTCCTGCTTCGGCCAGCTCGATGCAGATCGCGCCGGTCAGGTCGTGTTCGTTCCACCGGGACCGCTGCGCTCCCAATCGTCCGAGGGCGGCGGTGACGACCGTGTCCCGGTCGACCATGCCCGGAGGGACCCCGACCGGGAGCTGTCCCGGTCGGGCCCGTTCGACACCGGGATCGATCCCGGCGGCCTCGAGCTCTCCCAGCCACCGGGACGACAGCACCGCTGGGTCGTGCTGGCGTCCCTTTCCGGGACGGTCCTGCTTCCACGCTTCGCGGTCCCATTCCCGGCGCAGCTGCCGGGACGGTTCCTCCCCCGGGTTCTGCTCCCGCCACTCCCGCTCCAACGTCGCGAGGTTCCGGTCGATCTGAGCATGACGCTTCGACAGGACCGGGACCGCCGCGGCGAGCTGGACGATCTCGCCGTCACGGTCGAGCGTGTAGCCGTGTGACGCCAGCGCCTGACGAAACATCGGATCCGCCAGGACGGACAGGTGTCCGAGGCCGTTGATCTCGGCGATCATCAACCGGAACGCCATCGAGTCCACGCTGCGCCACAGCCCGTCAGCGGACAGGACCCGAGCGTTGAGCTGGAGATGGATGTGACGGTGCGGATCCCCCGCCCGGCTCGTGTAATGCCGGATCGCCACCACCTCGACCTCGGACAGGCTCATCTGCGCGGTGCCGCCGGCCCCGGTACGGGTTTTGCACTTGGAAGCGAACGACCTGGCGAGCGACTCGGTCGCTCGATCCTGGGCCGTCGCATACGCCTCGGCGACGTCCGGGTGCAGCTCGGCCGCGACCGTCCAGGTCTTCGGGCCATTGACCGTGACCTCGACGAACCGCAACGCCCGATCGGCCTCACAGCGCGGTGTCCCCTTCGTCCGGTCGCTCAACGGGTCGTTGCCCTCGACCCATCGGGCGTACTGCTCCCGGTCGAGCGTGTCGCGACGCACCGTTTTGTCCGCGCCGACGGTGAGCCGCTCGACGACATCACCGCCCTCGGCCAGGTAGTAGTCCTCGGCCCGCCGGTCCGCCGGCAGACGCTCGTCGGAGAACGCATAGCCAACGGCCTCGCCGGCACTGCCTCGGTAGAACTTCACGCCACCTCGCACGACTCCACAAGTAGCAACTCGACAGAGTGCATACGTGCCGATGGAGGGGTTAGTTGGTAGGTGGTGAGCAGTGGTCAGTGGTGGGCGTTGGTGGGTGGACGTGATGAAGTCTGATGAGGTGTGTCTTGAGGTGGTGGATTAGATGAGATGGCTAATGAAGGAACTGCTGAGACGCTGAGTTCGTGAGTTCATCGAGAGCTCAAGAGCCAGGGAGCCCACCCGACGGTTCTGCTTGGGTGAAGATGACCAAGGAGTGACCGGAGTAAGCGTCAACGAGGTGGACCTGCACATAGCCCCTAGCGATCGAGTCGCTCGAGGGCTCGGAGACGGTGGACGTCGACTGCTCGCCACCGTTGCTTTCGGGTCCGAGCGGCTTTGAGGTCCAGATCTGCGACTCGGTGACACCGTCGTAGTAAACGACCCAGACGGTGCGGTCCTTGAACGCCTGGATGGTGTTGCCGGATGCGTCGTGGTCCGTCATGACGTCGTCGGTGAACCGGGCCAGGAAGGTCTTCGGTGCCCGTCCGTCCGGTGAGTTGAATGGGACCGGGTTGCCGTTCGGATCAGTCGCGTTGAGTGCGGTCTGTAGGGGCACGACCCCCTCGGGTATCGAGTCCAGAGGAGTGAGGCGTGTGGCGCCGAGCACGATCTCGCCGCTTGCCGGGACCGTCGAAGTGGTGCCCGACGACTGGGCAGGATCCTCGGTTGCGTCGCTGAACAGGTGGGGCGGGAGCAGAAGCGCCCTCCACTCCGAATCGTCCAGCACCACGAGCGAGTCGGCCAAGGCGACAGCATCGTCGTCGGAGAGGCTTGAGGGGTACCCGAAAGACATCCGCGCTCCGCCTTCGTCCCACACGAGGGCCGAGGTCTCGACCTCACCATCTCCGTCCCCAGCCGGGGATGACGAGCTTTCTGAGTTCTGGGCCCTCACGATGGACCCCCCAGCCCCGCGCACCGTCGCCGGCGTACCGTCGGGCTGAACCTGAGCGGACAGGCCATCAAGCGGCTTCGTCCACGAATCCAGCTCGAGTTCGATCCCGCTGGAAAGTCGAATCTCGGACTTCGCTGTCGTCCACGGCTGCACGTTGAGCGACGTCTCCGCTTCGCCTGCCGGCAGCCCAAGCCGGAGGGGCCGGGCGGTCGCGCCGGTGACGGGGTCGGGCACGCCTTCCGGTGGCATCAGCGCGCTCGTCCAGTCGGCTAGCGGAACGTCGGCGATCGACTCCACGAGGGAAATCACGGTGTCCAGCGGCGGACCCGCACCCGGACCAACTCCCACGGGCGTCAACATGACGTACGAGCCGTCTTGCTCGGACCAAGACAACGTCTGCACTCGTTCGCTCGCCGAGGTCTCATCGAGGTCGAGCCGTACGGCTCGCGTACCGATCTGCCTGGTCTGCTGTCCCGGGCAGTAGACGTCGCCGTGGAAGAGTTCCGGATCGGGGCCGAACACGTTCAGCGACCAGCCGACGCCCTCGTGGGTGAAGCCCTCGAGATAGGAGCTGATGCTTCTGCTCCCTTCACCGGTGCCATCGCCCGGTGTCCAGGCGTTGACTTGCCAGTCGACGCCTGTAGGAGCCAGCAGGGCCGGGCCGATCCACGTCGAGGTCGGCTGCTCTGGTGCGGGACCGGACAGAACCGGCTCGGCGTCGTCTGAGCGGCCGACCCAAACGACACCGGCGACGATCACGACCGCTAGTGCGGCTCCCGCGAGGACAAGCGATCGCGCTCTAGTTGACCGATGCCCATCAACCGTGTCGTCGCTCTCGACTCGAAAAGCTGAGGTCTCGGCGTCGAACACGGCCGACGTGTACACGGCGTCGGAACCTCGGGGAGCTCCTCTCCGGCCGCTGGCCGCTACGGCCTTGGCTACCTCGTCATCAGGCATCGCGGTCTCCTCGGTTGAGGTCATCTCGGATCTTTCGTCGGGCTCGTGACAGCCGTGCTCGCGCTGCAACAGAAGAGAGACCAACGATGGTGGCGGCGCTGGCGATCTGCTCGCCTTCGACCTCGACGAGGACCAGCAGTGCTCGGTCGCTGGGCGAGAGCCCTGCGAGCAGAGATGAGACGTCTGAGGGGTACGCCGGTGAGTAGGCGTCGTCGTCTCGCACCGATTCTCGTCGTCGTCGACGAGCCAGCGACCTTCGCTGGTTGCTGACAATCCCGACTATCGCCGTCTTGAGGTAGGCCTCAGGTTCGTCAGCTCTGCCGTCACGTCCGAAGCGCCGCAGGTAGGCGGTGAGAGCTTCCTGGACGACATCATCGGGGTCGATGTCCTGGTCAGCGACGACAGCAGCAAACTGGCGGAGGCGCGGATACAGCGCAGCGAACTCAACAGATGAGAGCGCTTGGCTCGAGCGCGGGACGCCGCCGGCTTCCTCCATGACTGCCACTTCCTCTAGGTCACCGCCGACGACCGAATTGTGACACCGACCTTCGATCTTTCGGACAGGCCCTGTGCGATGTTCGACAAACCGATGTGACGCGATTCGACAGCCGGCAGCGTGCTACTCGTCGAAATCGCCAACTCGATCCGGCCCCAATGCTCAGGAACCGACGCG
>CAZALT010000169.1:0-7646 GCA_964485515.1 uncultured Rhabdothermincola sp. | reverse complement strand
CGGGTAGTCCGCCCGAGCGGCGGAGAGCGGGTGGTCCGCCCGCACCCGGATACGGGTTGGTGGAGGCCGACTGGTAGTGTGGCCCACCGCATTCGTCGCCAGCTTCCCGGAGACCCCCACATGGCCCAGGTCCACGACTCCATGATCAGCCCTCGCATCGAGGACCTGCTCAGCAAGGTCGATTCCAAGTTCAAGCTCGTCACGTTGGCGTCGCTGCGGGCGCGTGACATCAACTCGTACTTCGGCCAGCTCGGCGATGCGGGCGGCAAGGACATCCCGCCGCAGGTCACCTCCGTGGCGCGCAAGCCGCTGTCCATCGCCTTCGAGGAGATCGCGGTCGACAAGATCGTGTCCGTCGAGGTCGACGACGAGACCGACGACGCCACCACTGACGTCGCCGTGGCCGACATCGTCTCCGACTAGGACGACGCACCAGGTGATGTTCGCCGGGCGCAGGGTCGTACTCGGGGTGACCGGGGGCATCGCCGCGTACAAGGCGGTCGAGATCTGTCGTCGTCTCGTCGACGCCGGCGCGTTCGTTTCTCCGGTCCTCACCGAGGGAGCGACGCGCTTCATCGGTGAGACCACGTTGTCTGCACTGGCCTCCGAGCCGGTCCAGACGTCGTTGTTCGACGAGCGCGATCCCATCCCGCACACCCGGCTGGGTCAGAACGCCGACGTCATCGTCGTCGCCCCGGCCACGGCACGACTGATCTCGGCGTACGCCACCGGCTACTCCGACGACCTGCTCACGGCCACGCTGCTGGCCACGCGCGCCCCGGTGGTGATCTGCCCGGCGATGCACACCGAGATGTGGGAGCACCCGTCGGTGCAGGACAACCTCGCGCTGCTGGCGTCGCGCGGGGTGATCGTCGTCCCGCCGGGGGAGGGGCGCCTGGCGGGTGGCGATGTCGGCACCGGCCGGCTCGCCGAACCCGACGACGTGCTCGCCGCGGTCGAAGCGGCCCTGGTCCCGCGCCCCATGGGGGGTTGGAACGTCCTCGTCACGGCCGGCGGCACGCGGGAGGCCATCGATCCCGTCCGCGTGATCACGAATCGGTCGTCGGGCAAGCAGGGGTATGCCATCGCGGCCGAGGCTGCGGCGCGCGGGGCGAAGGTGACGCTGGTGTCCACGGTCGACCGGCCGGTTCCGCCCGGTGTCGAGGTCGTCTCGGTGTCGAGCGCCGCGTCGATGGAGGCGGCGGTGGTACCTGGCGCGGACCGCTACGACGTCATCGTCATGGCTGCCGCGGTTGCCGACTTCCGTCCCGTGGCGGTGGCCGATCGCAAGATCAAGAAGGGGGACGAGCTTCCCCAGATCGTGCTCGAGCCCACCCACGACTTCCTGGTCGACCTGGGTGCGACCAAGCCGGCGAGCCAGGTGCTCGTCGGGTTCGCGGCCGAGACCGACGACCTGATCCCCAACGCTCGCGGCAAGCTCGAGCGCAAGCACCTCGACCTCATCGTGGCCAACGACGTGTCAGCGGCGCAGGTGGGCTTCGAGCACGACACGAACCAGGTCACCATCCTCGGATCCGACGGATCGGAACGGGCGGTGCCGCTCAGCGACAAGCGCCAGGTCGCCCGCGAGATCCTCGACGCCGTGATCGACTGCCGGGCCGCCGGTGCCGAACGCGGCTCACCCTAAAACCCGATAGGCAAACTCATCTACCCCCGCACGGCGGTCCCGGACTACATTTCGACGGTCCCACCAACGCGGGCGGGCGAGAACCAGGAGCGAACGTGACCAGCTGGACCTTCACCTCGGAATCTGTCACCGAGGGACACCCGGACAAGATGGCCGACCAGATCTCGGACTCGATCCTCGACGCCCTGCTGGCCGAGGACCCGAACAGCCGCGTCGCGTGCGAGACCTTCGTCACGACCGGTCTGGCCATCGTCGGCGGCGAGATCACCACGGGTGGCTACGTCGACATCCCCGGCATCGTTCGCTCGACGATCAACGACATCGGCTACAACCGCGAGTCCTACGGCTACGACGGCAACACCGTCGGCGTGATGGTGGCCCTCGACGAGCAGTCCGTCGACATCGCCCAGGGCGTCGACGACTCCGAGGAGGTCCGCAGCGGCACGTCCGGCGAGGACCTCCTCAACAAGCAGGGCGCTGGTGACCAGGGGATGATGTTCGGCTACGCGGTCAACGAGACCGACGTGCTCATGCCGCTGCCCATCCACCTCGCCCACCGACTCGCCGAGCGCCTCACCGAGGTGCGCAAGGCGGGCACGGTCCCGTACCTCCGACCCGACGGCAAGACCCAGGTCACCTTCGAGTACGAAGACGGCGTTCCGGTCCGCCTCAAGACCGTGCTCATATCCACCCAGCACAACGACGGCATCGACCGCGACGAGGTCATCCGCCCCGACCTCATCGAGCAGGTCATCCGCCCGACCGTGCCCGAGCAGTTCGCCGACGACGACTACGAGGTCTACGTCAACCCGACCGGCAAGTTCGTCATCGGTGGCCCCGTCGGCGACGCCGGGCTCACCGGCCGCAAGATCATCGTCGACACCTACGGTGGCGCCGCCCGCCACGGCGGCGGTGCCTTCTCCGGCAAGGACCCGTCCAAGGTCGACCGCTCCGCGGCGTACGCCGCCCGCTGGGTGGCCAAGAACGTGGTGGCCAGCGGCGCCGCCACCCGCTGCGAGGTGCAGGTTGCCTACGCCATCGGCGTGGCCCATCCCATCTCGATCTTCGTCGAGACCTTCGGCACCGGCGTGGTCGACCCCGCCAAGCTCGATCTCGCCGTCCGCGACGTCTTCGACCTGCGTCCGGGAGCGATCGTGCGCGACCTCGACCTGCTCCGGCCGGTGTACCGCGACACGGCTGCCTACGGCCACTTCGGCCGGGAAGGCGATGGCTTCACATGGGAGCGCACCGACCGCGTCGCCGACCTCAAGTCGGCCCTGGGGCTCTGATCCGACCGAGCTCCCAGGAACGCCTCTTCGACGACGATCCGTCGCCGGAGGCGCCACCCGCGGTCGACGGCGCTCTCGACGCGCCGAGCCTCGACGAGAACCCGCCACCCGCGGCCGAACCTGTCCTCCCGTCCCCGCCGTCCCTTCCGGGCGGGGCGGAGGAGGTCCGCCCGCGGGTGGTCCGCGTCCTGCCCGACGAACCGGCGATCGACAAGCTGTTCGACTACGCGGTCCCCTCGGCGATGGCGGAGTCGGCACAGCTCGGCGCCGTTGTGCGCATCGACCTGCACGGTCGCCGAGTCGGCGGGTGGATCGTCGACGCCGATGTCGTGCCCGACCATGGGGTGGCGCTCCGACCGCTCGCCAAGGTGTCGGGCTGGGGACCCTCCGAGGACCTGATCGACCTCGCCTCGTGGGCGGCGTGGCGCTGGGCGGGACGACCCGCGTCGTTCCTTCGCACGGCGTCACCCGAGCGGGTCGTGCGGTCGCTGCCGGCACCTGGACCGGCGACGACCACCGTCCCGACCGGCGCGGCGGGGGACCACACCGTGGTGGCCGACGCCTTGGCCGGCGGGCCCCGGGTCGTGCGGATGCCTCCGAGCAGCGACGGGTACGAGCTGGCCTTGGGTGCGGCGCGCCTGGGCAACGCCTTGCTGCTCGTTCCGGGCATCGATGCCGCCCGCCACCTCGCGCTCCGCCTTCGCCGGGCCGGCGTCGAGGTCGCCCTGCTCCCGCATGAGTGGGCCGCGGCTCGATCGGGTGCCACCGTGATCGGCGCACGGGCCGCGGCCTGGGCACCGGTGCGAGATCTCGCCGCGGTTGTGGTCTTCGACGAGCACGACGAGACGTGGCAGCAGGAGCAGGCCCCGACCTGGCACGCACGAGACGTGGCGTTGGAACGAGCGGCGCGAGCGGGTGTGCCGTGTGCGCTCGTGTCGCCCATGCCGACGCTCGAAGCACTCGCCGCGGGCCTGCTCGTCACGCCGACCCGGTCGGAGGAACGAGCAGGGTGGCCGATGGTCGATGTCGTCGACCGCCGGGACGAGCAACCGGGGCGCGGGTCGTTGTTCTCCGACAAGCTCGTCACCGCCGTCCGTTCCGGGCGACGGGTCGTCTGCGTCTTGAACGTCAAGGGCCGATCCCGGCTGCTGGCGTGCGCCGCGTGCGGCGATCTCGCCCGTTGCGAGGTGTGCGACGGCTCCATGGTGCAACGGGACCCGACGATGCTCATCTGTCGCCGATGCGACACCGAGCGGCCACCCGTGTGCCTGTCGTGCAGCGGCACGAAGTTCAAGAACCTCGTCCTCGGCGTGAGCCGCGTCCGTGAAGAGCTCGAAGCTCTTGCCCGCACACCCGTCGTGGAGGTCACAGCCGAGTCCCCGTTGTCGGTTCCGAGACCGGACTCGGCGCGAGCGACCCGTTCGGCATCCGATGAACCCCGGGTCTTCGTCGGCACCGAAGCGGTGCTGCACCAGGTGAGAGACGCCGAGGTCGTGGCGTTCCTCGACTTCGACCAGGAGCTGCTGGCCCCGCGCTACCGCGCCGCCGAGGAAGCGTTCGCGCTGCTGGTCCGCGCCGCCCGGCTCGTCGGGGGGCGTGACGGCGAGGGACGGCTCCTGATCCAGACCCGTCTCCCATCCCACGAGGTCGTGCAGGCGGCGCTCCTGGGCGATCCGTCGCGGGTGAGCGATGCCGAGCAGGAACGGCGCGAGGCGCTCCGATTCCCGCCGGCGTCGGCCATGGCT
This sequence comes from uncultured Rhabdothermincola sp., assembly GCA_964485515.1. Taxonomy (GTDB): domain Bacteria; phylum Actinomycetota; class Acidimicrobiia; order Acidimicrobiales; family Acidimicrobilacustridaceae; genus CAZALT01. The sequence continues at coordinate 2,964 of CAZALT010000169.1, read as the reverse complement.
GTCGTGTCCGGGGCGTCCGCCGCGGCGTACATGGTGGGCTTCGGCCACCCTCCCGACGTCGAGGTGTTGGGTCCTGTCGACGGCCGGTGGATGTTGCGCGCACCGGAGCACGGTCCGCTTCTCGATGCACTGGCCGCCACCCCGCGCCCAGGCGGCCGGCTCCGCCTCGAGGTCGATCCGCTTCGCCTGTGACGTGGCTCGGCTGACCGTGGCCGTCAGCCGGTGTTCGACCAGCCCTGCCGGCGGGCCTCGTAGAGCCCGATGGCCGTCGCGGTAGCGACGTTGAGCGAGCCGATCTTGCCGACGAGCGGGAGGTAGCCGACCTGGTCGAGGAGAGCGAGGCCCTCCTTGCTGACGCCGCGGTCTTCGTGACCGACCACGAGGGCGACGTCGCCCGACAGGTCGCACCGGTCGAGGGGCACCCCGCCTTCGGCGAGCTCGAGGCCGACGGTCGTGTAGCCGGCATCGGTGGCCGCGGTCAGCGCGGCGGTGATCGTCGGGAGCACCGTCCACTGCAAGAAGCGCTGTGAGCCGAGCGCGGTCTTCTGCACCTTGGGGTGCCCGACCGGGCAGCTCGCCTCGGTGACATAGAGGTGATCGACGCCGAAGCCGGCTGCCGACCGGGCGATGGCCCCGACGTTGAACGGGTTTTGCACGTCGTCGAACACGAGGGCGAGCCGCGTGTCGACCTTGCGGCGCCGGTCCCGGTGGAGGCGCTTGAGCTCGGTGCTCGTCAACGTGCGGGTCATGCTGTGGCCGCACCGGTGGGCGAGGGAGCGATCACGTCGAGGATGCGGTAGCCCGCTCGGGAGGTCAGCCGTTCGGTCGGTGCCACGTTGTCGGACAGCCACCGTTGGAGCGAGTCGGAGCCGAGGTGCTTGTGCACGACGAGGTAGGCGTGCCCACCCGGGCGCAACCGGGCGATCCAGCGCTCGAGCAGTTCGTGGAGGGCGGCCTTGCCGATGCGTATCGGCGGGTTCGACCAGATCTCGTCGAGCTCGATCGCCGGGTCGACGTCGTCGGCCAGCGCGACCTCGACGTTGGCAAGCCCGAGATCCTGGGCGTTGCGGCGGCACAGCTCGACGGCACGCGGGTTCACGTCCACACCCCACACCGTGGCCTGCGGGGCGCGGCGGGCGAGCGTCACGGTGATGGGCCCGTAGCCGCAGCCGAGGTCGAGCGCGGTGCGCACCGTGCTCGACGGCGTCGGCACCTCCAGCAGCAGCGTGCGGGTCCCCGGGTCGACCTTGTCGGCGGAGAACACACCGGCATCGGAGGTCAGGCGAACCGAGCCGTCGGGCAGGTGGAGATCGACCTGGCGGGGCGCGGTGCCGCTGCCGGGGTCGGTGTCGAAGTAGTGGCTGTGTCCGGGGCCGCTCACCCCCTGACGCTACTGGCACACGACCGGCCACCGGTACACTTGCCGGATGGCTCCGTACTCCATCCGGATCATCGGCGATCCGGTCCTCAAGCAGCGTGCATCCGAGGTCGACGACATCGACGGGCGCGTGGCCCGCCTCGTCGACGACATGTTCCTCACGCTCGACGAGTCCGACACGGGCATCGGCCTCGCCGCCCCGCAGGTGGGCGTCCAGAAGCGGATCTTCGTCTACGAGCTCGACGGCGAGCCCGGTGTGCTCATCAACCCCGAGATCCGGGAGAGCGCGGGGGAGTGGACCTACATGGAGGGCTGCCTCTCCATCCCCGATCTCTACTTTGAGATCGTGCGACCCAAAGAGGTCTACATCGTGGGTCGCGACCTCGACGGCAACGAGGTCACCCTCGAAGCCGACGAGATCGCCGCCCGGCTGTTCCAGCACGAGCTCGACCACCTCGATGGGGTGCTCATGCTGGATCACCTCGACGCCGACCAGCTCCGCGAGGCCAAGCGAACCCTGCGCCAGAACGCGCTCGACGATCCCGATGAGGCGCCGCTCACCGGCGGCCTGCGGCTCCCCTGATCGAGCGACGGATCCGACCACATGAGCACCGCTGAGCACGCGGCTGATCTTCCCGCGCCCTCGGGTCGGCCCCGACGACTCGTCTACCTCGGCACGCCGGACGCGGCGGTGCCCCCGTTGCGGGCGTTGCACGACGCCGGCTTCGAGATCCCGCTCGTGGTGTCGCGCCCTGATGCCAAGCGCGGTCGCGGCGGTGCCCTGCTCCCGAGCCCGGTGAAGGGCGCCGCTCTCGAGCTGGGCCTGCGCGTCACAGACGACCTCGGCGAGGTCGCCGACGTCGGCGCCGATCTCGGCGTCGTCGTGGCCTACGGCCGCATCTTGAAGGTCGACCTGCTGCGACAGCTGCCCATGGTGAACCTGCACTTCTCGCTGCTTCCCCGCTGGCGTGGGGCGGCCCCGGTCGAACGGGCGATCCTCGCGGGCGACGACGTCACCGGTGTGTGCGTGATGCAGGTGGCGGAGGGCCTCGACACCGGCGACGTGTACTCCCGCGCCACGGTCGACATCGGCGCCGGCGAGTCCGCCGCGTCCCTACGCGGGCGACTCGCCGAGATCGGCGCCGAGCTGCTGGTGTCGACGCTGGTCGAGGGCCTCGCCGAACCGGAGCCCCAGCAGGGAGAGGCCACGTACGCCGACAAGATCACCACGCACGACCTGCACCTCGACTGGTGCGCGCCGGCGGGCACGATCGTGCGTCAGGTCCGGGTGGGTGGCGCATGGACTGAGCTGCGCGGGGCCCGCTTCAAGGTGTGGGACGCCCGGCAGGTCGATCCCGCGGTGGACGTGGACGGGACGCACCGTTCGCTGGCGCCCGGCGCGCTCGACGGCGAGCTCGTCGGCACCGGCGACGGTGTCGTCCAACTGGTCGAGGTGCAGGCTGCGGGCAAGCCGCGCCAGGCGTTTCGCGACTGGGCCAACGGTGCTCGGCCGACGGCCGACGATCGGTTCGTCTGATGCCCGACCAGCGTCGCGGCAGCGGTGGACGGGGTCGCCCGAAAGCGGG
>CAZALT010000168.1:0-7725 GCA_964485515.1 uncultured Rhabdothermincola sp. | reverse complement strand
TGGCGGCAGCACGGCCCCGGCGCAGCGATCAGCCGAGCTCGAACCGGTAGACGTTGGTGTCGCGGGGCTCAAAGCCGATGCGCTTGTAGAGGCGGTTCGCCACCTCACGGCTTGGCCTGGACGTGAGATCGACGGTGCGGGCGCCGTAGCGCTCGGAGATCGACAGGGCTTCGCGGTTGAGCGCCTCGCCCACGCCTCGCCCCCGCATGGCCTCGTCGACCACGACGTCTTCGATCCAGGCCCGCAACCCGGTCGGGATGCGGAACAGCACCAACGTCAGGCTCCCGACGATCTCGCCCGTGTCGGCCACCCGGGCGACGAGCAGGCGCGTGGCCGGCGCGTCGACGATCTCGCGGAGCTCACCCGCTGACGGCGGCGGGTTGGACTTCGACAGCTGCGGCGTGAGGCGCACGAATGCCTCGACGACGTCGTCGGTCAGCGAGGTGCATTCGGCAACGAGGATCTCGGAGTCGGTCATCAGGCGCGGAGACTAGCGCCGTGTCCGAGCGGAGGAGACCGCGCTCAGTGCTGCCCGCGCAGGAACCGCTCGACCTCGTCGATGAGGTTCGAGCCGTCGTCGAAGAGGTGCACGCCCTCTTCGTCGTAGCGCTGTTCGAGCAGCTCGACGTACTGCTGGGTCTCGTCGTCGTCCTCGACCAGCTCGGTGACCTCGCGCTCGTAGAGCTCGGTGGCCTGCTCGAGCTCGCGCAGGTCGACCTGATCGGCCACGTCGAGGATGCGCGCCGCATGGCGGACCAGGGCCAGCGATGCCTTCGGCGACGGCGACGACGGGACGTAGGTGGGCACGGCCGCCCACAGGCCCGCCGTCGCCATGGCGGCGTCACGGGACATGACCTGGAGCACACCGGTGATGCCTGTAGGCCCCTCGTAGTGCGAGGGCAGGAGCCCGAGGTCGAGGGACACCTCGTCGTCCGCCCCGGCGCCGAACACCGACACCGGCCGGGTGTGCGGGACCTCGGCGAGCAGAGACCCGAACGTGAGCACCCGACGGGCCCCGTAGTGGCGGGCCACGGCCACCACGTGCTCGCAGTACGTGCGCCACCGCAGCTGCGGCTCCTCACCGCGCAGGATGATCACGTCGGTGGTGGTGCCAGGGATCTTCGCGGCGATGAACTCGTTCTGGGGCCAGACGAGCTCGCGGTGACCGGTGTTGTCGAACTGGACGAGCGGCCGGGTGGAGGTGAAGTCGTAGAAGGCCTCTGGGTCGATCTCGGCGAAGGTCTTGCCGTTCCACTGCTCGGCCAGGAAGGACAGGGCGTTGGTGGCCGCGTCGCCGGCGTCGCTCCATCCGCCGAAACCGGCGAGCACGACCGGGTTCGTGAGGGCCGGCTCGTCGTTCCACCGGAGGTGTTCGAGGCCGGGTCGTGGACCGCTACCCATCTCGCTCGGGCCGTTCTCCATCGCCGTCACCGTACTACCGGATCCCCCGCGTCACTCCTCGGCCAGATCGAACTGGTTCACGGCCCGGTCGGCGTCCAGACCGAGGATCTCGGGGCCGACTCCGCGCTCCCGTCCGCGCTCGCGTCAGGTGGCGAGCGCGTGGAGGATGGCCTTCTCGATCTCACCCATGAAGTCGGGGGTGATCTTGTTCCCCGCCCGGTCGAGCACGTAGAACGAGTCGACGACCTCGGCGCTGAGCGTCTGCGCCTTGACGCTGCGGATGTCGATGTCGAGCTCGGAGATGGCGTGGGTCATGCGGTACAGCACACCGACGGCGTCGGGCGCGGTGACCTCGATCACCGTGAACACGTTCGACAGATCGTTGTCGAACACGACGCGGGGCGGCGCCGGTTCGATCGACGTGATCGCCTTCTTGCGGGTGTAGACCTTGGCCCGTTCGGTGAGCCGGGCGGCGATGGCGAGCCGACCGTCGAGGGCGAGCTCGATGTCGTCGATCACCTTGGTCCACGGGATGGCCGACCCGAAGCGGTTCACCACCCGGAAGCTCTCCACCGCCATCGACTGGGTCTCGTCGGAGTAGGCGTTCGATGCGACGACCGCCAAGCCGTTGAGGGCGAGCGCCCCGGCCACGCGGCTGAACATCCCCGGCCAATCGGGGGAGATGACGACGACCTCGTCGTCGAGCGCCTCGACGATGCGCCGGTTCTGGCCCATCAGCTCGAGGTGGCGGGCGGTCGGGAACACGCTCGTGGTCACCTCGGAGACCTCGCCACCGCCGAGCACGTGAGCGGTCGACTCGACGAGCTGCTCGACGAGGCTGGCCTTCCAGCTCCCCCACGCGGCCGGGCCCGTGCCGAGCGAATCGGCGATGGTCAGCGCTTCGAGCAGCCGCAGGGTGGTCAGCGATCCGACCGCCTGGGCGACCGACTCGATCGTCCCGTCGTCGGACAGATCCCGTCGGATCGCGATGTCGGGGAGCAGCAGGTGGTGACGCACCATCGCCTGGAGCAGCGCCACGTCCTCGGGGAGGAAGCCCATGCGCGGACCGATGTTCGCGATGACGTGGATGCCGACGTCGGTGTGGTCGCCGGGATAGCCCTTGCCGATGTCGTGGAGCAGCGCACCGACGACGAGAAGGTCCGGTCGGTCCACCCGGGACACCTCCTCGGACGCGTTGGCGGCCACCTCGCACAGGTGACGGTCGACGGTGAAGGTGTGATAGGCGTTGCGCTGCGGCTTGAAGCGGACCGCCGACCACTCGGGCAGGATGCGGACCCACACGCCCTTGAGGTCGAGCGCCTCGATCACCTGGATGGCGGGATGGCCGGCGAGGAGCAGATCGACGAAGAGCTCGCGTGCGCCTTCGGGCCACGGGTCGTCCAGCTCGGGGGAACGCTCGCCGAGGCGGTTGAGCGTGGTCCGCTCGATGCGAAGGTCGTTCTCGGCCGCGACCACCGCCACGCGCAGCGCGGTGAGGGGATCGTCCGCCGGGTCGATCCCCTCGGACAGCGCCACTCCGTTGTCGCGGATGACGACACCCGGGAGCGTCTCGGGCTTGGTGCGGCCCCGCCGGCGAGGCGGTCCGGCGAGCGCGGAGTCGACGCGGTCCCACACCTCGTCGCTGGTCCACGAGATGGTGCGGGCCGCGGCGGACAGGTCGCGCATGAAGTCGTCGGCGTGCTCGTAGCCCAAGGCCGAGGCGACGGCGTCCTGCTCCTCGAGGACCAGCACATCGCCAGGTCGCCCGGTCCGACGGTGGAGCTCGACGCGCGCCGAGAGCACCGTCTCGTACGCCGCACCGATCGTGGCGGCGTCATCGGGCAGCATCACGGACTCGGCGTCCTCGGCCCACACGATGGCGTGTGCGTCACGCAGCCCGCCGCGCCCGTCCTTGAGGTCGGGCTCGAGGAGGAACGAGACCTCACCCACGCGGGCATGGCGCTGCTTGACCGACGCGCTCAGCTCGCCCAACCATCGCGGACCGCGCTTCTGCCACAGCTCGAGCGACTTCTTCGCCAGCTCATCAGCGAGGGCCTGGTCGCCCGCGACGCATCGTCCTGACAGGAGCGACGTGGCGGTGTCGAGATCCTCGTTGGCCAGGCTGAGCGCTTCTTTGATCGTGCGAACGGCATGGCCGAGCTTCAAGGACTCGTCCCAGATCGGGTACCAGACCTGCTGAGCGATCTCGGCGATGTCCTTGCGTCCGCGGTGCACGAGCACGAGGTCGATGTCGCTCGACGGCGAGAGCTCGGCTCGGCCGTAGCCACCGACGGCCACCATGGCGATGCCGGACGGATCGGCGACCGTGGCGTCGAACAGCGTGGCCAGCCAGTCGTCCATGAGCCCGCTGTAGGCCCGGCACAGCGCGCCACCGCGGAGTCGGGGGTCGTCGAGCACCGAGGACCGGTCGAGGGGCGCGATGGCGTACGTCATGACGCGGACGATAACCGGCACGGAACGGCCGAACCCGGGCCGAACGGTGGAGAATTGTGTCTGAAGTGTGAACCTTCACATCGTCTCGGAGTGCGCGCCGCAGGCGGTCGACCAGTCCGCGTTCGACCGGCCGGGCACGACCACCGTGCGTGGCAGACTCTCGGCATGGCTGTGCGCGACGACTGCCGTCACTACTCGAGTCGAACGACCGACACGGGTGACGTGTTCCAGCGGTGCCGCCTCGGCGCCAACGCCGAGATGCCCTTCGCCTGTCCGGACGACTGCCTCTTCTTCGAGTCCCGCAAGGTGAGCGACACCGGCTGGCAGATCGCTGACGACTTCGACAACGGCGACTGACGCTCGTCGTCCACACCTCGCGGTACCGTGTTTGCCAGTTCGGCAAGGTGGGTTGCCAATTTCGCTGGCAATGGAGATGCTGCTCTGGTCGTCGAGACCGAGGGAGCCGTCGTGCCGCACGATCACGCTGATGTGGATGAGTTGGACGAGATGGACGAGATGGACGCCGTCGACTTCTGGGAGCAGCGCTACCTGGAGAAGGACCAGATCTGGAGCGGCTCGGTGAACCCCGTGCTCGCGGCGGAGGCCGGCCGCCTCACTCCCGGTCGGGCGCTCGACCTCGGCTGCGGTGAGGGCGGCGATGCCATCTGGCTCGCGGCGCAGGGTTGGACGGTGACGGCCGTCGACCTGTCGGCGACCGCCCTCGATCGAGCACGACAGCACGCGGAGCAAGCAGGTGTCGGCGACCGCATCACCTGGGAGCGCCATGACCTCGCCACGTCGTTCCCCACCGGTTCGTTCGACCTGGTCTCCGCGCAGTTCTTCCAGTCCCCGGTCGCACTCCCCCGCGCCGACATCCTCCACGCCGCATCCGAGGCCGTCGCCCCCGGCGGCGCCATCCTCGTCGTCAGCCACGCTGGGCCCCCGTCGTGGACGCCGCCGGACTCGGCGGGCGCCAGGCACGTGTTCCCGTCACCCGAAGACGAGCTCGTCGACCTCGGCGTCGCCGAGGGCGAGTGGGAGGTGGTCCGGTGCGAGGTAGCCGAACGTGACGCCGCCGCGCCCGATGGCCAGCCAGGAACCCACATCGATGCCGTGGTGCTCGCGCGGCGACTGACGTAGTCGGCTCACTTCCCACACAAGAAAGGTCCACCGTGCACCGTGCACCGACACGTTCTGACACGATTCGCCGCGGACGTGGGTGACCCGTCAGTCCGGGCGATGGCGCCTCATGTGGACGTGGGCCTTGGCTGCGCCCCACGTGAGGCCGGGGTCGTGAAGGCTCGGGTCGAGGTCCTTGAAGCCGGTCGGGGTGAGGTCGTAGTCGTCGTCGGGGAACTGCTCGGCGGCGATCGGGTCGCGGCGCACCGGGGGCACGCCGGCCTCGTGCAGGACCTGGGTGGGATAGCGCACCGCGCCGCGGATGATCGCCAGCGGAGTCGTGCGCTGCTGGTCGACGTCGCTTGCCAGCAGGGCGCGGATCTCGGGCATGAGGTCGTCACGAGCGAGCTCACCCGCCCGCTGCCCGGCCTGTCGAAGATCGTCGCTGACCGACCCGAAGTAGGCCGTCGCGATGCGCGTGATGCAGTCCTGCACCCAGCGGGCCAGGTGCCGGTCGAGGCCATCGGCCAGGTCGGTGGCGTAGATGGCGAGCCGCTCCTCGTCGGAGACCTCGCTCATAGCTTCACGCTGACGAGCTGTGCAGGCCCAGCGCCTGGTTGAGGTTGCCGGAGCGCAAGCCTTCGAGGTCGACCGTGACGTACCGGTAGCCGGCCGCGCGGACGGCGGCCACGACGGCGGCGTGGTCGTCGACGAGGCGGGACAGGTCGGCGACCGGCACCTCGATGCGGGCGAGATCTCCGTAGTGCCGCACGCGCAGCTCGGCGAAGCCGAGGGCGTGCAGCGCCGCTTCGGCCTTCTCGACCGAGCTGAGGACGGTGAGCGTGACGGGGCTGCCGTACGGGACGCGCGACGCGAGGCATGCGGCGGCGGGCTTGTCCCACGTGCGCAGCCCCAGTTGCCGCGAGAGCTGGCGCACGTCGTCCTTCGTCAGCGCCGCATCGACGAACGGGAAGGCGGCGCCGTGCTGTCGGGCGGCGCGCTGGCCGGGACGGTGGTCGTCGAGGTCGTCCAGGTTGACGCCCAGCACGACGGTGGCCGCCTCGTCTGCGGCGAGCGGCGCGAGCGCCTCCATCAGGGCGTCCTTGCAGTGGAAGCAGCGATCGGCATCGTTGCGCTGGTAGTCCTCGTTGGTCAGCTCGGAGGTGACGACCTCGGTCCAGCGCAGGTCCCACTCAGTGGCGAGCGCGGCGCAGTCGGCCAGCTCGGATGCGGCGAGCGACGCGGACACGGCCGTTACGACCAGCACGCGGTCGCGGCCGAGCGTGTCGGTGGCGACCTTGGCCAGCAGCGCGGAGTCGGCCCCGCCGCTGAAGGCGACGACCACACGACCGAGCTCGCGCAGCCGCGCTCGCAGGCCTTCGAGCCGGACATCGACTGGGGCATCCATCGACGGGCCGTCCTTTGGGTGGACGGACCGGTCGGTCACGACACGCCGACCTGGTCGAGCACGACCTCGGCCGACGCGACCAGGCCGGTGTAGAAGGGCCCGAACTCGGCGTAGAGCGCCGATGCCGTGTCGTAGCGCATCGTGTACACGACCTCTTTGAGGTCGTCGGGCTTCTGGCCGAACAGGGTGACGCCCCACTCGTAGTCGTCGAGGCCGGTCGAGCCCGTGATCAGCTGGAGGATGCGACCGGCGAACTTCCGACCGGACGCGCCGTGCTCGTGCATGAGCGCCTTGCGGTCGTCGAAGGGCAGCGTGTACCAGTTCTGCTCCGGGTCCCGCCGCTTGGACATCGGGTAGAAGCACCACGCCGGCTTCCCCTCGGGCGGCAGCTCAGGGTACAGGCGGGCCTGGGCCATCTCGGGCGGCAGCCCCTTGGCGTACTCGGACAGCTCGGTGATGGACACGTAGGAGTCGACCACGTCGAGACCGGCTTCCTGCACCGCGCTCTGGAACCGACGCAGACGCCACAGGTCGGCGCCGAGCACCATGAAGGCCAGGTCGGCCTTGTGGCCCAGCACGGCGACGGCCACGACCTGGTCGCCGTCCGCGGTGGCCTTGGCCACCGCATCGAGGATGGCGGCGCGGTCGGCGATGGGCGAGGTCCGGCAGAACAGGTGGACGACGCCGATGCCAACGGCCGGGGACACGGGTTCGGTCATGGCCGGAGTCTACGGACCAACCCCCGTCGCCAGCAGATCCTGCGAGGCAGATCCCGCGACCCGGAACCCCCGGAACGCGAAAGAGGACGCCCCCGAAGGGACGCCCTCTTCCACCAACGCGATCCGATCAGTCGACCTGGATCAGTCGACCTGGATCAGTCGACCTGGATCAGAAGTCCATGTCGGGCATGCCGCCGCCGGCCGGCGCGTCCTCAGGCTTGTCGGCGATGATGGCCTCGGTGGTGAGGAACAGCGCGGCGATCGAGCCGGCGTTCTGCAGCGCCGAGCGGGTGACCTTGGCCGCGTCGATGACACCAGCCTTCACGAGGTCTTCGTACTCGCCGGTGGCCGCGTTGAGGCCCTCGGACGCCTGGCCGAGGTGACGCACCTTGTCAACGACGACGCCGCCTTCGAGACCGGCGTTCTCGGCGATCTGCTTGAGGGGCGCCTCGAGTGCGGTGGCCACGATGCGGGCACCGACCGCCTCGTCGGGGCTGAGGTCCTTGGCGGTGTCGAGCACCCGGGCCTGGGCCCGCAGCAGCGTGACGCCGCCGCCGGCGACGACACCTTCCTCGATGGCGGCCTTGGTGGTGCTGACCGCGTCCTCGATGCGGTGCTTCTTCT
>CAZALT010000167.1:0-7749 GCA_964485515.1 uncultured Rhabdothermincola sp. | reverse complement strand
TCGACCAGCCCACCCGGGTGCAGTCGGCCATCCACATGTCCCAGGTGGCCGAGCCCTACATCCGGCGCCGGGCCATCCGGCACCTCGAGAAGGGCCGGGTCGTGATCTTCGCCGGCGGTACGGGCAACCCGTTCTTCACCACCGACACCACCGCGGCGCTGCGGGCGGTCGAGATCGAAGCGGGCGTGCTGCTCAAGGGCACGCATTCGGGCACCGACGGCATCTACACCGACGATCCGAAGACCAACCCCGAGGCCACCAAGCTCGACGAGGTCACCTACCTCGACGTGCTCAACAACGGCCTCAAGGCCATGGACTCCACCGCCATCACGCTGTGCATGGACAACGACCTGCCCATCGTGATGTTCGACCTGATGGGCGATGGCAACGTGCGCGCCATCCTCGAGGGTCAGTCCGTGGGCACGCACGTCCGCTGACGCAACATCGGGTTCGGTGCCCGCCCCGCGGGGAATCGAGCGGACATTGGCACGATCGCGACGCGCTGCGGCGCTAGCGTCGGAGCGACACAAGGAGGTGCGCCGTGAGGTGCACCGACCAACCAGGTCGAGGCGATGTCCGACCGCAGCGAAGCGAGGATCGGACGAACCGTGAGTCACAGCCCCCGTCTTATCCACTCGGACCGTTAGGAGGCCTTCGGTGAGCGAGATGGCTGATCTGGTCCTGGCGGACGCCACAGACAAGATGAGCAAGGCGGTGTCGCACGCGCGCACCGAGTTCAGCAGCATCCGCACCGGCCGCGCCGCCCCGGCGCTGGTCGAGAAGATCATGGTGAACTACTACGACACCGACGTGCCGCTCCAGCAGCTCGCCGGCTTCAGCGTGCCCGAGGCCCGTCAGCTCCTCATCACCCCGTTCGACAAGGGTGCGATGGGCTCGATCGAGAAGGCCATCCAGCAGTCCGACCTCGGCCTCAACCCCAGCAACGACGGGGTCAACATCCGCTTGTCCTTCCCGCCGCTCACCCAGGAGCGCCGTCGCGACCTGGTCAAGGTCGTCAAGGCCATGGCTGAAGACGGCAAGGTCGCCATCCGCAACCTGCGCCGCTCGGCCCGGCACGATCTCGACGAGCTGGAGAAGGGCAGCGACCTGTCTTCCGATGAGGTGGTCCGTGCCGAAAAAGAGCTGGATCGGTTGACCCACGCGCACGAGGCCGATATCACCGAGGCGTTGCAGGTCAAAGAAAAGGAACTCCTCGAGGACTGATGGCACAAGACCCTCCGTTTCGCCGGAACCGCGACGACGACCGCCCCGCCGACCCCAACGAGGGCGTGCGGATCATCGATCCCGCCGAAGCCGAGGAAGCTGCCGAACGAGGCGAGGTGGTCCGTCGCAAGGGCAGCGATCAGCCCAAGTACGGCGATCGCCCGAGCTCACCGCCCGACGACGTCAAGCCCGCGCTCCGATTCCCCCTCAGCGACGCCGCCGCGTCCGAGATCCAGCGGCCCCGGCCTGCTCCGGTCGAACCCAAGGGGATCGACGACTTCGTCACCGTGGAGGACACCCTCCGCGACGACCCGCCTGGGTCCGACGAGCCCGGCGAGGAGCGCGGCGACGAGCCGGAGGACGCCGTCGATGTCATCTCGGTCGAGCCGGCCACCGGTGAGACGATCCTTCCGCACTGGACCGCACCGCCCACCGGTGAGGTGCCGAAGGTCGTCATCGGGGAGGACGACGCCGAGGACGACGATGCGCGATGGAGCTCGTTCGCGGCGAACACGCCGCGTTGGCGCGATCAGCACGAAGGGTGGGACGAGATCGATGTGGCCGACCTCGCCGCTCCCGAACACGAGGAACCTGTCTCGGCCGACCCCGGTCCGATGACCCAGGAGGAGTTCCTGACCTTCGACGACCTCGAGGTCCCGACCTCCACGGCCGGCACCGCCAGTCCCTCGGCGCCCACGGCACCGCCCGAGCCCGCGGGCTCCGCATCGGATCCCATCCGGATCCAGTCCAGCCAGCCCCGACCCGCCGGTCCCATCGATCTCACCGGCGGCGGGCCCCGTCCCGCCGAGGCCCGATCGGGTGCCTCGGCTCGCAAGGGCGGGGAGGGGAGCGACTCGAAGCGCCGCCGAACTGGCCCTCCGTCGGAGGAACCCGAAGCCGGTTCCGGTGATCGCGACGTCACCCAGGCCGCGTTCGTCGGCGTGATCATCGCCGCGGTTGCCGTCGTGGCGTTCTATCTCGGCCCGGTCCCCGCCCTGATCCTGGTGTGGGCCGTGGTCGTCGCGGCCGCGGCCGAGTTCTTCACCGCCTTGCGCCGGGGTGGCCTCCGTCCTGCCACGCTGCTCGGGCTCGCCGCGTGTGCCGGCCTGCCGCTGGCGGCGTACTGGAAGGGGGAAGGCGCCCTGCCGCTGGTGCTCTTCCTCGCCTTCGCGTTCACGATCCTCTGGTACATCGTCGGCATCGGCGGGTCCGCCCGTCCGTTGCCCAACACGGCGGTCACCATGCTCGGCGTGTTCTATGTCGGGTTCCTCGGCTCGTTCGGCGCCGTCATCCTCGGGATCCCGAAGCAGGGCGTGAGCATCTTGCTGCTCGCCATCGTCGGAGGCGTGCTCTCCGACGTCGGCGGGTTCTTCATCGGGCGCCAGTGGGGCAAGACGTCGCTCACCCCGGTCAGTCCGAACAAGACGGTCGAAGGGCTCGTCGGCGGCATCGTGAGCGCCATCGTCGGTGTCCTGGTCCTCAAGTTCGTCGGCATCAGCGAATTCTCGGTCGGTGCGGCCTTCATCTTCGGCCTCTGCGTGGGCATCGTGGCCCCTCTGGGCGACCTGGCCGAGTCGCTGTTCAAGCGCGACCTCGGCCTCAAGGACATGGGCAGCGTCATCCCCGGCCACGGCGGCGTCCTCGACCGCTTCGACGGCCTCCTCTTCGTGCTCCCGGTCGCGTTCTACCTCGCCCGGGTGCTCTTGTAGGTCTCGGGATCACTCGCGTCGGTCGAGTCGGAGCAAGTTCCTCGTTCGACGGTGGGGCAAGGCCCCTGCACCCCGTTCCGGGGCTCCGGCCCCGATGCCCCCGCCACGAGCTGCCACCTCTGGACCCGCTCCTCGCGCTCAGGTCGAGCGACACACGGAGGATCCTTTACGTCCGCCTTCGGCGGACATCGGTAGCCTCAAGGCCATGACTGCCACGCGGGTCGCGCTCGCCGGGTCCACCGGGTCCATCGGAACCCAGACGCTCGACGTCATCGGCGCCGAACCCGATCGGTTCGAGCTGGCGGCGATCGGCGCCAGCGGTGCTCGTCCTGAGCAGCTCATCGACCAGGCCCGCACCTGGCGGCCCAAGGTCGTAGCCGTCTCCGACGCGTCGGTCGCACCCGCCATCGCCGAGGCGTTGCCCGACTGCGACGTGCGCGGTGGATCGGATGCGCTCGCCAGCCTCGCCGAAGAGGCTGACGTCGTCGTCAACGGCGTCGTCGGCTTCGCTGGGCTCGCGGTCACCGTGGCCACGCTCCTCGCCGGTCGCCGTCTAGCCCTGGCCAACAAGGAGTCGCTCATCGCGGCCGGCCCGGTCGTGCAGCGCTACCGCGCCACACCGGGAGCCGAGCTCATCCCCGTCGACAGCGAGCACGGAGCGATCCACCAGTGCCTGCGGGCCAACGACATCGCCTCGCGCGTGTCGCGGCTCGTGCTCACGGCAAGCGGGGGGCCGTTCCGGGGACGGACCAGGACCGAGCTGGCCGAGGTCACCGCCGAGCAGGCGCTCCAGCACCCCACGTGGAGCATGGGCCCGAAGATCACGGTCGACTCCTCGACGCTCATGAACAAGGGGCTCGAGGTCATCGAGGCCCACGAGCTGTTCGGCGTCCCCGCGGGTGACGATGGCGTGGGCATCGGCTTCGACGACATCGACGTCGTCGTGCACCCCCAGTCGGTGGTGCACTCGATGGTGGAGTTCACCGACGCGACCACCATCGCCCAGCTGTCGATGCCGGACATGCGCTTGCCCATCGGCTACGCGCTGGCGTACCCCGATCGGGCGATCACCCCGTTCGGTCGCATCGACTGGGCCACGCTCGGATCCCTCGACTTCGAAGGGCCCGACCACGCGGCCTTTCCGTGCCTGGGCCTGGCCTACGACGCCGGCCGCCGCGGTGGCACCTTCCCCGCCTGGCTCAGCGCGGCCAACGAGGTCGCCGTCGACGCCTTCCTCGCAGGTCGGATCCGCTGGATCGAGATACCCGACGTCCTCTCCGCCACCTTGGCGCGCCATGATGGGGGAGCAGCCGACGCCCTTGACGACATCATCGACGCCGACGCCACCGCCCGCGCGGTTTCTGGGGAGGTCCTAAAGACGATGGAGCAGACCTCGTGACCGACACCACCGAACACAGTCCTTGGCCGATGGTCGGTGCGACGGCTCCTCCGATGGCCGAGCAGGCCACGAGCACGTTCGTCGACGGCACTGACGTGCCGCCGTCCGATGCCGGCCCGGAGACCATCGAGCCCGACCCGCAGGGTCGGGGCAACCCGCTGCGCGTCCTCCTCCTCGTCGGGCTGGTCGCCGCCATCGGCATCCTCGGTGGCTGGTCCTGGCTCGTCATCATCGGTGCGCTGATCGCCTCGATCTTCCTGCACGAGCTCGGCCACTACCTCGTGGCCAAGTGGGCCGGCATGAAGGTCACCGAGTTCTTCATCGGGTTCGGGCCGCGCATCTGGTCGTTCCAGTGGGGCGAGACCGAGTACGGGTTCAAGGTCATCCCGGCGGGTGCCTATGTCCGCATCATCGGCATGAGCAACCTCGAAGAGGTCGACCCGGCCGACGAGGACCGCACGTACCGGTCGAAGGGCTACTGGAAGCGCCTCCCGGTCATCCTCGCCGGCCCCTTCGCCAACTTCGCCATCGCGCTCGCGTTGCTCTTCGTCCTCTTCGCCGGCTTCGGCATCCGCGACCAGGAGGACTGGACGGTGGGCACGATCGTGCCCGGGAGCGCGGCCGAAGCGGCCGGGCTCCAGTCCGGCGACCAGCTGATCAGCGTCGACGGCGAAGAGCCGGGCTCCTGGAGCGGCTTCTTCGAGGTGATCCAGCCGACCGCGGGTCGGGCGATCGACGTGGTGTTCGAACGAGACGGTGTGGAACAGACCGTCCAGGCCACGCCCGGGTGGCGCCTCGACACCAGCGCCGCCGCTGAGCTCGCCCCCATCCAAGAGGGCGATCTCATCGTCTCGCTCAACGGGCAGCCGGTCACGACCTACGCCGCGTTCCAGGACTCGCTGGCGTCGTCCACCGGCACCTCCACCGTGGTCTTCGAGCACGGCAACGGGCTGTACAGCGTCGACTTCGCCGAGCCGATCGTGCTTCCCGATGGGGGCTACACGGGCTTCTTCGGCATCGGTCACGACCCGGCCGACCCCGTGCGCCAGAGCGTCCCCACCGCGGCGGGCAGCACCGCCACGGCCTTCGGTCAGATCATGTCGGCGAACGTCGAAGGCATCACCCGTCTGTTCTCGCCGTCGGGGCTGAGCCGGTACTGGGACACGCTCTCGGAGGCATCGGCTCCCGATCCGATCCTGCCGGCCGACGTCCCGGTCGCGACACCCGTCGACGCGACCGGTCCCGAACTGGAGCAGGCGCCACCTCCGCTCGACGCCAACCGGCCCATGTCGATCATCGGCATCGCCCAGATCGGATCGGCCGCCGCGGAGCAGAGCCCCACCCAACTGCTCGAACTGCTCATCGTCGTGAACGCCTTCCTCGGCATGGTGAACCTGATCCCGCTCCCACCGCTCGACGGTGGCCATGTCGCCATCGCCACCTACGAGGCGATCCGGGGCAAGATCCGCGGCAGCGCGTACCGGGTCGACATGGCCAAGCTCATGCCGGTCGTCTACGCGGCGTTCGGCTTCCTCACCCTGTTCGGGCTCTCCGCGATGTACCTCGACATCATCGATCCGGTGGACTTCGGCAACTGATCGAGTCGCTACGGTGATCCCGATCACCGCCTGATCTGATCGCCGCCGATCCGAGGCCCCCGAGAACCGTGGAACACCAGACCCGCTACGAACGTCGCACGTCCCGCCAGATCATGGTGGGCAACGTGCCCATCGGGGGCGACGCGCCCATCACGGTGCAGTCGATGACCACCACGAAGACGGCCGACGTCGAGGGCACCCTCCAGCAGATCTACGCCTTGGCGGGCGCGGGCTGCGAGATCGTGCGGTGCACCTGCAACGACGTCGCCGCCGCCGAGGGCCTGGCGCGCATCGTGCCCCGCTCGCCCATCCCGATCATCGCCGACATCCACAACCAGCACCGCCGTGCCCTCGAAGCGCTCGAGGCCGGGGTGCACGGACTGCGCCTCAACCCGGGAAACATCCGCAACCCCGAGCACATCAAGACCGTCGCCCGAGAAGCCCGCGATCGGGGCGTATCGATCCGCATCGGGGTCAACGGCGGCTCCCTCGATCCGGCCCTGCACGACAAGTTCGGCGGTGTCACCCCCGAGGCCATGGTCGAGTCGGCCGAGCAGGAGCTGAGGTACTTCCACGAGGTCGACTTCGACGACGTGAAGATCTCGGTCAAGGCGTCCAACGTCCCGCTGATGATCGACTCGTACCGGCTGCTGGCCGAGCGGGTCGACTACCCCCTGCACCTGGGCGTCACCGAGGCCGGTCCGCCGCCGGCGGGTCTGTTGAAGGCCACCGCCGGTCTGGCCACCCTGCTGTCCGAGGGCATCGGAGACACCATCCGCTACTCGCTCACCGCCGACCCCGTCGAGGAGGCTCGTGCCGGTCGTCAGCTGCTCGAGGCCCTCGGTCTTCGTGAGCGGCGCGGGCTCGACCTCATCGCGTGCCCGTCCTGCGGCCGAGCCGAGGTCGACGTCATCGCGGTGGCGAACGCGGCGCAGAAGGCGCTCGAGAACCTCGATCTGCCCATCCAGGTGGCCGTGATGGGTTGCGTGGTCAACGGTCCGGGCGAGGCCCGCGAGGCTGACCTCGGCATCGCGGCGGGTCGAAAGCGCGGCCACCTGTTCGTGCGGGGAGAGGTCGTCGCCGTGGTCCCGGAGCCCGACATGGTCGACGCCCTCGTCGAGTGGGCCGGCATCATCGCCGAGGGTGGCGTCGAGGAGGCGCTTCGTCGCAAGGACGACTCCGCGGCGGCGGAGGCGGAGGCCGACCGTGCCGCGCTGCTCGACGAGAAAGGCGACGACGCCAACGCCAGCGAGCAGCGCGTCGAGCTCATCCGCAAGATCGAAGAAGACCGGGACTGACGGACCGGCCTCCCACCCGTACTGGCTGGGAAGACCCGGCCTATTCGGCGTAGGTGTCCAGCCAGAACGGGTCGGTGGTGCCGGCGACTTGGCGGCGAACCCGCTCAACTAACCTGCCGGGCCTATGGCAAAGCCTCCTGTCCTCACCCCTCAGGCTGAGGACTTCCCCCGCTGGTACCAGGACGTCATCAACAAGGCTGAGCTGGCCGACAACGGCCCGGTTCGCGGCACGATGGTCATCCGGCCGTACGGCTACTCCATCTGGGAGCAGATGCAGTCCGAGGTCGACACCCGCATCAAGGCGGCGGGGGCGAAGAACGCCTACTTCCCGCTGTTCATCCCCGAGAGCTACCTCAAGCGTGAGGCCGAGCACGTCGAGGGCTTCAGCCCCGAGCTGGCCGTCGTCACCGTCGCCGGTGGCAAGGAGCTCGACGAGCCGGTCGTCGTGCGACCCACGAGCGAGACGGTCATCGGCGAGTTCATGGCCAAGTGGACCCAGAGCTACCGCGACCTGCCGCTGC
>CAZALT010000166.1:0-7753 GCA_964485515.1 uncultured Rhabdothermincola sp. | reverse complement strand
CCTTGAAGTCCATGTCGCCGAACGCGTCCTCGGCGCCGAGGATGTCGGTGAGGGTGGTGTACTTGCCCTCGGCGAACACGAGGCCCATGGCGATGCCGGCCACCGGAGCGTGCAGCGGCACGCCGGCGTCCATCATCGACAGGGTCGAGCCGCAGACCGAACCCATCGACGTGGAGCCGTTGGACGACAGCACGTCGGAGACGGTGCGGATCGTGTAGCCGAAGTCGGACTTGGACGGCAGCACCGGCGTGAGGGCACGCTCGGCGAGCATGCCGTGGCCGATCTCGCGGCGCTTGGGGCCACGCATGAAGCCGGTCTCACCCGTGGAGTAGGGCGGGAAGTTGTAGTGGTGCATGTAGCGCTTGCGGTCGATTACGCCGAGCGTGTCGAGCATCTGCTCCATGCGGGGCATGCCGAGGGTGGTGACGTTGAGCACCTGGGTCTCGCCACGCTGGAACAGGCCGGAGCCGTGCACCGTGGGGAGCACGCCGACCTCGGAGGACAGCGGGCGGAGGTCCTTGGGGCCACGACCGTCGATGCGAAGGCCCTCGTCGACGATGCGCTTGCGCACGATCGCCTTGGTGACCGACCGGATGGCGGCCTTGATCTGGCCTTCGGCGTTGTCCTCGGACTCGAACTGGGGGGCCAGCTCGGCGACGATGGCGGCCTTGACCTCGGCCTCGGCCGCGGTGCGCTCGGCCTTGTCGGCGATGGTCTGGCTCGCCGCGATGCGATCGGTGCCGGCGGACTGAACGGCGGCGAGGATCTCATCGCTGTAGTCACGGTTGACCGTGAACGCCATGGTCTCCTTGGCGCCGGCCTTGGCGACGAGCTCGTTCTGCAGCTCGATGACCTCGCGGATCCAGGTCTTGGAGGCCTCGAGGCCACCGGCGAGCACGAGCTCGTCGACCTTGATCGCACCGTCTTCGTACTTGGGCCACGAGCCCTCGGTGCCGCCGGCCTCGACCATGACGATGGCGACATCGCCGTCGGCGAGGAGACGACCGGCGACCACCATCTCGAAGGTGGACTCGGCGCCCTCTTCGAAGGTGGGGTACGGGATCCAGCCACCCTCGTCGGTGAACGCGATGCGAACGGCGCCGATGGGGCCGTCGAAGGGGACGTCACTCAGCTGCAGGGCAGCCGAGGCACCGTTGATGAGATGGACGTCGTAGGGGTTGATCTGGTCGGCGGCCAGCACGGTGCCCACGATGTGGACCTCGTTGCGAAAGCCCTCGGGGAAGCACGGCCGCAGGGGCCGATCGGTGAGGCGGCAGGTGAGGATGGCCTCGTCGCTGCTCTTGCCCTCACGGCGGAAGAACGAGCCGGGGATCTTGCCCGCGGCGTACATGCGCTCTTCGACGTCGACGGTGAGGGGGAAGAAGTCCGCGCCGGGGCGCGGGCTCGAGGCACCGGTGGCCGTCACGAGGAGCGTGGTGCCCTCGATGTTGACCTGCACGGCACCACCCGCGAGGCCGGCGAGCTTGCCGGTCTCGAAGGTGAGGGATTTGTCCGAGCCGGTGATCGGCTTCGAGACGGAGATGGCATCAGCCATGGATGCTCCTTTTTCGTCCGGGGCGAGTCCCCGGGATAGGAGGCGGGCTGATGTCAGTTCCCAGTGGTGGAGGGCGGAACGGCTCGGGCGGGTTGGCGTTCGTCAGCCCGTCCCCCACCACCGGCAACTGACGAGTCGTGCCCGCCAGTTGTGGTGGTACTACTTAACGGCGCAGCCCGAGCTTGGCGATGATGGCGCGGTAGCGCTCGACGTCGTTCTTCTTGACGTAGTCGAGAAGGCGACGACGACGACCCACCAACATGAGAAGACCACGACGACTGTGGTGGTCCTTCTTGTGGTCCTTCAGGTGCGCCGTGAGGTGGGTGATGCGATCGGTCAGCAGCGCGATCTGCACCTCGGGCGAACCGGTGTCGCTCTCATGCAGGCGGTTGCCTTCGATCGTGCCGGACTTCGGCGGAAGGTTGGTGGGCTCTCGGGACATGCGAAAAATCCTTGCTCGTGGGTCTGTTGCACCCGGCCTCATGGTCCGTGGCCACCCGCTTCGAGCTCAGCTCGTGGGGTGCGCCTCGTGACCAGACGCGGCAGCCCGGAGATCGGGCCGTGCACGAGGCTACCAGCGCCCGCTCAGAACGGACAGTTGAGACGGCCCGGGTCGGGGTCCCGAGCCCGGTCGAGGCCGCCCACCCCGTTCTGGCGTCGCTCACCGTTGTTCTGCAACGGCGAGCGACGCAATTTCGGGCTTGCCGGGTCGTCGCGTCCCTTCGGGATCCCGCGTCAGGTGTCTTCGACGGTCCAGGTGTAGCGAGGCGTGCGAACCGGCGGGATCGACGCGGGGCGGGGCGCATCGGGCGTGAGCGCCACGATCGGCGCGTTCGGCTCGTAGAAGTGCGCCTCGATCTCGTCGACCGAGGACGCTCCCGCTCCGGTGAGGCGATCGCGGATGGCGTCACCCAACCGGCCTTCGAGCAGCTCGGTAATGATGGCCGGGAGGGTCTCGGGGTCGCGCAGCAGCCAGGAGTGCGCCGCCTTGTGGATGCGAACCAGCTGACCGCCGCTGCGTGCCGCCGCGGAGTCTGCCGTGCACATGGGCACGATGAGGTCGGATTCGCCGTGCAGCACGAAGGTGGGGATGGCGTTCGTGGCGAGCGCATCGAGGCTGTCTCCGCTGCCGGCGGAACGCAGGATGGCGATCGACGGGCCGATGAGCCGCCACGGCGCGATCAGGTGCCCGGCGATCAGCGGGGTGAGCAGGCGCGAGAGCTTCGCGGCCTGGGCCCGGTCGACGATGATCGGCAGGGTCGAGACGGAGTCGACGAACAGGGTCGTGCCCAGCACCGGGAAGATCACCGGGACGAATCGGGCCGTGCGGACGAGGGAGTCCCACACGTCGCCGACGATGGCGTCGATGAGCACGACCGCCACCGCGAGGTCGGGATGGGCGGCGGCGACGTCGGCCACGACACGGCCGCCCATGGAGTGACCGGCAAGGACCGCCCGGCGGATGCCCAGCTCGCGCAGGCAGCGGGTCATGAGCTCCGCATAGCCGTCCAGGGTCTCGCCCAGCACCGGGAGCCCGTCGGTGTCGCCGTGACCGGCGAGATCGATGGCGATGACCTTGAAGCCGGTGCGCACCAGGCGGTTGAGGGTCTGAGCGTAGAGGAACCCTTCGGCGGAGAACCCGTGCACCACGACGAGGGGAACGCCGCGGCCCGACACCGCGAGCCCGACCTTGTGGCCGTCGTCGAGCGTGAAGGTGTGCCGGGCCAACCGGGGGTTGACGTCGCCGGCACCGGGCCGCGTCACGCGCCGTGTGACGTCAGCCTGCGTCGGTTCGACTTCGGTCACGTCAGCCATGTTCGTCGGAGTCCAAGGGTCCGTGGGGGATCATCGGCGTGCTCGTCCACCGATCGGGGTCACTGTACCGACTGACCCCACCACGGAACGAGGTGATGGGCCCGAGCATGCCCCCGCCGTCGCGTGCGTAACTCGTGCCGCCACACCACCTCAGGTACGCACGCGACCGAGCTGGTTGGTCACGTCCCACCTTCGGACCCGCTTCGCCTGATCGTCGAGCGACCTACGCCGTCTCGGAGAGGAGCGTGCGGGTCAGCGCGACGTCTTCGCCCATCTGCTCGATCAGGGCATCGACCGAGTCGAACTTCAGCTCGTCGCGCAGGTGGCGCACGAACTGCACCCGAGCCGGCTCGCCGTAGAGATCGCCGTCGAAGTCGAGGAGGTGCGCCTCGAGCAGCGACACCTCCGCGTGCTCGTAGAACGTGGGCCGCCGGCCGAGCGACAACGCCGCGGGAAGCCGCACACCGTCCGGGCGCAGGTACCAGCCCGCGTAGATGCCGTCGGCGGGCAGGCACACCGCGTCGGGCACCGCGACGTTGGCCGTGCGGAACCCGAGATCCCGCGCCCGCTTGTCGCCGTGGCCGACGAGACCTCGCACCTCGTGCGGACGGCCGAGCATGGCGTTGGCCCCATCGAGATCGCCCTCGTGCAGCGCGGCGCGTATGGCCGTGGACGACACCGACTCGACAAGCCCCGGCACGTCGACGGACAGGGCTTCGGCATCGAGCAGCCCGATGGGCACCACGTCGAAGTCGAGATCGGACCCGAGCTGGCGCAACAGCTCGACGTTGCCCTGGCGCTTGTGCCCGAAGTGGAAGTCGTCGCCGACGACCACCGCACCCGCGGCCAACCCTCGCACGAGCACCTCCTGCACGAAGGCATCGGCTGGTTCCTTCGAGCGGGCTTCGTCGAAGTGGACGACGAGCGTGAGGTCGACGCCGGTGTCGGCCAGCAACTCGAGCTTCTGCTCCAGGTCGGTGAGCAGCTGCGGTGCCGAATCGGGACGCACGACCGACGCCGGGTGGCGATCGAAGGTGACCACCGTGCTCTGCATGCCACGCTCGGCGGCGAGCCGGCGGACCTCACCGATCACCGCCCGATGACCGAGATGCACACCGTCGTAGGCACCGATGGTGACAACGGTGCCCGCGCCCTTCCCGGGGAACGGCGTGTCGATGTCGTGGAGGACCTGCATCGTGGCCGAATCTACCGGTCGTTCTCGGTGAGGTCGCTCGGTGAGGCGTCACCCGGCACGGGGTCGGGCGTCGGCCGTGACTCCGGCGGGCCAGCCGTGACCAGCACGATCGAGGGCTTGGCGGTGTTCGACCGATGACGGGCGTAGACCGCGAGCAGGTCTCCGGTCGCATCGACGACGGCCCACTCGTGCGTCGCCCTCGAGTCGTCGTCCTCTACGCCCGAATCCGTGTGCCCATAGGCAGCGCCCGACTGGGATTCGACGACCTCCGACCCAGGGACGGGGAAGAACGCCGCGATCGGGAGGACCTTGCCGTGGCGCACGTCGGCCGCGGTCGCGTCGTCGACGGCGACGACGGGCAGGCCCGGGACCGCTGCGGTGAGCGGGAGGAGCACGTCGGGGGTCAGGTCGTCGAGCGGGACCGCGTCGCCATCGACCCGGAACGGCCCGATCGCCGTGCGGCGCAACGTCGTGAGGTGCGCGCCGCCACCCAACGCATGGCCCAGGTCGGCGACGAGCGAACGCACGTAGGTGCCCGACGAGCACTCGATCTCGAACGCGTACGAGAGCCGGTCGTCCGCAACCGGTGCCACCTCGAAGCGGTGAACGGTGACCGGGCGCGGCTTGCGCTCGACCTCCTTGCCCTCCCGAGCGAGCTGGTGCAGTCGCTTGCCGTCGACCTTGACCGCCGAGACCATCGGCGGGATCTGCTCGATGTCTCCCACGAACGGCGGAACCGCGGCCAGGACCTCGTCGGAGGTCACCGCCGACATGTCATGAGTCGCCGTCACCTCGCCCGCCGCGTCGAGGGTGTCGGTCTCGACGCCGAGGACGAACGTGCCCGTGTAGGTCTTCGGCAGGTGGTTGGTGAAGCGCAGCAACCGGGTTGCTTTGCCGACTCCGAGCAGCAGGACACCCGTCGCGTCGGGGTCGAGCGTTCCGGAGTGGCCGACCTTGCGGGTGCCGAGCAGGCGACGCGACCGGGCCACGACGTCGTGCGAGGTCCACCCCGCGGGCTTGTCGACCACCGCGAGCCCATCCGGCCCACCGACCGAGGATCGGCGGCTCACGCGTCGCCGGCAGAGTCGTCCTCCGCGCCGGAGGCGAGATCGTCAGAGCCGGGGGCGAGATCGTCATTCGCCGCGACGGGGTCCTCGGCGTCGGGGACGGGAACGTCGCCCTCGCGGATCTCGACGGTCGACAGCAGCTCCTCGATGCGGGCGCCGGCGCGCACGCCGAGGTCCGGCTCGAACGACAGCTTCGGGGTGTTGCGGATGCGCGCCTCGCGGCCGATCGCGCCCTGGAGCTTGTAGCGGATCTCGTCGAACGCGGCGAGGACCTGCGCATCGCCCTCGACGCCCTCGAGGGAGTCGAAGAACACCGTGGCACGAGCCAGCTCGCGATCGGTCTCGACCGCGGTGATGGCCACCGTCACCAGCCGATCGTCGTCGATGACCTCGAGCTGCTCGGCGATGATCTCGCGCAGCAGCTGGTTGACGCGGAGCGTGCGCGGGTAGTCGCGCCCTCCCCCGCCAGTGGCTCCCCGGCCGCCGGATCCCCGACCCGCGGAACCTCGACCTGTCGGGCGTCGTCTCGTCATCGGTCAACCTCCAACCAGTGGCGATCGTGGTCGACGACCTCGATCTCGGGAAACGACCACACGAAGCGGTCCACGCTGTCGATGATCTCGGTGGTGTGCGTCGCCGAGCCCGATGCTGCCACGAACGTGAGCTCGGCCCGGTCGACGTGGTCCTGCACACCGGTCTCGGCCGAAGCCACCTCGAAGCGCCGTCGAGCACCAGCCAGCATCGACTGGACGATCGACCGCTTCTCCTTCAACGAGCTCGAAGCCGGGATGCGGACGTCGACGACCAGCGCCAACACATGTGCACTCATGGGCGACCACTCATGAACTGACCCGTCGGGCTCCCGACGGAGGATGTGGGTCCGGTCTGCCGGTGCCCCGTGAAGGGCGAGGCGGGCCGAACGTGAACTGGCTCAGGTTCGCGGGATCTCGCGCTCTTCGAAGGTCTCGATGACGTCGCCAGGCTTGAGGTCCTGGAAGTCGGAGAGGCCGATGCCGCACTCGAAGCCGCTGGCGACCTCACGCACGTCGTCCTTGAAGCGACGCAGCGAGTTGACCGCGCCCTTCCAGATGATCGTGCCGTCCCGCAGGAAGCGGACACCCGAACCACGGGTGATGACACCGCTGGTGACGTAGCAACCGGCGATGGCGCCGACACGCGGAACCCGGAAGACCTCGCGGACCTCGGCCTCGCCGGTGACGACCTCCTCGAACTCCGGTGCCAGGAGACCCAGCACGGCGTTCTCGATGTCCTCGATGATCTGGTAGATGATCTCGTAGGTACGGATCTCGACCTTCTCGGTCTCGGCCATCTCACGCGACTTGCGGTCGGGACGGACGTTGAAGCCGATGATGGTCGCGTTGGACGCCGCGGCGAGCTGGACATCCTGCTGGGTGATGCCACCCACACCGCGGTGCACGAACGAGATCTTGACCTCGTCACGTTCGAGCTTGCGCAGCGACTCGGTGAGCGCTTCGAGCGAACCGCCCACATCGGCTTTGACGATGAGGTTGAGCGTGGCGGCTTCGCCCGCCTGGATCTGCTGGAAGATGTCTTCGAGCTTGGCGCCGCCCGACATGGCGTGAGCTTCGCGACCGAGGGTGGCGAGGCGCTGCCAGTGCTCACGGGTCTCAGCGACCCGGTTGGCCGTCTTCTCGTCGGGGGCGACGATGAAGCTGTCGCCGGCCTGGGCTACATCGGAGAGGCCGAGGATCTGGACGGGCATCGACGGACCGGCTTCTTTGATCTGACGACCGTGGTCGTCGATGATCGCTCGCACGCGACCCCACGCGGCACCGGCGACCAGCGGATCGCCGACCTTGAGGGTGCCTCGTTGGACGAGCAGGTCGGCAACGGCGCCACGGCCGATGTCGAGGTGGGACTCGAGGACGACGCCGCGGGCCCGACCCTGGTCGGTGGAGCGGAAGTCTTCGAGCTCGGCCACGACGAGGAGGTTGTCGAGGAGGTCCTCGACCCCGTCGCCGTTGAGCGCGGAGACCGGCACCATGACGGTGTCGCCACCCCACGACTCGGGCACGAGTCCGTTCTCGCTGAGCTGCTGCATGACGCGGTCGGGGTTGGCGCCCTCGCGGTCGATCTTGT
>CAZALT010000165.1:0-7756 GCA_964485515.1 uncultured Rhabdothermincola sp. | reverse complement strand
ATCGCCGAGCTGGCCAAGAACTGCGTCGCCATCGGCAAGCGCCACACGCAGTCGGCCTCGGTCACGGTGTCGGTCGGCGGCTACGTGCCCAAGCCGTTCACCCCGTTCCAGTGGTTCGGCCAGAACACGGGCGAGGAGCTGCGCCGCAAGGTGAACCTGCTGCGCGACGCCACCCGCCACACCCGCGGCGTGCAGGTGAAGTGGCACGACACCCGCGCCACGGTCGTCGAGGGCATCGTGAGCCGCGGCGACCGTCGCCTCGGCACGGTCATCGAAGAGGTGTGGCGCCGCGGCGGCACCTTCCAGGAGTGGTCCGAGAAGTTCGACTACTCGCTGTGGACCGAGGCCATGGAGCACAACGGGCTCGACCTCGACTGGTACGTGTTCCGCCACCGCACCGAGGACGAGGTCCTCCCGTGGGACCACATCTCGGCCGGGCTCCACAAGGACTTCCTCTGGCAGGACTGGCGCGATGCGCTCGACGAGCTGGGCCTCGAAGACTGCCGGTGGACACCGTGCTACGACTGCGGCGCGTGCACCGGCTACTCCATCGAGCACATCGTCGCGTCGGCCACGCCACCCGCCGGCGGCTCACAGGGAACCGGCCAGGACCTCGCCAGCGGGGGAGCGGTGCCGGTCACGCTCCTCGAGACCAGGCCCCGGTCGCCGGAGCCGGACACGTCGGTCGAGCCCGTCGGTGTGGGAGCCGGGGCCGGTGTCGCGCCAGGAGGCGGATCGTGAGGGTCCGCTTCCGGTTCACCAAGTTGGGCAAGGTCCGCTTCACGAGCCACCGTGATGTCGCTCGCATCTGGGAGCGGGCCCTGCGCCGAGCCGCCCTGCCCGTCGCCACCACCGAGGGGTTCTCGCCCCGGCTCAAGGTGCACTTCGGGCTGGCCGCGCCCACGTCGTACGAGTCGCTGGGGGAGTACCTCGACATCGACTTCACCGGCCCGATGGACGTCGCCACCCTGCCTGCCCTGCTCACCCCGCTGCTCCCTGTCGGCATCGACGTCGAAGCCGCCGAGGTCGTGAGCACCCGCGGCACGTCGCTGCAACAGTCCGTCACCAGCTGCACCTGGGACATCGAGGTCCCCGGCCTCGGTCGCGAGGCGCTCGCCACCGAGGTCGCCCGCATCCTCGCCGCCGACGAGCTCGTGGTCACCCGGGAGCGCAAGGGCCAGCCGGTCACCGACGACATCCGGCCGGGCGTCCTCGCCCTCGAGGTCCTGCCCGACGGCCACCTGTGGGCCGAGCTCGCCACGCAACCTCGGGGCCTGCGTCCCGCAGAGCTCCTGGCCGCCTTCGACCCTCCCGCCGACGAGGGCCGGGTGCGCCGCATCGAACAATGGATCACCGACGGCACCGAGCCGCGCGAACCCCTGGCCCGCCCCCTCGACGGGGCGCCGGGAGGACCGCTCGCGACGGAGCCCACGCACGCGGAACTGCGTGCGTCATGAGAAGGGAACACGATCATGACCGACTCGGTCATCAACGACGGTCCGCCCGAGCGACGGGAACCGCAGAGCCGTGGCGCGGACAGCCCCCCGCCGCGCTCCGCAGGCGACGACTCCACCGCGGCGACGCGACCGAAGCCCACCCCCGCGTCGCCGTCCACGTCCGCTGACGCCGCCTCCGAGCGTCGTTCGGCGTCGACCCCCCAGGGCGACTCCGGCGCGCCGTCCACGACGAGCGCCGAAACCAAGACGACCGGCGAAGCCAAGACGACCGGCGGAGGCGCGGCGACTGGCGGAGGCGCGGCGCGAGACCGAGGCGGCGAGACCGGCCCCGACGGGGCCCCTCGCTCGCGTCGTCGGCGCGGTTCGCGGGGCGGGCGGGGCCGGGGCGGGTCGGGTGCCGGTGCCGGTGCCGGTGCCGGTGCCGGTGACGGTGGTCGCCCGAGCACCTCGGCCGAGGAGGCGTCGACCGAAGCCGTCGAGGGCGGATCGGGATCGACGTCCCGCTCCAAGGCGAAGCCCCCCGGATCAGAGCGATCCGCCAGCTCGGGTCGGTCTGCCAGCTCGGGTCGGTCTGCCAGCTCGGGTCGGTCTGGTTCGTCCGATGGTGGCCGCCCGGCCGATGCCGGCCGCAGCCGTCAGGGCGGCTCCGGATCGGGTGCGCGCCGCGCGTCCGACGAAGGCATCGATCGACGTCCCGACGAGCTCCCCGAGCGCTCGTTCGAGGGCAAGCCGTCAGCGGAGGCCGGCGACCGGGCCGTGGTCCGCAAGCCCAAGATCGGCGACACCCGGCCCGCGCCCGACCTCGCGCCAGGTGCCCGCGGGTCGACTCCGGGGCCAGCCGATGAGGCACCTGGCGAGGGCGCCACCACGTCGAAGAACCGTCGCCGTCGTGGCGGCCGGGGCCGAGGCGGAGCGAGCGCCGGCGGCCAGGGATCGGGCGGCCAGGGATCGGGCGGCCAGGGATCGGGCGGCCAGACCGCCGGTGGTCGAGGATCCGGTGGTCGAGGATCCGGAGGTCAGGGACCGGGGGGAGCCTCGGGCAACCGGAGCGGTGCCAAGCGCGGCTCGGCGAAGACGGCCAAGCCGGTCGAGGCCATCCTCGCCAGCGGTGCCGCCGACCTCGACGACGACGCCCTCGAACGGCGTCGCGGTCGTTCCCGCAACGGCCGTCCCGTCGGTCGCTACCAGATGACCGTGTCCGTGCGGGCCGAAGCCACCCAGATCGCCGTGCTCGAAGGGCGCACGCTCATCGAGCACTACGTGTCGCGCCCCTCCGACGACGTCGCGCAGATCCACGGCAACGTCTACCTGGGGCGGGTGCAGAACGTGCTGCCCGGCATGGAGGCGGCTTTCGTCGACATCGGCACGCCCAAGAACGCCGTGCTGTACCGCGGCGACGTGCAGTACGACGCCGAGGACATCGAGCAGAAGGGATCGAACGCCCGCATCGAGGACATCCTCAAGGCGAAGCAGACCATCATCTGCCAGGTCACGAAGAACCCGATCGCTCACAAGGGCGCCCGCCTCACCCAGGAGGTGAGCCTGCCGGGTCGCTTCGTGGTGCTCATCCCCAACAGCACCACCTACGGCATCTCCAAGCGCCTGCCCGACGACGAGCGCAAGCGCCTGCGCTCCATCCTCGACAAGGTCAAGCCCGCGCAGCACGGCCTCATCGTGCGCACCGCGGCCGAGGGCGTCACCGACACGGAGATCCAGGCCGACGTGCTGCGCCTGCTCCAGCAGTGGGAGAACATCGAGCAGCTGGCCAAGGATGCGGCTCCGGCATCGCTGTTGTACCGCGAGCCCGACATGGCGGTGCGGGTCATCCGCGAGGAGTTCAACGACGACTACCGCAGCGTCATGATCGACGACAAGGCGCTGTTCGACGAGATCCACGGCTACGTGTCGGCCATCTCGCCGGCTCTCGCCGACCGGGTCCAGTTCTACGACACCGCCACCGAACCGCTCCCCATCTCGGAGCGCTTCCACGTGCACGAGCAGCTGCACAAGGCGCTCGACCGCAAGGTGTGGTTGCCGTCGGGTGGATCGCTCATCATCGAGCACACCGAGGCGCTCACCGTCATCGATGTGAACACGGGCAAGAACGTCGGTTCGTCGAGCCTCGAGGAGACGGTGTTCCGCAACAACCTCGAAGCCGCCATCGAGATCGCCAAGCAGCTGCGCCTGCGCGACATCGGCGGCATCATCGTCATCGACTTCATCGACATGGAGATCCGCAAGAACCGCGACGAGGTCATCCGCACGTTCCGGGATTCGCTGGCCCGCGACAAGACCCGCACCCAGGTCTTCGACATCTCTGACCTCGGGCTGGTCGAGATGACCCGCAAGCGCATCGGCGAGGGGCTGCTCGAGTCGTTCTCCACGCTGTGCCCCGACTGCGAGGGTCGTGGCGTGCTCATCGATCAGGCCCTCATCGGCTGAGATCTCCTCACCGGGGGGTCTGACACGAACCTCCCGCCGAAATTGGCGCAGCGCTCGGTCAGGGTGATCGGTCTCTCCGCCGATCTGGGGCGGTTTGGGCGAGAAATGCCCCGACTCGTTTGGGATTCCGCGGCGCCGGTCCGGTAGGGTGGCATCCTTATGTATGCGGTCATTTCGTCCGGTGGCAAGCAGTATCGGGTGTCCGAAGGTCAGCAGGTCGACCTCGAGCTCCTCGGTGGTGTCGAAGAAGTCACCCTCCAGCCCGTCCTTCTCGTCGATGGCGATGCCGTCCTCGCGACCCCGTCCGAACTGGCCGGGGTCACGGTGACCGGTCGCGTCGTGGGTGCCACCAAGGGCCCGAAGATCACCGGCTTCACCTACAAGAACAAGTCGAACCAGCGTCGTCGGTGGGGTCACCGCCAGAACTACGACACGGTCGAGATCACCAGCATCAAGAAGGGCTGACCGATGTCAAAGACCAAAGGCGGCGGTTCCACCAGGAACGGCCGCGATTCACGGGCCCAGCGCCTCGGCGTCAAGAAGTTCGACGGCGAGGTCGTCACGGCCGGCACCATCATCGTGCGCCAGCGCGGCACCCGCATCCACCCGGGTGAGAACGTCAGCAAGGGCGGCGACGACACCCTGTTCGCCACCTCGGACGGCAAGATCAAGTTCGGCGCCCGCAAGGGCCGCAAGCTGGTCGACATCGTCCCGACCTGATCCTCTGGTTCGGGTTCGGCCCGACCAACCGACCTGCTCGATGCCTCGCCCCTGGGCGAGGCATCGTCGCGCGTGGTCGGGTGCGGCCCGAAGTGCTTGCCGGTGACCGCCGCCCTGGTCGGTGACCATCCCTCAGCTCGTTGGTGGGAGCACGGTCGGATCGGATGTCAGGCGACGGTCCAGATCGATGAGGTGGGTCGTGTCCAGCCGGTGAGCTCGACGGCCTGATCGATGGCGAACCGGTCGGTCATGCCGGCCACGTAGGTGACCGCGGCTCGATAGGCCGTGAGGTCTCGCGCCGCGGCGACGTCGCGCCGATGGTCGGCGGGTAGCTGCTCGGGATGGCACCCGAAGTGCTCGACGAGCCGCTGCATGAGCTCTCGCACCTCGCGGGCCTGGACTCGCGACGCGGGGCGCATGTAGATGGTCTCGTAGTTGCGCTGTCGGAACGCGGCGAGCGCTTCGGCCAGCGGGGGAGACATGCCGACCTGGCCGGTGGCGGCCGTGGCGTCGATGACGGCGTTGATGAACGCTGACAGC
Organism: uncultured Rhabdothermincola sp.; assembly: GCA_964485515.1. Taxonomy (GTDB): domain Bacteria; phylum Actinomycetota; class Acidimicrobiia; order Acidimicrobiales; family Acidimicrobilacustridaceae; genus CAZALT01. The sequence goes on along the minus strand of CAZALT010000165.1, from coordinate 2,597 downwards.
TGTTGCGGTCGGCGGTCGCCGCAGCGCTCGCGCACGAGATGGGGAAGGTCGTCGGGCGTGACGACACCCGCGCTGACCGCGTCCTCGAAGTCGTGGCACACATACGCGATGCGGTCGGCCCATGCCACCACCTCGCCCTCGGGGGTCATCGGTGCCGGACGGCTCCACGAGTGGTTGCGGATGGCGTCGAGGGTCTCGGCGCACAGGTTGAGCGGGGCGAGCACGACGTCGGCACCCCACACGGCATGGTCGAACCCGTCGGGGAGGTAGTCGGCGAAGGCGTCTTCGCTGGGGTGACCGCCGGGCCCGTGGCCGCAGTCGTGGCCCTCGGCTGCGGCGGCGATGAGCGACGTGTTGAGCCCCAGCGCCCGCCCCATGGCGGTGGCGACCTGGCTGACCTCGAGGGCGTGGGTGAGCCGCGTGCGCTGGTGGTCCGACGGTGCGACGAAGACCTGCGTCTTGCCCGCCAGCCGCCGAAACGCGCTGGCATGCAGGATGCGATCGTGGTCGCGCTCGAAGCACGTGCGGAACGGGTCGGGTTCCTCGGGGGTTGCACGGGTGCCCGCACCCCGACCGAGGGTGGCCCCGGGGGACAGGACCTGCGCTTCGAGCTCCTCTCGCTGCTCGCGCCGGAGGACCTCGATCGGCCCCAGACGGACCGGTCGGGAGTGAGCGAGTGAGATGCTCGAGTCGGCGACCGCCCCGGACATCGTGGACGCCCACAACCGGGCCCGCTCCGTGTCGGCCAAGGGGTCCGGAGACGGTGCCGGGGGTTCTGTGCGGAGGCGGGCCATGGGTGCACGGTACGTGGCGCCGATGACAAGAACGATGCAGCCGCCTGACCTCGAGCGGTCGTGGAACGTGAGGCGGCTGTTCGTGCGGTGGCGCGGGGCATTTTCCGACCATGTCAGGTAGTGTCTGTGACATCGGTCCGGGGCGCTTGCCGGGGTGAGGCGCCGATTGGGCCATCGGAACTATTCCTCAAGTCGAAGGTGGGGGGTGACGATGACCTCGATGGGCAACGGAAGGGTGCGCGTGACATCGAAGGCCCTGAGGGCAACCGAACGACCGAAGCCGCGGCGGTTCACCGACGACGGAGGAGCCGTGCTCGTCGAGGCCGCGCTCATCACGCCGGTGTTCGTCTACATGCTCTTCGGCATCATCGAGTTCGGCGGTGCCTTCCGGGACTACCTCACCGTGACCAACATGGTCACGGCTGGCTCTCGTGAGGAAGCCATCCAGGGGTTGTCCCTTCAGGCCGACTGGGAGACGCTCCAGGCGATTCGCAAGGCCGGGCGCGCCATGCCCTCGGGCCAGATCGAACGGATCGTGGTCTGGAAGGCCGAGGATCGCACCGACCCGGTGCCAGGTGGTTGCCGGGCGGGATCCCCGACCTTCAACGGCGGAACGTTCGACGCTCCGGCGGTTGGCGCGTGCAACGTCTACTCGGCCGACGACATGCGCGACGAGGCCAACGGGCCCAACTGGACGTGCACCGTCGGGCCCAACCAGGGGCCGATCCGCTACTACTGCCCGTCGGGCCGCAAGGTCAGCGTGGCGGCCACGCCCGACTACCTCGGCATCTACATCCAGGTCAGGCACCCATGGGTGACCGGGCTCTTCGGCGAGGAGATCACCCTGTCGGACCAGTCGGTCACCAAGCTCGAACCGCAGACGATCGCATGAGCTCGCCACGTCAACCCACATCGAGCAGCGAGCGCCTCCATGGCGACGAAGGTGTGGCGCTCGTCGAGTTCGCCCTCGTGCTGCCGTTCCTCTTCGTCTTGTTCCTCGGCATCTTCGAATACGGCACCGCGTGGCGCAACTCCACCATCATCGCCTCGTCGCTGCGCACCGCGGTGCGCAGCGTCGCCCAGTCGAGGACCGCTCCCGCGGCCGACATGTTCGCCTTGCAGGGGCTGATGGCATCGCTCGAGACGACGAACGGCATCGAGGTCGAGAAGGTCATCATCTACGCTGGGAAGGCCAGTGCCGGCGGGGCCGGGGTCGTGAGCGCGAGCACGACCTTGGGTGGGCCGAACAACACCTGCAAGACGGCAGCGCCGGCCACGGCGCCGGACGGGTGCAACGTGTACCCCAAGGCCCGCCTGACCGAGGCCGCGCTCGTCACGAGCAACTTCGGGACGTCGGCGGGCTGCGCCAGCAGGTACGACGCCAAGTGGTGCCCCAGCGCGCGAATCAATTCCTTGTCGGCCACCAACGGGCCGGAGTGGGTCGGGGTCTACATCGAAGTCACCTACGACTCGGTCACGAGCCTGCTGCCCAACACCGTGACGGTGACGGACTTCACCTCCAGTCGACTCGAACCTCCCTACGGCGCTTAAGGGGTCCTGCACCATGCGCAACCTGCTTCCTGAAACGTCACGTGAACCAGCCTCGCCCATAGGGGCATCTGATCGCGGTGGGTCCATGGGGGACCGCGAGAGCGGTTGGGTTCTGCCGATGGTGGGGTTGCTGATCGTCCCGCTCATCATCATGACGGCGTTCGCCGTCGATGTCGGAGCCTGGTACGCCCAAGCGGCCAAGTTGCAGCGCGCGTCGGACAACGCCGCCCTCGCCGGCGTCGTGTGGATGCC
>CAZALT010000164.1:0-7762 GCA_964485515.1 uncultured Rhabdothermincola sp. | reverse complement strand
TGTTCGCGGACGCCCAGGACTTCGACATCGGTCGCCACCCGAACCCGCACCTGTCCTTCGGCATCGGCGAGCACTTCTGCCTCGGGGTGCACCTCGCCCGGCTCGAAGGCCGGGTGTTCTTCGAGGAGCTCCTCGGCTCGTTCGCCGACATCGAGCTGGCGGGGAACCCGGTGCACCTGCGCTCCAACCTCAACAACGCCTACAAGAAGGTCCCGGTCGCCCTACGCGGCTACTCGCCCAGCTGACGCGACATGAGGACCCCACGGGCGGCAGAACCCGATCGGTGTCGGTGGGATGGCCGGTGTCGGTCGAAATGAGGCGGGCGATCCGGTCGCCGTCGGTGAGACTGACGTCATGACCGCCGAGCAAGACCTCGATGGCCCCGCCGCCTCCGGACCGCCGAGCGATCGGGTTCGCCTCCGCCGTGGTGCGGCAAGAGCCGACTACGACCCGACGACGGTGCACGCCATCCTCGACGAGGGACTGATCGCCCACGTCGGCGTGTCGAGCCCCGGCGGGCCGGTCGTGCTGCCGATGGCGTACGGGCGCACCGACTCGGATCTCTACCTGCACGGTGCCGTGGCCAACGCACTGCTCGGCTCGGGTGCCGACCAGGACGTCTGCGTCACGGTCACGCTGGTCGACGGTCTCGTGCTGGCCCGGACGCCGTTCCACAACTCGATGAACTACCGGTCGGTGGTCATCCGCGGCACGGCCCGTGTCGTGGAGGATCCCGACGAGCGTGTCGAGGCGCTACGCCTCATCTCCGACCACGTCGTCGCCACCTGGGACACGGGCCGGCCACCGTCGGAGACGGACCTCCGGCGCACGCTGGTGCTCGCGGTGGCGTTGGCCGAGGCTTCGGCCAAGGTGCGGGGCGGCGACCCGGTCGACGAACCCGAGGATCTCGCCGGCCCCTGGTGGGCGGGAACGGTCGCGATCACCCGTTCGTTCGGGTCCCCGGTCGCGGCGGCCGATCTGGTCTCGGGCATCGACCCACCACCGGCGGTGACCGCGCGGTTCGGCGCTGGCTGACTGCCGAGGCGAGGCGAGGCGAGGCGAGGCGACACGGTCTCGGCCCTGCGCTCGGGCTTCCACGAAGGTGCCCGGGGCGCCTCCGGCGCGGTCGCATCCTGATCGTCAGGTGAGCTGGAGCCGCACGATGCGCAGGCGGTCGCCGCGCAGGTAGTCGACCTCGCTCACCCCGATGACCTGTGCGTCGGGTACGGGCGAGGAGCCGATCTCGGCGTCCGCCACGAGCGTCTCGGTGGGCAGCTTCGCTCGGGATCCTGCACGGGTGACGACGACGATCTCGTCGGTGCCGTCGGCCCGGGCGATCTCGATGGCCCGCTCGAGCTGGTCGGTCCCGATGGTCTGCAACCATCGAGCGTCGTCGGAGCGCACCGCCACCGTGTCACGCCCGAACGGGAAGGCGAGCGCCACGATGTCGCCGTCGGTCTGCTCGGCGACCTCCGAACCGGCAGCGGCCAGGACGCGGCTGCGTTCGATGTGCACGGCTGCGCTCCAGACCGTGACGGCTGCGGTCGTCGCCACCAGGGCGACGGCGGCCGGGCGACGCCAGCCTTCGCGTGAGATCGACGCGGCGCCGACGATCACCAGCAGCGCGGAACCCACCATGAGGTAGCGGCCACCGAACTGGAAGGCCATGCCGCCCCGCCACTGGATCAACCACACCACCGGCCACGGAGCGATCGCCGCGACGGCGAAGCCACGTTGGGCCGCTCCACGCGCCCCGATGGCGGCGGCGGTGATCGGCTGCGAGGGGATGGCACCGGGGATGAGGAGGAGCTTCGTCGCCGTCGCGGCGTAGCCGACGACGACGGCAGCACCTCCGCACAGCACCGTCGCTCGGTTCGCCTTCGACCCGAGTCGTCGGGTTGCGGCGACGCCGAGCAGGACGAGCCCGACCACGACGAGCATCGACACCGCGACCGCCGGGCGGTCGAGGCGCGGATCGACCGCGAGCGACGAGAGCCAGGCATCGTCGCCGCGGCTGTCGAGCAGTCCGACCTTCGAGGTCTGCGCCGCGGCGCGGGTGCCCGACGAGGTGCTCGGCGAGAGCCAACCCTCGAGGGCGACGTTCGCCACGACCACCGCACCCGCAGCGATCGCTCCGGCCGCCGCGGTCCGCCACGTCCAGCATCGACGGAGGGTCGGGGTGACGAGACCGGCGACGGCAAGGGCCACGAACCACACGGCCACCTCCCGCCGCATCGCGCAGGCCGAGCCGAGCAGCAGCCCGATCGCCATCGCTCGCTGGACGGACATGGGCCGCCGCTCCACGAGCGGTGTGGCGGCAAGGGCCAGACCGGCGAGCGAGAGCCCGAGGGCCGGCACGTGCTCCCACACGTCGGCGACGTAGTGAACCGTGACGGGTCCGAGCCCGATGAGCCAGAACGCGGCCCATCCGGCCTGGCGCGCGACGACGTCGCGTCGATCTCCGGCCTGTCCGGCCTGTCGCTCGTCGCGTCGATGTCCGGTGTCGTCCTCACCGCTCCTGGCGGTTCGAGGGCGGGCATCACCGTCAGGTTCGGAGGTGGTCGCGAGGAAGAGCGCGATCCGCCGTGCGCTGAGCGCCGCGACCACGCCGGACGCGAAGACGAGCAGCAGCACGCCGGGGATCCCCGCCACCCGGAAGAGGAGGGCGGCGGGGTAGGCGAACAGCGGTGGGGTCGCCTGGACCCAGGCGTCGCCCTGCCGTTCGGTGTTGAGCACGGGATGCAGATCGCCCTCGGGGTCGGCGTCGGCGGCCCAGTACCCGATGTCGACCGACGTCCAGCCCCCCTCTGCCAGCGCCTCGATGGTGGCCAGCTTGCCGCCGGGGTCCGACGCCGACCACGCCCGGATGTCGCCGGCCGCGGCCAGCGCGACGTACGCGGCGAGGAGGACCGCGCACGCCACGATCAGCCGCGCCCGCGAGACGTCGCCCGGCGTCGTGCTCCCGGGTGTGGCCCGCGGCCCTTCTGTGTGAGTCGGCACTGCAGCGCTCACCGTGACGCTCGCAGGTCGGTGGCTGCCTCGCCGGCATCAACCGGCGTGGCCGGTGCCTCGGGCGCGGTCAGCTCTGAGCGCCGCCACGCGCACGAGACCAGGCAGGCGGCGAACACGACCAGGAGGGTGATGGGCCCCGGGTTGTGCAGCTGCGCGGTCCAGTCGAGGGGAGGCGAACCTCCCGGCGGGCGGTTCGCCAAGGCGAAAGCCCAGTGGTCGACCAGCGTGAGTGAGGCGGCGAGGGCGAGGAGCCCCAGAGCGATCCCGCGGCGCGGGAAGCGCCGTCCGACGATCACGATGGCGGGGAGCACGAGGATGACGTCGGCGTGGCGCCACGTCACCGGAGCGACGAGGAGCAGGGCCATCGAGACCAACGACATCTGCAGGCCTATGTCCCGTGTGCGCACCAGAGCGAACCCCGTCGCGGCGACGACGAGCGCGATGGCGGCGAAGCGGAGGGGGTCGACGAGCTGGGGGAGGTCGGCCACGGGGGCGATCCACGGCCCGCCACCGAAGGTCCGACTGATGAGCCCGAACAGGCTTCCGTTGCCGAACGCTCCCCGCACCGCGTCGTCGGTCTCACCGCTCATCCCCACGAAGTCGCCGATCGCTCCCGGTTCGAGAGCGAGCGCGATGGCGGCGAGGGCCAGACCTCCACCGGCCGCCCACGTGACGGCTCGCCACCGTCGGTGGATCAACGGCACCACGACCAGAGCCAAGGGCGTGACCTTGATGGCTCCAGCGACAGCGATCGGCAGGCCGGTGAGCGCGGGTCGATCGGACTCGAGGCCGATCCAGGTGAGGACGGTCGTCAGCAGGATGATCGTCGACCACTGACCGAACCGGAGGTGGAAGGTCAGCGGGTACCACCAGCCGAGCGCGAAGACGAACCAGAACAGCCAGCGGCGTCCCACCTGGCGCGCCGCCAGCCAGACCGCCGTGGCGAGCGCCAGCAGCGAGATGACGCTCCACACGACGACGGTCGTCGAGAAGTCGAGCAGGCGGAAGGGGCCGAACAGCACCACCGAGGTCGGTGGGTGCGCGTTGATCGGGATGCCCTGGTCGGAGGTGCCCATGGCGGCCACCTCGTCAGCGGTGACCCGCTCGTAGATGCCCACGTCGGTGCCGATGCGGTGGACCGAGAAGTAGTCCTGCTGGAGGTCGCGTCCCTCGGTGCGGAGCGGACCGATGCTGGACCACGTGGCCGCGGTCAGCGCGACGGTGGCGAGCAGGACCGTCCACCACGGGGGCTCTCGCAGGAATCGCCTCCACCACGGTCCAGCGCCCACCGCGGCCGAGGATAGGCGTCGCGATGTTGCCGGGCGAAACAACTAGGACGCGGCGCGTCCTCAGCGATCTCCGCTGATCCTTCGCCAGAGCGGTCGAGGCAGAACCCGCATCAGGGCCATGATCGGGCCGAGGATCCGAGGGACCCACACGATCTCGCGACGCGTCGTCAGCGCCTCGGCGATGGCATCGGCCACGACCTCGGGGGTCGTCGAGAACGGCGCAGGGGGGAGTCCGGTGGTCATCTTGGAGCTGACGAAGCCGGGTCGGATCACGTGGACGCGGACGCCCGAACCGACGAGCGCGTCGCTGAGGCCCTGGCTGAACGCGTCGAGCCCGGCCTTGGCCGAGCCGTAGACGAAGTTGGACCGGCGTGCTCTCGCCCCGGCGACCGACGAGATCACGATGAGGTCTCCGGAGCCTTGCTCGACCATGGCGTGGGCCGCGGCGAGGACCGCGGACGCGGGCCCCGAGAAGTTGGTGCGGACGAGCAGGTCGGCGTCGACGGGGTCGAGCGGCAGGCCGGCGTGGTGCCCGAGGAGGCCGACCGCGCAGATGACGACGTCGATGCGTCCCATGGACGTGCGGGTGGCCGTCACGAGCTCACGGTGCGACGCGGGCTCGAGCGCGTCCCACCCGACGACATCGATCTGGCCGACGGCCGCGAGCGGGGACGCCGGGACGACCTCGGCGGCGAGCCGCTGCTCGAGGGCATCGGGGTCTCGGGTGGCCAGCACGACGTGACTGACCCCGTCACGGGCGAGTCGGGCGACCGAGGCCAGCCCGATGTCGCTCGCGCCGCCGAGCACGAGGACCGTCTTCGGGGGTGCAGCGGTTGTGGATCCCGTAGACGGCATGGCGCCCACCCTCGCGCATCCACGGCCCGACTCGGCGACCCGGATGCCAAGGTGCGACGGGGTCGGGGTGCGGGATCCGTGAACGCCGGTCGTCGAGTTGCCACGGCCTGTTCCCGTGGGAAAGCATGCGGCCCATGTCTTACAACGTCTGGATCGACCAGGACCTCTGCACCGGCGACGGCATCTGCGTCGAGATCGCACCTGCCGTGTTCACGCTGCTCGACGACGGCCTCGCGTACGTGAAGGACGGATCGGGCATCAAGAGCGATCCGGGTGGCCCCGAAGGCCTTGTCGGGGTCCCCGACAAGGAGGTCGACGCGGTGGTCGAGTCCGCCGAGGAGTGCCCGGGGGAGTGCATCTTCATCGAGGTGGCCTGATCCACCCCTGACCGCACGCGCCGCCCCCAACGCCGTTCTGGCGTCGATCTCGTTCGGTTTCCGAACGAGATCGACGCAATTGGGGCTGTTGGTGGCCGGGGCGGGACCGATGCGACCAGCCATGGCCGGGCGATCGGTATTCGATCAGATACCATGTGCCCATGGATGCTGCGGTCACACTTCGACGAGTCCGATCCCGCTCGGGCCACACCTTGCGAGCCCTCGCCCGGCTGGCGGGCACCTCGCACGCGACGCTCTCGGCCTACGAGCAGGGGCACAAGGTCCCCTCGGTCGAGACCCTCGACCGCATCGTGGCCGCGGCAGGCTTCCGCCTCGCCGTCGACCTCGTCCCAGCCCCCTCGGGTTCGCGTGGCCGCGATCGCGGACAGGAGCTCGCCGAGGTGCTCGAGCTCGCCGCGCAGTTCCCGGCTCGTCACGACGCGCAGCTGACGTTCCCGCCCTTCGGTCAGGTCTCGCCGGCGTGATGTCGCTCGTCGACAAGATCCTCGCCCTGCACCTCGCGCTCGAGGGTGCCGACATCGAGCACGCCTTCGGCGGAGCGCTGGCCTTGGCGTGGTGCACCGAACGGGCGCGCGGCACGATCGACATCGACGTGAACGTGTTCGTCGACCAGGCCGAGGCGAGTCGAGTCGTCGCCGCGCTGCCTGCCGCCGTCGCCGTCGCTGACGAGGACGTCGAGCGGTTGGCCCGTGACGGCCAGGTGCGCCTGTGGTGGGACGCCACGCCCGTCGACGTGTTCATGAACACCACCGAGTTCCACGAGCAGGCGGCGGCACGGGCGCGCTCCGAGCAGTTCGTCGGACACCAGGTGCCGTTCCTCGGCTGTTCGGACCTCGCCGTGTTCAAGGCGTTCTTCAACCGCACGAAGGACTGGGCCGACCTCGAGGAGATGGTGGCTGCGGGAACGCTCGACGTCGACCGCGTCCTCGGTGTGCTCGTGCGCTATCTCGGGCCATCGGACGAACGGGTCGATCGGCTTCGGTCGCTCGCCTGATCCGGAGCGCGGCGCGGCAGCTCGATCAGGGGGCGGCGAGGATCCCGGCGATCGCCGCGATGAGCTGATCCTCGACGTGGTCCACGTCGTGGCCGATCTCGTCGATCCAGAGGTTCATCGGGCTGGTGGATGACCCGGCGGAGAAGAACACGAGGAAGAGCGAGAAGACCAGTCGGTGGGTGAGAGCGCTGGGGTCGAGGTCGGGTCGCAGCGACTGCACGGCGCCGAGGAACGCATCGATGTGGTCGACGTAGTACTCGCGCACCATCGGGATGTAGTCGCGGTGGAGCAGCAGGGCGGCGACGAAGCCCATGTAGTTCGCCGACTCAGGAGAATGGCGGTAGGCGTACGCGGGACGAACGATCGCGGTTGCCAGTTCGTCGGCCGTGCGAAACGTGCCGATGGTGGCCGCGGTCTGCATCCGGGTGAGGTTCGTGATCTCGAACCGCGTGTCGAGGACCGCTCGGATGAGCCCCTCCTTCGTGTCGAAGTGGTAGTGGACCGCCGCCGAGCTGGCACCCGCCTCGCTCGTGATCTCGCGGACGGTGACCTCTGCCACCCCGCGTTCGCCGATCAACCGCTCGGCCGCCTCGATGAGACGCAGCCGCGTGTCACCCTCGATCTCTTGTCGGTCCCGCACGCTCATCGACCTCGCCCCAGTATCGCCTTCGGTTCGTGCACTTGGCAGGGGCAAGGTAGCGCGAGCAACGGGGAGATCCATCATGGCCCGGACCCACATCCAGGTCGTCGCGAGGTGACGGCGACGAAGCACCCCTGGTCCGGGCGCGCAGCCGGGCGGTGGTCAAAGGTGGTTGGTCACGAGTGTGGAGAGCCGACGGTTGACCCCTCGGGGAAGGACGGTCGTGACCGTCGCGGACAGCGGTTGACCGTGCCCGTGACCCGGACGGCCCTGCCCGCCGTGCCGATCAGGCTTCGCGGTCCTTGCGCACCTTGGCCTTGTGGCCCTTGATGTGGGTGCGCTTGAGGGCCCAGGCCACCTCGTCGGCAGCATCGGAGGGCACCTCGACCAGCGAGAAGCTGTCCTGGATCTTGATGGCCCCGATGTCCCTGCCCGAGAGGCGGGTCTCGTTGGCGATCGCGCCGACGATGTCCTTGGGCTGCACGCCACCGGTCCGCCCGACGCCGATCCACATGGTGGTGACGGCGCCGTCGTAGCGACCGGCCTTGCCCTTGCCGGTCTTGTCGAACTTGCC
>CAZALT010000163.1:0-7808 GCA_964485515.1 uncultured Rhabdothermincola sp. | reverse complement strand
TAACCACACATGACACCACCGCAGCACCCCTGCTGCCGATCGGTGGATCGAGGCTGAGATCGCCCGCCGTCCTCACGACACGGAGCGCCGCAGCTCGGCGCGCCTACAACCAGCCGGACTTGCGGAAGTTCCGGTAGAGCAGGGTGCACACGATGCCGATGAACGCCAGCGCGACGGGGTAGCCGAGCTCCCACTCGAGCTCGGGCATGTGCTCGAAGTTCATGCCGTACAGCCCCGCGATCATGGTGGGCACCGCGGCGATGGCGACCCATGCCGATATCTTGCGCATGTCCTCGTTCTGGCGCACCGAGACCTGGGTGAGGTTGGCGTCGATGGCACTGGTCAGCAGGTCCATGAGCGACCGCACGCGCTTGACGGTGCGGTTGAGCTGATCGCCGGCTTCCTGCATCTCGTAGAGGACCTCTTCGTCCCACCGGAAGCGGCTGACGTGCACGAGGCGCAGAAGCGGTGCCTGGAGGGCGTCGATGGCGACGAACAGCTCCCGAGCGTTGCGCTTCATGTCGTAGATGCGCTTGACCGGCTGCGCGCGGTTCTCGTCGAACACCGCAGACTCGACGTCGACCACGTCGCGCTCGAAGGCATCGAGCGCCGGCCCGTAGTCGTCGATGACCTGCGTGACGATCCCCGCGACGATGGCGTCCCGTCCGAACTGCAGCAGCTCCGGATCTCGTTCGAGCTCGCTGCGCAGGTTCGACAGGGGACTGGCGCTGCCGTGGCGGACGGTGATGACGAAGCGCTCACCGATGATGACCGACAGCTCGCCGAGCGAGAAGCGGGCGTCTCGCGGCTCGTAGCGCGCCGTGCGCAGGACCAGGACGGTGATGTCCTCGTCGCGGGTCAGCACGGGACGGTCGTGGGGCGAGAGGACCTCGTCGATGTCGAGCTCGTCGATGCCGAAGGTGGCGAAGACGTCGGCGAGCTCCTCGCGGCGTGGCATCCGCAACCCGATCCAGACCGCGCGGTCGTCCTTGCCGAGCTGGTCGCTCACCTCGTCGAGCGCGAGGGTGCCGGTCGCTCGCTTGCCATCCGCATACGCCGCGCAGTCGACGATCACGCACAGGACGTTAGCGGTGCCACCGAGCGTCCCCGTGTGCGGTTCGTCGGCATGCGTCACAGGCGCGCGGTCGTCTCGGCGAGGCCAAGCGTGATACGACCTAGGCCGACATGGGACCCACCAACTCGTCCATCGCGGAGACCCTCAAGGACCTCTGGGCACTGCTGAAGGCCTACGGCAAGCAGGAGACGGTCGATCCGCTCAAGGTGCTGGGCCGATATCTCGGCTTCGGGATCGGCGGAGCGATCCTCTTGTCGCTCGGTGGGTTCTTCCTCGCGCTGTCGGCCCTGCGCGCGCTCCAAACCCAGACCGGTGACGTCTTCGCCGACACGTGGTCGTTCGTCCCCTACTTCATCGTGCTCGTCGCCCTCGTCGGCATCGTCGTGCTGGCCGTGAGCCGCATAAACAAGGGCCTGCACGCCACCTACCTCAGCGACACCGGCGCGCCGACGGCGACCGACCCCGACCCGGCGCACCACACCACCCCGGTCAACGCCCCGGCTCCGATCGACACGCCCCCCGACCCATCCACCGGCCCGAAGGACGTCCCGTGAACCTCGGACGCACCCCGACCCCCGATCCAACCAAGGGCACCGGACCCGACGGTCGCATCACCCGTGACGACCTCGAGGCGCGGTTCCGTGGCATCCAAGGCGAAGTCGACACGGTGGAGCAGGAGGCCATGAACTACGCGTCGATCGCCGCCGCGGCCGTCGTCGTCACCGCCGTGGTCGTGATCTTCTGGCTCGGCAAGCGCAAGGGCAAGCGCAGCCGCACCGTCGTCGAAGTCCGCCGACTCTGACGTGGGGCCGCTCTTGCGCTACCTGCGCAACACGTCTCTCACACATGGTGTGCTCCGAGGGAACCGGCTCTGGATCCTCGTGGCCATCGTCGTGTGGGGGCTGCGCGCCGTCCAGTGGGCGTGGCCCAAGGAGGAGTCGGTCGTCTACCGCACCGTGCTGCAGCCCGGGGAGACCCTCGAGATCGTCCACGACGCCCGCACCGAGGCTGACATCCGCCGGTGGGCGAAACGGCGAGGCGACTGACTACCGATACGATCGGCGCCGCATGAAGGTGCTGCTCCGCAATCCCACCTGTGAGGTCGACATCGACGCGCCCACCCGCGTGTACGCCGTGCTCGATGATCTCGGGATCAACCGGGAGAGCGTGCTCGTCATCGTCAACGGCGAGCTCGAGCCCGGCGACCGCAAGCTCGTCGACTCCGACCAGGTCGAGGTCCGTTCGGTCATCTCCGGTGGTGCGGTGTGAAGTGCCAGGTGTGCCGCGAACCCGCGGTCATCGACCTCCGTCGCCACAACGCCCGGTTCTGTCAGGAGCACTTCGTCCGCCTGTGCCGCGACCAGGTCGCGAAGGCGATCAAGGAGTTCTCGATGATCGAAGCCGGCGAGCGCGTGCTCGTCGCGGTCTCCGGAGGCAAGGACTCGCTGGCGCTGTGGGACCTCCTCGTCGACCTCGGCTACGACGCCGACGGGCTCTACCTCGGTCTCGGCATCGAGGGCTACAGCGACGATTCAGCCGAACGGGCCCGCGCCTTCGCCGCCCGCCTCGGTCGTCCGCTCATCGAGATCGACCTCCCGAACGACTTGGGCTACGACATCCCTGCCGGCTCCCGCGCCGCAAAGCGCGCCCCGTGCTCGGCGTGCGGAATCTCGAAGCGCCACCTCTTCGACCGAGCGGCGCTCGAAGGCGGCTATGACGTGGTCGTCACGGGTCACAACCTCGACGACGAGGCAGCTGTTCTGTTCGGCAACGTGTTGGTCTGGCAGGCCGACTACCTCGGCCGCCAGTGGCCGGTGCTCCCCGCCCGCCCCGGATTCCCGCGCAAGGCGAAGCCGCTGGTCCGCTTGTACGAGCGAGAGATGGCGGCGTACTGCATCTTGCGTGGCATCGACTACCAGATCGAGGAGTGCCCGATGTCCGGCGGAAACCGGCACACCGCCTACAAGGAAGCGCTGAACGACATCGAGGTGCAGTCGCCCGGCTCCAAGTTCGCCTTCTACTTCGGGTTCCTCGCCCGGGGCGCCGAGCGCTTCCGGCCCGAGGCCGAGGCGGGTCGTGACGACCTGCTGCCCTGCGTCTCGTGCGGGGCACCGACGCCCACCGAGACCTGCGCCTTCTGCCGGCTCGTCGAACGGGCCGGCGGGCACCTCCCGGTCCCGACCGAGCCCGTGCCCGTCGAGCTCGGTCGCCTCCCGTGACGTTCCCTCCCGCCCCCGTACCGACAGGAACCACCCGATGACCCGCATCTTCGAAGAGGGCGACAAGGTCCTGCTGATCGACAACAAGAAGCGGCGATACCTCGTCACCCTGAAGGACGGCGGAGAGTTCCACTCGCATTCCGGCTTCGTGCCCCACGAGCTGCTCATCGGCCAACCCGACGGCGTATCGGTGCGATCGACGAAGAACACGGCGTACCTCGCCATCCGGCCGACGCTTTCCGACTTCATCTTGAAGATGCCGCGCGGCGCGCAGGTGATCTATCCCAAGGACCTCGGGCCGATGCTCATGCTCGCCGACATCTTCCCCGGAGCCCGCGTGCTCGAGTCGGGCGTCGGCTCGGGTGCGCTGTCGATGACCCTGCTCCGCGCCGGCGCGGTCATCACCGGCTACGAGCTTCGTGAGGACTTCGCGGCGCGCGCCCAGGAGAACGTGCAGTCGTTCCTGGGCTCCGAGGCCAGCGGGCGGTACACCGTCGAGCTGCGCAACTGCTACGACGGCATCGACGAGACCGGCCTCGACCGCGTGGTGCTCGACCTGCCCGAGCCGTGGCACGTCGTGAAGCACGCCGAACAGGCGTTGGTGCCCGGCGGGATCATCCTCGCCTACACGCCGTCGATCACCCAGGCCATGCAGTTCCGCGAGGCCATCGAGGCCAGCGCGTTCGACATGGCCGAGACGGTCGAGGTGCTCAACCGCAGCTGGCACATCGAGGGGCAGGCCGTTCGCCCCGACCACCGCATGGTGGCCCACACCGGCTTCCTCACCCACGCCCGCCTCCTCCAGCGCTCTTCGTAGAGGGTCGTGCACCACCTCCCCAGGCGACACCCAGCCGATCTGGTTCCATGACGTTCTTCGACGTCCTCGTCGTCGTCCTCGCCATCGGCGCGATCGTCGGCGGCTACCGACTGGGCTTCGTCACCCGGGTCAGCTCCTGGGTGGGCATCGGGGTCGGGCTGTTCGTCTCGGTCCGGGCGTTGCCCTGGGTCATCGACCAGACCGGCAGCGAGAACCACTCGCTCGTGCTGGCCCTGTCGGTCGGTTTCGTGTTCGCCGGTTGCTTCCTGGGTCAGGCGCTCGGCCTCTACATCGGATCGAAGATGCGACCGGTCGAGCGCGACGGGTTCGCGGCGCACGCCGACGGCGCCGCTGGTGGGGTTGCGGGCTGCGTCGGTGTGGTCGTCGTCGTGTGGCTGCTCATCCCCGTCCTGGCCGGCACGCCAGGTTGGGTCTCACGGCAGGTCAACTCGTCGTGGATCGCCCAGACCATCGACGCCGAGCTGCCGGATGCTCCTGACGCCATCCAGGCGCTGCGCTCGCTGGTGGGCGAGGATCGCTTCCCCGAGGTGTTCGCCGCGCTTCAACCGACGCCCGATCTCGGTCCGCCCCCGGTCGAGACGGGTCTCGACGAAGCGACCGCGGCAACGGTGGCGCGTTCGGTGGTCAAGGTCGAGGGTCTGGCGTGCGACCGCATCCAGAGCGGTACCGGGTTCGTCGCGGCGCCCGGGCTCATCGTCACGAACGCGCACGTGATAGCGGGGGAGCGCACCACCCAGGTGCAACGCGACGACGGGCGGCTCTTCGACGCCGAGGTGGTCGCGTTCGATCCCGATCGCGACCTCGCCGTCCTCTCGGCCCCCGACATCGACCGGGAACCGCTGCCCATCGCCGCCGAGTCCGTCGTCGGCCAGGTAGGCGGCGTGTTCGGGCACCCCGGCGGCGAGCGGCTGCGCATCGCCCCGTTCTCGGTCGCCCGCCGTCTCGACGCGACCGGTCGAGACATCTACGGCACCGGTCTGACCGAGCGCGACGTGCTCGAACTGGCATCGTCGCTGCGTCCCGGTGATTCGGGATCAGCGCTCGTCGATCCGCGAGGCAACGTGGTGGGCGTCGCCTTCGCGGTGGCCAAGGACGTGGCGAACGTGGCCTACGCGCTCAGCACCGACGAGCTGCGCGACGTGCTGCGCACGGTTGGCTCGCAGTCGCTCGACACCGGGTCCTGCCTGGTGTGAGCACCGTGGGCCTCGGGTGAGAAGTGGGCCCGGTGCCGAGCACCCGAGGGCCTGGCGTGGGTCCCCAGCCATCTGGCGTGGGTCCCCAGCCATCTGGCGTGGGTCCCAGCGAAGGGTTGGCGGCTACTCGACCTCGATGAAGATGCACTCGCCGGGGCACTCCTCGGCGGACTCGATCACGCCTTCGAGCTCCTTCTCCGGGATCTCGGCCATGCCTTCGGATCCACCCGGATCGCTGTAGACCTTCGTGGCATCCTTCACGTAGGCGAGCCCATCGTCGAGCAGGGTGAAGACCTCAGGGGAGATCTCCTCGCAGAGGCCGTCACCGGTGCAGAGATCTTGATCGATCCAGACCTTCATCGTGGCGAATCCTTTCCCAGAGCGGGGGGCAGTTGGGCGGTCCGCCGGCAGCGCCGGCGACAGGGTCCGGTCACTGTAGCGCCGCCCACGGGTGAGTCCGGCACGCGGACCCCGCACGCCCAACGGTCGTTGGGCACCGCAGGGTCAACCAGGCGATCAACCAGGCGATCAACCGGGTGAGCAGGCGGACGAAGAACCGGGTGGACAGGGGGTTCCCGCGTCGAGCGCAGGGGTCGCGCATGACGTCTCGGTGAACGCCCTGGGTCAGGTCGACGAAGCCGAAGAAGGGTGTGCCGAAAATCGGGGACCCCGGTGTAGGTTGCTGCCGAACATCACCGACGCACCGAGGAGGTGGTTCCCGTGGACGAGATCACATCGGCACACGGTCACCAGGACGCCGATCACCCCGAGGGTTGGCCCGCGGAGTCCGAACGCGATTCGCTCGCCCCGTCCGCCGAAGGTGCCCCCGGCTCGGGCCTCGACGAGCTCGACCTCGACGAGCTGCGCGAGCAGGCCTCCGCCCTCGAGGACGAGGTCGTGGCGTTGCGACGCCGACTCCAAGATGCCCCCAAGCGGGTGCGCACCCTCGAGGAGCGACTCCTCGAGACCAAAGGCGAGCTGGCCCGGGCTGTGTCGCAGAACGAGAAGCTCACCTACACCTTGCGTGAAGCGCGCGAGCACATCGCTGCGCTGCGCGACGAGGTCGACAAGCTCACCCAGCCGCCGTCGGCCTACGGCACCTTCCTCCAGCGCAACGACGACGGAACCGTCGACGTGCTCAGCGCCGGCCGCAAGATGCGCGTGTCGACGCACCCTGAGCTCGGCGACGTCGAGCTGGTCCGCGGCGCCGAGGTCGTGCTCAACGAATCGCTCAACGTCGTCCTGGCCCGCACCGCCGACGGCACGGGCGAGGTCGCCACGTTCAAGGAGCTGCTCGAAGACGGTGCCCGAGCCATGGTCGTCGGCCGCGCCGACGAGGAGCGCGTCGTCGAGCTGTCCGATGCAGCCCGCGCCATCAAGCTCCGTTCGGGCGACTCCGTGCTGCTCGACGGCCGGTCGGGCCTCCTGCTCGAGAAGCTGCCCCGCCCCGAGGTCGAAGAGCTCGTGCTCGAGGAGGTGCCCGACATCTCCTACGACGACGTCGGCGGCCTCGACAGCCAGATCGAGATGATCACCGACGCCGTCGAGCTGCCGTTCCTGCACCAGGAGCTGTTCCGCGAGCACCAGCTGCCCGCCCCGAAGGGCATCCTGCTCTACGGCCCGCCGGGTTGCGGCAAGACGCTCATCGCCAAGGCGGTGGCCAACTCGCTGGCCAAGAAGGTGTCCGAGGTGAGCGGCGACAAGCACGCCCGCAGCTACTTCCTCAACATCAAAGGTCCCGAGCTGCTCAACAAGTATGTGGGCGAGACCGAGCGCCAGATCCGCCTCGTGTTCCAGCGGGCACGGGAGAAGAGCGAAGAGGGCTGGCCCGTCATCGTCTTCTTCGACGAGATGGACTCGCTGTTCCGCACCCGCGGCACCGGCATCAGCTCCGACATGGAGGCCACCATCGTCCCGCAGCTCCTCGCCGAGATCGACGGCGTCGAGGCACTCAAGAACGTCATCGTGATCGGTGCGTCGAACCGTGAGGACCTCATCGATCCGGCCATCCTGCGGCCCGGTCGCCTCGATGTGAAGATCAAGATCGAGCGCCCCAACGAGGACGCCGCGGCGCAGATCTTCGGCCGTTACCTCACCGCCGACCTGCCGCTCGACGAGGACGAGATCGACCACCTGGGCGGCGGCGACCGCAACAAGGCGATCCTGGCCATGATCGAGAAGACCGTGGCCGAGATGTACCGCGACGACGAGGCCAACCAGTTCCTCGAGGTCACGTATCAGAACGGCGACAAGGAGATCATGTACTTCAAGGACTTCTCCTCCGGAGCCATGATCGAGAACATCGTGCGCCGGGCCAAGAAGCTCGCCATCAAGCGCCTCATCGACACCGGTGTGCGGGGCATCCGGGCCGACGACCTCATCGAGTCGATCCACCAGGAGTACAAGGAGCACGAGGACCTCCCCAACACCACCAACCCCGACGACTGGGCCAAGATCTCGGGCAAGAAGGGCGAGCGCATCGT
>CAZALT010000162.1:0-7808 GCA_964485515.1 uncultured Rhabdothermincola sp. | reverse complement strand
CACCGCGCCGCCTGGCACGGCGGTGGCCGGATCGCGCTCGGCGTCGACGAGGACCGACGGTCCGGCCGACGGTTCGGCCGTCCCGCTGGTGGTCGCGCCGGCCTCGGACCCCGGCCCGGAAGCCGCCGCGGCGCCCACCACCGGTGTCATGGCGGTGTGCAGCACGCGCTCGGATCCGTGCGTGATGCTGGCCACCCGCTCGGCATCGGGATGGGTCCGATGGTCGTCGTCGACCACATCGGCGATGACCACGCTGATGTTGTCGCGCCCACCGCTCTCGTTGGCCAGGCGAACCAGCTCGCGGGCCGCTTCGCCCGGGTCGGCCAACCGGCGCAGCGTGGCGGCCACCTTCGCGTCGTCGACCTCGTTGTAGAGCCCGTCGCTGCACAGCAGGTACCGGTCGCCGACGAACGGCACGATCTCCCACGAGTCGACCATGACCGAGATGTCGATGCCGAGCGCCCGCGTGATGATGTTGCGCTGCGGGTGGACAGCCGCCTCGGCCTTGGTGATCCGGCCCTGGCGTTCCAACGTGGCGACGAGGCTGTGGTCCTCGGTGATCTGCTCGAGCTCGCCCTCGTGCTTCAGCAGGTACATGCGCGAATCACCCACGTTGATGACCCCGATCAACGGCTGCTCGGGGCCATCGACGAGCGCGAGCGCGCAGATCGTCGTGCCCATGCCCTTGAGGTCGGGCTCGCGCTCGGCCCGCTGGACCAGCGCGTCGTTCGCCTGCTGGACCGCCTCGACGAGAGCGTCGGTGGTGTGGCGACCACCGTCGTCGTAGATGCGCATGACCGACTCGATGGCCAGGTGCGACGCGATCTCACCGCCCGAATGGCCGCCCATGCCATCGGCGACGGCGAAGAGGGTGCCGGCGGCGAGGACGTAGTCCTCGTTGCCGGTGCGCACACGCCCGGTGTCGCTCGCCGCGCCCCACGCGAACCTGGTCACGGCTCGAGCTCCAGAACGGTGTTGCCGATCTGGATGCGGTCGGCTTTGCGCAACGGGACGGGCGCGCCGACCTTTCGCTTGTTGAGCAGCGTGCCGTTGGTGGAGCCGAGGTCCTCGAGGAACCAGGTGCCGTCGCGCTGGAAGACCCGGGCGTGCAGCTGGGAGACGAAGGAGTCGTCGAGCGGGATCTGGCAGCCCGCGGCCCGGCCCACCGTGGCCTCGGCCCCCAGCGTGTAGGAGATCCCCTTGCGCGAGGCGGGTTCGGCGACGACGAGCCGCGCCGGTGTCTTGACGGGAGCGGCCTTGTCGCGTTTGCGGTCCTTGCGCGTCGGCTTGACCGGCGTCGCCTGCGCAACGGCCACCGGTGCCCGCTGCGGGGCCTTCAGCTCGGCCCACACCGCCCGCACGACCCGGTAGAAGAACAGGTACAGCAGCGCGAGCAGGCACAGCTTGAGGACGAACAACAGCTGCTCAGACACGACGGGCGAGCCTACCGGTCGGCCGTCGCGTGGACGGCACGGCGGGCCGGAGCGCACCGGCTCGTGATGGGAGCCGTCACGAGGCCTGGAACACCATCCGCGTGGTGCCGAAGGCGAGCTCGTCGCCGTCGCGCAGCTCGCGCTCGGCGACGCGGACACCGTTGACGCGGGTGCCGTTGGTGGAGCCGAGGTCGACGAGGACGAACCCGTCACCCCGCGGCTGGATCTCGGCGTGTCGACGACTGACGTTGCTGTCCATGATCGTGATCTCGCACTCGGGTGACCGTCCGATGGCGATGGGCTGGTCACCGAGCTGATAGCGCTCGTTGGTGGGCAGCAGGAGCGAGCCCGCTCCTGCGCCGAACGGGCCTTCCTTCATGCGGGAGGTGAGCGAGAACGTGCCCCGGGTCTGACGGTCCGACGCGACGATGTCGGCGGTCACCGGCCCGAGGAAGGCGTAGTTCTCGTCCCGGGCGTGCTCGCGGGCGGCATCGCACAGCTCGCGGCTGAGCGTCTCGGTGATGTCGGCGAACTGGTCGAGGTCGTCCTGGCTGATGGCGAACGTGAACGCGTTGGGCACGACGGTGCGACCCCGCACGTCGACGGAACGGCGATCGTCCATCTCGCGGGTGAGGCGGCGGCCCAGCTCGACGGGGCGAAGCCCGCTCTTGAACACGCGCGCGAAGGTTCCCTCGACGGCGTGCTCGAGCTTGCGTTCGAATCCCTTGAGTCCCACGGCGCAACACGATACCGGCGCCCACCCGTGGGCCACCGGCAACCCGGCAACGCGGCGACCCGACAACCCGGCAACCCGACAACCCGGCAACCCGGCAACCCGACAACCCGACAACCCGGCAACGCGGCAACGCGGCAACGCGGCAACCGCGGTCGTGACGCGGTCGGTCAGACGACGCCGAGCGAGGCCATGGCCCTCGCCACCTTGGTGAAGCCCGCGATGTTGGCGCCGAGCACGTAGTCGCCCGGCGCGCCGTACTCCTCGGCGGTGTTCCGGCACAGGTCGTGGATGGCGATCATGATCTCGGCCAATCGGACCTCGGTGTGCTCGAAGGTCCAGGAGTCGCGGCTGGCGTTCTGCTGCATCTCGAGCGCGGAGGTCGCGACGCCGCCGGCGTTGGCCGCCTTGCCGGGGCCGAAGGCGATCCCCTTCGACACGAACAGCTCCACGGCCTCCTGGGTGCAGGGCATGTTGGCCCCCTCGGCCACGGTGTGGCACCCGTTCGAGATCAGGTCGGCGGCGTCGGCCGCGCCGAGCTCGTGCTGGGTGGCGCAGGGCAACGCCACGTCGCAGGGGATCGACCAGATCGGTCCTGAACCGAAGCGGGCCGTCGGGCGGTGCTCGAGGTAGACCGACAGCACGGCTCGGTCCCGCTCCTTGATGCGCTTCACGAGCTCGACGTCGACGCCGTCCGGATCGTGGAGCGTCCCGGTGGAGTCGGAGCAGGCCACGACGGTGGCGCCGAGCTGGATGACCTTCTCCATCGCATAGATGGCCACGTTGCCTGCGCCCGACACGCTGACCGTGCTGCCGTCGAAGCCCAGGCCGCGGGCATGGAGCATCTCCTGGGCGAACAGCGCCGTGCCGTAGCCCGTCGCCTCCCGACGCACGAGCGCGCCACCCCAGTCGAGCCCCTTGCCGGTGAGCACGCCCGACTCGTAGCGGTTGGCGATGCGCTTGTACTGGCCGAACAGGTAGCCGATCTCGCGGGTGCCCACCCCGATGTCGCCCGCGGGGACGTCGGTGTACTCGCCCAGGTGGCGGTACAGCTCGGTCATCATCGACTGGCAGAAGCGCATGATCTCGTTCTCGCTCCGCCCCTTCGGGTCGAAGTCGGAGCCGCCCTTGCCTCCGCCGATCGGCATGCCGGTGAGAGCGTTCTTGAAGATCTGCTCGAAGCCGAGGAACTTCACGGTGTCGAGCATCACGGTCGGGTGGAAGCGCAACCCGCCCTTGTACGGGCCCAGCGCGCTGTTGAACTCGACGCGGAAACCCCGGTTGACCTGCACCTCGCCCCGGTCGTCGATCCACGGGATCCGGAAGATGATCTGGCGTTCGGGCTCGCACAGCCGCTGGATGATCCGGTTGTCGGCCAGCTCGGGGTGGGCGATCACGGCCGGGCCGATCGAGGCGAGCACCTCGTGCACCGCTCGGGCGAAGTCGACCTCGCCGGGGTTGCGTCGCACGACTTCGTCATAGATCTCTCGGAGCTTCGGGTCCATCAGGTCTCCCTCGTCGGGTCGGTTGCGATCGCCGTCGTGGTAGCCGCGGCGGTCATCTCGGTCGTGTGGGTCATCTCGGTCGTGTGGGTCATCTCGGTCGGGCCGGCCGCGGTTGCCGGCGTCGCGGTCGCTCGTGTCGTCGGCGCTCGTGCTGCGGTCGCTCGTGTCGTGACCACGGGCGTCGAGACCGCCGGTGGCGTGATCGGGCTCGGGTCGAGCGCCGTGAGGGTCCGGGCCGACCCTGCGAGCACGACCCAGAACGCCTCGGCCGGTCCCGGTCCGAGGTTGGTCCAGCCCTGCACGGGTCGGTCCAGCACGGTGAGCGCATCACCGGCGCGCATGACAGGTGTGTCGTCGCCGAGGTCGACGAGCAGGAGCCCGCTGGACACGAGGACGAGCTGGGTGCCCGGGAAGGTCGCCGGGGGCGTGGCGCTCTCGCGGGGCTCCAGCTCGACGCGGAACACCCGCGCCGGCCCGCCGGCGGAGTCGAGCAGCGCCGAGACCGCTCCGAGGTCTTCACCGCGTTCGCGGCGGGCGAGGATGTGGCGGTTGCGGGTGTGGGCCCCGAACAGGTCGTCGAGTCCGATCCCGAGCCGGTCGCACATGGGCACGAGGGTCTCGATCGACAGGCCGCGTCGGCCCGCTTCGGCTTGGGAGATGGCCGCCGGGGTGACACCGGCCGCCTCGGCGAGGTCGCGCTGGGTGAGGCCCCGATCGCGTCGGAGCCTCCGGAGACCCTCGCCGAGCCGCCCCAGCACGAGCTCGCGCCCGATCCGAGGGAGGTCGTCGACGCCGTCCCAGCGCAGCTCGGCAACGGCGCCCTCGATGCCCGGCGGTCGTCCCTCGGCTTTGGCGATGCGGATCGAGTCGGTGCGCAGCTCGAACACGCACTGGGCGATCCGGCTGATCTGGGTCACCACCGACGGGGGCAGGGCACCGGCGCTGATGGGCCAGAGGGCGTAGGCGCCGTCGTCGAAGAGCCGGGGACAGCTCTGGCGGTACAGGTCGACGGCGACGACCGCGCCGCAGCGGTCGTAGACCGCCTCGAGCCCTTCGATCACCACGCGGGGTCGACGGCGGGCCACCTCGGTGATGGCCACGACGACCGCCTCGGGGTCGTCGGCCACGACGGCGGGATCGATCACCAGCGCCTCGACGCCGGGCGGTGGCGACCCGGCGGAGAAGCTCACCCACGCCGTGGTCGCCGGCTGCTGGCGGGCGAAGGCATCGGCCATGGCGGTGCCGATCGCGGTCGGGGCGCTGACCACCACGTTGTCTCCGGCCACGAGTCCGTCGCCGAGGAGCCCGTCGAGGCTCGGGATGCCCGAAGACGAGCTGACTCGGTCAGCTCGATCCCCGGACGAGTCGGGTCCGGTCTCCGCGGGGGTCGCCCCGCGGGATGGCACGTCGCTGACCATGGCCAGACATTAGCCCTGCTATATCTGACCGCAACAATGAGAACCATCGCTATGGTCAACGGTTCATCTGCGGAACGGAGCAGCCATGACCGCGACCACTCACCTCGAACCCGACACCGCCGCCCTGCGAGCCCAGCTCGAGCGACGACGCGTCGAGCTCGTCGAAGCACTCCGACCGGTCGACGACGAAGACGGCGCCGCTGCACCCACCCAGACCATCGGTGAGACCGAGCACCTCGCGGCCTACCAGCAACGCGAGATCGACGGTGCCCGCCACAGCTTGCTGGCCTCAGAGCTGGCCGAGATCAACGACGCTCTCGGCCGGCTCGAGGCCGGCTCCTACGGTCGGTGCGACGTGTGCGGCGACGTGATTGCTCCCGAACGCCTCGAGGCCGTTCCCGCGGCCCGCACCTGCATCCGCTGCGCCTGACGGTCGGCGCCATGTCGTAGGCGCCATGTTTCGGCGCGCCCGGTCTTGGGCGGCGCCGAGCCGGTCGCGGGTGCGGTCCGGCTGGTTCGACGACGCGACTCGTCGCTGGGCGACAACCATCCGACTCCCAGCTACCGGTCCGACGATCCCTCGGTGAGACCCCGAACTGGGTGGTGTCGTCGAGCACAGACATGCCAGCCCATGTCTACGTACGTTGATCACGAACCCTCCCTTGTCGAGACGACGGACCGGGGAAAGCGAAACACGACGCCGGTCTCGGCGAGCTGGTCGATCGCTCGGTCGGCCTCAGCGGTGGAGAATCCGAGGTCCCGCTCGATGAGCGGGCTTTCGTCCGAGCGTTGTCACACTGAGGGTCGGAGAGGACTCCCTATATACATATTTCATTCAAAGAGGTACCTTATCTACATATTTCAACCGGGACGGGGTCGAAAAGCGTGGATAACGAAGTCTTCTTCGCCAAAGACCTCTCCTCGGCAACCATCACCAGGATGGTGCGCCGCGGCGAGGCGGCCCGACTTGCCACCGGCGTCTACACCACCAGCGTCGAACGAGATCCCGCGGACGTCGTGTCCGAGAACTGGTCGACCATCACCGGCAGACTGTTTCCGGGCTCCGTCATCACCGATCGGTCGGGGCCGACCGGCACCCCCACCGACGGCTTCCTGTGGCTGTCGCGTCCTGAACGCGCCAAGGAGGTCGAGCTACCCGGCTTGACCATCACGGCCAGAAATGGTCCCGGCCCCCTTGACGGCGACCTTCCACTGAACCCAGACCTGTACGTTGCTTCGCGCGGTCGGGTGCTCGCCGAGAACATGGCGCCGTCGAGGCGACGGCGAACAGACCGACCGAGACGCACCCTCGATGAGCAAGAGCTTGCGACGTGGATCGACCAACTGGCAGCCGACAACTCCCTGGAGCGTCTTGCTCAGTTCCGCGAGCAGGCCGAAGCGGTGGCCTCGAATCTCGGCGTGAAGGAAGCCGACCTCGCCAGACTGAGGCAGCTCATCGGCGTCGCTATCGGCACACGGGAAGCCGAGGGTGCGCTCAGGTCCCCGGCGCTCGAAGCTCGACAGCAGGGCCGACCCTACGATCAACGCTGCGTGGAGCGCTTCGATCTGGTGATCGACGCGTTGAGGAACTCTGCTCCTCAACACAACCGCCATGATCCTGAACGCCAAAGACTCGTTCCGTTCTTCGAGGCCTACTTCTCGAACTACATCGAAGGAACAAAATTCACGATCGAGGATGCTCGCGGCATCGTCTACGAGGGCTTGGTGCTACCTGAGCGCCCAGCCGACAGCCACGACCTCGAAGGTGCCTACGAGCTCGTATCCGACGAGCAGGAGATGGCGCGCCTCGCGACGAGACCCTCGGAGTTCATCGACCTGCTCCAGGAGAGACATCGCGTCATCATGGGCGGCCGTCCCGAGGTAGGGCCCGGTGTGTTCAAGACGCTGGCAAACCAAGCCGGCAACACCGTCTTCGTTGCCCCAGGTCTTGTCAACGGCACACTCATCGAAGGCTTCGCCCGTCTCGATGATCTCGACACAGCTTGGGAACGATCCGTCTACACGATGTTCCTCGTGTCGGAGATCCACCCCTTCACCGACGGAAACGGACGTCTCGCCCGAGCGATGATGAACGCCGAACTTGTCGCCGGCCACGAGTGCCGCACGATCATTCCGATCGTCTTCCGAAACGACTACCTCGATGGTCTCCGCCTGGCCAGCAGAGATGACAACCCGTCTCTGCTCATCAAGTCCCTGCGATACGCCAATGACTACACAGCCTCGATCGACTTCTCGGACTTCCCCAGCGCTCTCGCCGAGCTGTCTGAGACCAACGCGTTCGAAGAACCAGAAAGCGCCAAGCGTCTCAAGATCAGGCCGCCGACGTCAATGGAATCAGCGCCGAGAGGTTCCCGCCGAACGTCGAGGTGAGGTACGGCCAGACGCTCGCGTTCGGGACACCCGAGTGGCGCTCCGTCTACGCAACGGCGAGGAACACGATGGAAGGGTTCAACGGCTTCGTGAAGGACGCCAACCACGAAGCGCTTGGCGATCCCATGCGACGTCGGGTCCGCGGCTACACCGCCTGCTTCGTGTTCTCCACCGTGCTCGTGATGTCGGCCAACCTCCGCAAGGTCCATGCCTTCCCGAAAGCCTCCGGCGGAGACAGCGGACGGTCCAAGCCGATCCGCCGGACCAAGCGGCCCAAGCGGCGCAAGGCCGACATCCGCGACTGGTCACCCGCCACGATCGAACCAGC
>CAZALT010000161.1:6293-7915 GCA_964485515.1 uncultured Rhabdothermincola sp. | reverse complement strand
AGACCAGGCACGGCTTCGTGTGCGCCAACGCCGGCATCGACCTGTCCAACGTCGAAGCCGGCCAGGCCGCGCTGCTGCCGGAGGACTCCGACCGCTCGGCCCGCCGCATCCGCGACGGCATCCGTGCCCGGGCCGGAGTCGAGGTGGCCGTGATCGTGTCCGACACGTTCGGACGCCCGTGGCGCCGTGGCGTCACCGACGTGGCGATCGGCTGCGCCGGCATCCGCGCCGTCGTGGACCTCCGGGGCACCACCGACGCGCTCGGCCGCGAGCTGGCGGTCACCGAGGTCGCCGTGGTCGACGAGATCGCCGCCGCCGCCGAGATCGTCATGGGCAAGGCCAGCGGACTGCCTGTCGCCGTCGTCCGCGGCGTCGAGCCGAGGTGGCTGGGTGACGGCAACGTCCACGACGAGATCATCCGCCACCCCCGCGAAGACCTGTTTCGGTAGAGCTGTCGGGAGGGGCCAGCCCCTGTCCCCCACGCCTGAGGACGGACGCAGGCTCATCCGCCGAGGACTACTCCTCGGGAACTCTCGCCCCCGTCAGGTGAGCGCCTGCCTCGATGACGGTGTCGGCGCCGACCACGGTGAGGCCGTCGAGCCGGGCGCGTTCCCCCACGGTCGCACCCGGCCCGACGACGGACTCGACGACCGTGGCCCCGGCGCCGATGACGGCCCCCGGTAGCACGACGGCGTCGCGGATCTGTGCCCCTGCCCCCACCTCGACGCCGTCCATGACGACGGCGTGGTCGATGTGGGCTCCGTCGGCGACGACTGCCGACGAGCTGATCGCCTGTTCGGCTGGTCCCCGGAGGCCGTCGACGTAGTCGAGCTGCACCTGGAGGTAGGTCGCCGGGGTCCCGGCATCGACCCAGTAGGCGTCGGAGTGCAGGCCGAACAGCGTGCCGTCGTCCACCATGGCGGGGAAGGTCTCGCGCTCGATCGACACCTTTCGTCCCGTGGCGATCCGATCGAGCACCGACGGTTCGAGGACGTAGGTCCCGGCGTTGATCCAGTTGCTGGGGGCCTCGTCGGCGGGCGGCTTCTCGATGAACGCCTCGACTCGCCCCTTCGGGTCGATCGGCACGACGCCGTAGCGCGACGGGTCCTCGACCGGGGTGAGGGCCAACGTGCCCTCCGCTCCCCGCTCACGATGGAAGCGCCAGAGGGCGCCGACGTCGAGGTCGGTCAGCACGTCGCCGTTGACGACGATGAAGGTGCTGTCGATCCCGCCCTCCTCGGCGGCGAACCGGACGGCTCCCGCGGTGTCGAGCGGTTCGGACTCGACGGCGTAGTGGAGCCGTACACCGGCGCACACATCGCCGGGATAGGCGTCGAGGAACCGGTCGGGCCGGTAGCCGAGCGACAGGATCGCGTCGGTCACGCCGTGCTCACCGAGCTTGGCGACGACGCGTTCGATCATCGGGGGCCCGACGACGGGCAGCATCTGCTTGGGTGCCGTCGAGGTCAGCGGCCGGAGTCGCGTTCCGAAGCCACCGACGAGTACGACCGCTCTCACTGCGAAGCGGTCGTGGTCGTGGCGTTGGGGTCACCAGCCACGGTGGACTCGGTGATGGCGTTCGGCTCACCCTCGACCGTGGCCCCGGTGGCGGGGTCGACGAC
>CAZALT010000161.1:0-6193 GCA_964485515.1 uncultured Rhabdothermincola sp. | reverse complement strand
GTGGTGCCATCGCCCGCGTCGTCAGGGATGATCTCGTCGGTGGTCGGGTCGAGCCGGTCGATGTCGGCCGTCGAATCGGGCTTGGGTGGCGTGGTGCCCGTGGGAACCACGGCGATCGTGTAGGCCATGCGGTTGCCGAGGCGGATGCTGCCGAAGTTGTCGGTGTAGACCGTGGGCTCGGCGTCGGGCTCGTCGACGTTCCACGCCCACACGCCGAGCTCGGTATCGGTGTTGCCGGCGCAGTCGTACCCGTTCTTCAGCTCGGTTCCATCCGGAAGCGTGATCGAGTCGTCACCGAAGTCGATGCCCGACGTCACGCTCCACTTGCCGAGCGTGGCGTTCTTCCCGGCGGCCGACGCCACATAGGGGTGGATGTGGATGATGCCGTCGCCGTGGGTGTGGATGCCGGTGGTGTCGTCGGCCGAGTCGGTGACCGGCGACTGGAACGCGTCGCAGACGTACACGCCGTAGGCCGCGTGCCAGTGGTCCTCGTTGACCACGGGAGCGGTCGCTTCGGCGGAGGTGTAGTCGGCGCGAGCGAAGGCGACCAGCGCCACGCCGAGGACGACGATGGCGACGATGGCCGCCGGGAAGCCGACCTTGCGCTGCGTTGGACCGGACGATCCGCCGACGCGAGCAGCGCGGGCGACCTTTTTCGAGGAGGAGGCTTTACCCATAGCGGGATGAGGCTAGCCGCCGCGTTCGACCGTGCCAGATCGGGCAACGGACGGGCCCGACCGACCCCCGTTCGCCCCGGGCCATCCGGGCAAGCGAGGTGGGCGGCGATGCACCCTTGACCGGTGCCTACGACCGCCGCGATCGCAGGTCGTGGAACAGCTCCTCGTACGAAGCCGCCACGGCCACCGGCGACGCCCAGGACTCGACGAAGCGCCGACCCCTCGCGCCCATCGCACCACCCTCGTCGGGCGCATCGATCAGTCGGCGGATCGCCTTGGCGAACGCCTCGACGTCGCCGGGTCCGACCGCGATGCCCGCTTCGGCCCGCTCGACGGTGCGGGCGACTTCGGTGCCGAGGTCGACGCTCGCCACGACCGGTCGTCCCGCGGCCAGGATCGAGTACAGCTTGCTCGGCACGCTCGACCAGGCGAGACCCGCCTTGAGCGGCACGACGTGGATGTCGGCGGCCGCGAGCACCTCCGGCAGGCGTTCGGCGGGCTGCATGTCGATGAACCGCACGTTGTCGAGACCCCGCGCCTGGCGCTCCAGGGCAGGGCGTGCCGCGCCGCCGCCGTTGATCACGAACACGACGTCGGGTTCGTGGGCGAGCGCGGCGGCGGTGTCGAGCACGAGGTCGAGCGACTGCGAGAGGCCCACGTTGCCGGCGTACATGACGACCTGCTTGCCCGTGAGCCCGTACTCCGCCCGATAGCCGTTCTCGCGCTCGGAGGGCCGGACCCGCTCGGTGTCGACGAAGTTCGGGATGACATGGACCTTGGCTGCCGCCCGGTCGGCGGCCGCGCCGGAACGACCCTGGCGCAATTTGGTCCGCACGTTGTCGGCGAGGTCGTCGGAGAGCACCGTGACGGCGTCGGCCCGGTGGTACGTGAAGCGCTCGAGCGACCGTGCCGCGGCGATGACACGCTCGCCGGTGAGCAAGCCGAGCTCGACGGCGACGTCTGGGAAGACGTCTTGGATGTTGAACACCAGGGGGACACGCCGAGCGAGCGCGGTGACCCATCCGGCGGGTCCGAGGGTGAGCGGCGGCGACATGGCGAGCACCACATCGGGGCGGCGCCGGGTGGCGGTGGCCACCACCGTCGCAATGGCGGTGAACCCGCCGAAGGCAGCCGCACGAGCCGGGATGTTGGCTTTGTCCGTGGGGAACGGGTGGACGCGGGTGATCGCGCCCCAATCGGTCCGTTCGGTTCGGACGTACTGGCCGTCCCACCCCGGTTCGAGGGCGTGGTGCTGGTACCACGGCATGGACGTGACGACGTGCAGGCGGTTGCCCCGGTCGACGAGCTCCGACGCGATCGAGGTCATCACGACACCGGTCGGCGCCAGGTCCGGAGCGAAGTGCGGGCACAGCACGGTGATGTCGAGCGGTCGCCGGTGTGGGGTGCGGTCGCCGCTCATGGCGTCGCCTCCGGCGCGTTCTCGAGGAGGGTGGGCACGGGCCGGCCCCGGTAGGTGATGGCGAGCTCTTCGGCGGCGTGCTTCCACTCGAACTCGGCGCCCCGTCGCTTGGAGCGACGACGGAGCTCGGCGAGGTGGTCGCGGTCGTCGAGGAGCCGGTTCATCTCCTCGGCCCACGCGGTGGGGTCCTCCGGATCGAGCAGCACCCCACCGTTCGCCACCACCTCGGGAAGCGCCGAGACGTCGCTGGCCAGGACTGCCTGGCCGCACATCATCGAATCCAGCACCGGCATGCCGAACCCTTCGTAGAGCGAGGGAAACGTGAGCGCGGTCGAGTGGCGGTGGAGCGCATCGAGGTCCGCTCCGGGGATCCGGCCCGTGCGTCGCACCGAATCGCCGACGCCCAGCACGCCGATGAGCTCGCGGATCTCGGATTCGCAAGGGCCCTCCCCTCCCGTGAGCACGAGGGTCGCTCCAGGGTGCGACGTGACCACGGAGCGGAAGGCTTCGATGAGGACAGCATGGTTCTTGTGACGGTAGGTGATGGCGGGGTACAGGAAGAACGGACCGCCGAGGCCGTACCGCTCCAGCACCGCCTTGTCGTGACTGTCGTAGGCCACCACCACCGGGTCGACGCCGGGTGAGATGACCGTGATCTTGGCCGGGTCGGCCTTGAGGCGGGCGACGAGATCGCGTCCCACCCATTCGCTCAGCGTCGTGACGGCCTGGGCGTGGCGCACGGACCTGCCGACGACCGCGTGGAGGTAGCCCCGCTTCACCGTGGTGAAGTTCTCCGGGTAGGCCCACGGCTGGAGGTCGTGCACCGTCACCACACCGGGACAGGCCCGGATCTCGGGCATCGTCCCACCCGGGTGGTGCATGAGGTCGATGCGCGCCTTCTTGGAGGCCGCAACCAGCCACGTCGACTCGGCGAGGACCCGAAGACCCTTGTGCCCGCCGTCGACGGGGGCCACGACCGTGCGGTACCGCTCGACGAGATCGGGATGGGCCGCCGCGAACCGCTGGTTGACGAAGAGGGTCAAGTCGAGGCCGTCGCGGCCGGGCGCGTCGGCGAAGGCTCGGAACAGCGCGACGACGTAGTCCTCGCTTCCGCCCACGACACCGGGAACCATCCACAAGAGGTTCACCCCGATGCGTCGGGCCGAGCGGCGCCCGGATCGACGGCGCGTCGGTGCGTTCGGCACCGACGGATCCTTGTGTCGAGACCAGATCCGGCGACCGCCCCGACCCGCCACGGGAGCGCTCACCGGGCCACCCGCGCGCTCACCGCGCCACCTGTCCGACCTCGTGGTACACCGCGGAGAGCAGGTCCGCGGTGCGCGTCCAGGAGAACTCCCCGACGCGCGCCCGCGCTCGGGCGCCGAGCTCGTGTCGGATCACGTCGTCGTCGAGGGCGCGCTGGAGGGCATCGACCAGATCCTCGTCTGCTCGGGGATCGACGAGCAATCCCGCTTCGCCCGCGACCTCTGCCGTGGCCGTTCCCGCTGAGGTCACGATCACCGCCCCCTGGGCCATGGCTTCGAGCACCGGCAGCCCGAACCCCTCCAACAGGCTGGGGTAGCAGAACACGCGGCACGACGCGTAGAGCGGCCGGAGATCCGCCGTGGGCACGAACCCGAGCGGGCGGACCCGCCCGGGCACCCGGGCGGTCAAGGCGTCGAGGTCCTCGTTCCAACCTGCCGGGCCGGCGAGCACGAGGTCGAGGTCGGGGCGGTCCAGCGCGGAGAAGGCACGGATGAGCCCGGGGAGGTTCTTGCGGGGTTCGATGGTGCCGACCCAGAGCACGAAGGGGCGGTCGAGGCCATAGCGGTCGCGGACCTCGGCCACCTCGGCCGGCGACGCAGGCTGGGCTTCGATGCCCCACGGGACGAGTCGGAGTCGTGCCGGGTCGAAGCCGTTGGCGACGCAGTCGTCGATGGTGGCCTGGGACGGGGCGATCAGCAGGTCGGCGTCGCGGCGGGCGAGCTCGATCGAGCGCTCGAAGAACCTCATACCGTGGCGGGATCCGCGCGAGCGGTCGTAGAGGAAGCCGAGGTCGTGCACGGTGACGACCAACGGCTCTCGACGGGGCGGCACCGCCATCCCCGTCGCGTGGACCACATCGACCGGCCCGGTCGCACGGGTCACCGGCGGCCAACGGAGTCGGTGCCACGCCTCGTACAGGAGCGGGCGGGGAAGCGGCAGCATCCGAACCGGTATCGACGGCGCCCACGTCTCGGGAGGAAGGCCTCGATGACGGGCCGAGACCCCGACCATGTCGATGTCGGGCCGATCGATCAGCGCCTCGATCGAATCCAACGCCGCCCGAGCCGTGCCGCCAGGCACGGTGTGCCAGCACTGCTCGACGGTCACACCGATCCGGAGCGGCGGGCGGGGAACCATGGTTCGAGTCTGGCACCTCCTCGGGCCTCCTCGGGTCCCTCCTCGGGTCCCTCCTCGGCACCCTCCTCAGGCCCGCCCCGGTGCCCCGGTCACCCGGGTATCGGTCCCGCGTCGATAGGCTGCCCGCCGTGACACCCTCTGACGCCCCCCAGCCGAACTTCTGGTCCGGACGCCGTGTCCTGGTCACCGGTGGACGAGGGTTCCTCGGTCAAGCGGTGGTCGATCAGCTCCTGGAGCTCGGCCCGGCCGCGCTCATCGTGCCATCCAGCGCCGACTACGACCTGCGCGTCCGAGACCAGGTGACGTCGCTCCTGCGCGTCGAGCGCCCCGATCTCGTCATCCACCTCGCAGCCAAGGTCGGCGGGATCGGCGCCAACATGGCGAACCCGGCCGACCTGTACCTCGACAACCTCCTGATGGGGACCTTCGTCCTCGACGAAGCGCGTCTCCACGACGTCGCCAAGACCGTGGTGGTCGGCACGATCTGCTCCTACCCCAAGTTCACCCCGGTCCCGTTCAGCGAGGATTCGCTGTGGCAGGGCTACCCGGAGGAGACGAACGCTCCGTACGGCATCGCCAAGCTGGCGCAGCTCGTGCAGCTCCAGGCCAACCGCGTGCAGTACGGCCAGGACGCGATCTACCTCATGCCGACCAACCTCTACGGCCCCCGCGACAAGTTCCATCCGGCCGTGTCGCACGTCATCCCGGCGCTGATCAAGAAGTCCGTCGACGCCAAGGAGGCCGGGGCCGACCACATCGAGGTGTGGGGGACGGGTGCGGCGAGCCGCGAGTTCCTCTATGTCGACGACGCCGCCCGCGGCATCCTGCTCGCCGCCGAACGCTACGACGGCGGGGAGCCCGTCAACCTCGGCGCCAACCAGGAGCTGCCGATCCGCGAGCTCGTGCGGATCATCGTCGAGCTGGTCGGCTTCGAGGGCGAGGTCCGGTGGAACACCAGCAAGCCCGACGGGCAGCCCCGGCGCGGCGTCGACGGATCGCGAGCTGAGAAGTACTTCGGCTTCGCATCGAGGGTCACCTTCGAGGAAGGCATGCGCCGCACGCTCGAGTGGTACCTGGCCAACCGGGTCGAGGCCGAGTCCCGCACCTGACACGACGCTCCTCACCCGAGCTTTGCCACACATGAGCTGGGCCACAGCCGAGCTGGGCCACAGCCGAGCTGGGCAGGATCTGGCCGGAGCCCGGGTGTTGACCGCGCCGGAACACCCGGCAGCGGATCAGCCAGGTGAGCGGGTCGCGGACTCTGCCAGGATCGATCGGAAGTAGGCGCCGGTGAGCTTGAGTCCTTCGCGCAGCTGGATCTGGGGCTCCCACCCGAGATGCTCCCGAGCCAGGGTGATGTCGGGCTTGCGCTGCTTGGGGTCATCGACCGGGAGCGGCTCGAACACGATCTCGGAGGTCGAGCCCGTGACGTCGAGCACCAACTCGGCCAGCTCGAGCATCGTGAACTCGCCCGGGTTGCCGATGTTGATCGGACCGGTCTGATCGGAGTCGAGCAGCGCGAGGAAGCCACGCACCTCGTCGTCGACGTAGCAGAAGCTCCGCGTCTGGCTGCCGTCGCCGTAGATCGTCAACGGCTTGCCTTCGATGGCCTGCACCAAGAAATTGGACACGACACGGCCGTCGTTGGCTCGCATGCGCGGCCCGTAGGTGTTGAAGATGCGCACGATGCGCA
>CAZALT010000160.1:5764-7915 GCA_964485515.1 uncultured Rhabdothermincola sp. | reverse complement strand
ACTTCGACATCCACTTCACCGGGTGGCACCAGGAGGTGTGGAAGCCGATCATCACCGCCGTGAACGGCATCTGCGCCGGTGGAGCGTTCCACTGGGTCGCCGACGCCGACATCGTCATCGCCGCGTCGGACGCCACGTTCTTCGATCCGCACGTGTCGGTCGGCCAGGTCGTGTCCCTCGAAGCCATCGGGCTCATCCGCAAGATGCCAGCCGAGGCCGTCATGCGCATGGCCTTCGTCGGCAAGTACGAGCGGATGCCCGCCCAACGAGCCCTGGAGCTGGGGATGATCAGCGAGATCATCGACCCGCCAGACAAGCTCCAAGACGCCGCCCAGGAGCTCGCCGAGAAGATCGCCAAGAACTCGCCGTCGGCCATGGCCGCCACCAAGCGCGCCTTGTGGGCCGCGCTCGAGTTCGGCCTGACCGACGCGTGCAAGGCTGGTGCCAAGGAGCTGGTGAGCATGTGGGGCCACCCCGACCAGACCGAAGGGCCGATGGCCTTCGCCGAAAAGCGTGATCCGAACTGGGCTCCCATCTCCACCACGGACTCGGCGACCGCCGCCTCCCCCGACGAGAAGGCGTAGCGCCCGATGAACCTCTCCGAGCTGCTGTTCGACCCCGACAAGGACGTCGACGAGCTCCTCGTCCACGCCGGAGGCCGCGACGCCAGCCGTGGCGAGATCCAGGCCCGCTCGCTCCAGGTCGTCGAGGCACTGGCCAGCGCCGGTGTGGGCTACGGCGTTCCGATCGGGGTCATGCTTGCCGACGGCATCGACGTGACGAGCGTGCTGTTCGGCATCTGGCGCGCTGGAGCGGTGTACGTGCCGCTCAACCCACGGCTCACCCCTGATGAGATCGACCACGTCTTCGGGGTGGTGTCGCTCGGCGCGATCATCACGACGGCTGAGCACGCCGACCGGTTCACCGACGTGTCCGTGATCGTCCTCGGCGATGCCGACGGTCCGGTCGACGAGCCACTGGACGTGCGAGACGGCCCTGAGCGGATCGGGGACCACTACGGACCTGAGGTTGCCCTCATCCAGTTCACCTCCGGGACCACGGGCAAGCCCAAGCCGGTGTTGCTGCTGCACGATGGCGTGCTCGACCTGATCGACGGAGTCCTGCGCAAGCTCCGCCCGAGCTCCGCCAAGTCCGTTCCGGAGGGCTCAGAGGATCCGAAGCCGTCGGACGAGGCGACGGGCGGCACCACACCGGTTGCGCCGAAGCGGCGCGTCGTCAACCTCGTGCCGGTGTCGTTGTCGGTGTGGGCGGGCCTGTACAGCATCGTGTTCGGCATGCGCACCGGGGCGACCATCGTCACGATGGACCAGTTCGACACCCAGGAGTTCGCCCGGCTGGTGAAGCGGTTCGCGATCACGTCGACGGTCCTCCCGCCCGCAGCGATGGCGATGCTGTCTGACGACGAGACCATCACCGACCTCGCGCCGCTTCGCTTCGTGCGCAGCATCACCGCGCCGCTCTCTCCGCTCCAGGCCCAGCGGTTCGACGCCCGGTTCGGTGTCGGCATCCTCAACTGCTACGGCCAGACCGAGGTGGGGGGCGAGATCATCGGCTGGAGCGCGGCCGACCTGCGCGCCCATCCCGACAAGCTGGGATCGATCGGCCGGCCGCACGACGGCGTCGAGCTCCGCCTGGCCGACGCCGACGGGAACCCGCTCGGGCTGGACGAGGCGGGCGAGCTCTGGGTGCGCACGCCTGCGATGAGCGGCGGCTACGCCGATGGGGCCGACCTGTCCGATCGACTGAGCGATGACGGCTACTTCCGCACGGGTGACCTCGCCCGGGTCGATCCCGAGGGCTTCGTGTGGATCGAAGGCCGGGTCAGCGACATGATCAATCGAGGTGGCCTCAAGGTCTTCCCCGGCGATGTCGAGGAGGTCCTGCGGCTCTCGCCGGCGGTCGCCGATGCTGGCGTGGTCGGCGTACCGGACGAGCGTCTCGGCGAGGTCCCCTGGGCGTACCTCGTCGTGCGAGGCGACGTGCCGGCCGACGAGGACCTCGTGGCGCTGTGCCGTGAGCACCTGGCGCCCTACAAGGTCCCCGTCCGGTTCGAGGTCATCGACGAGCTGCCGCGCAACGAGGTGGGCAAGGTCCTCAAGAAGGTCCTCGTCGAACGGGCGGCCGCCACCC
>CAZALT010000160.1:0-5664 GCA_964485515.1 uncultured Rhabdothermincola sp. | reverse complement strand
AACGAGGTGGGCAAGGTCCTCAAGAAGGTCCTCGTCGAACGGGCGGCCGCCACCCCCTGAGACCGGATCGTGTTCAACACGGGCGCCGGGACCCTCAAGGGCAAGGCGCTGGCACGTGACCCGCGGGTGAGCTTCGCGTTCGACGACGAGACCCCGCCGTTCGCCTTCGTGCTCGTCGACGGGACGGCCGAGATCTCCGAGGAGCCCGAGGCGCTGTTGCACTGGGCCACCGTCATCGCCGGGCGCTACATGGGCCCCGATCGGGCCGAGGCCTACGGCCGCCGCAACGCCGTGTCCGGTGAGCTCCTCGTGTTCGTCACCCCCACCAAGGTGCGCGGGATGCTCGGCATCGCCGACTGATGTGCACCGTCGTGCGCCCGTGCCATGAGCCGCCCGCGTCTTGAGCGGTGGTGGGTGGTCGAACGATGCGAGGATGCACGCCATGACCGAGGTCCACGACAACCCGTCCGCCAGTCGCTACGAGGCCACCGAGGATGGTGTGCTTCAGGGCTTCGTCGTCTACCGGGACGATGGCTCGGTGCGGGCGCTCGTCCACACCGAGACCCTCCCCGGCCACGAGGGCCGGGGCGTGGGCGGCGCACTCGCCCGAGGATCACTCGACGACATCCGCAACCGAGGACTCACCGTGGTGCCGAGCTGCCCGTTCATCGCCGGGTACATCGACAAGCACACCGACTACGGCGATCTTGTGGCGCACTGAATCGAACCGCTGAACCGCTGAACCGCTGAACGGCTGAACGGCGGTTGTGGTGCAGGCAGCGGGTTGCGAGGTGTGGCGCCCGCGCGCCGGGTCACCCGGCACCACGTCGGCCCAGGAGGTACAGGCCGGCGATCGCAGCCACGGCCGTGGCCGGCACCAGGATCGTCACCGGGCGGTGGGGCAGGGCCGAGGCGAGCGCCGCCCCGACCACGTAGGCCCCGATGACCGAGAGGAGCAGGCGGGCCGTGCGGAGGTGTCGGGAGCGGGCGTCGTCCAGGGCGGCGATGGCTCCGAGCGCGCTGTGCTGGCCGACTCGGGCCAGCGACCCGGTGCCGAAGGTCGTCGACACCGATGTCGTGCCGACCCGGCTGAGCGTTGCGGTCTGCAGGCCCATGGCGCCGGCCGCGACCACGATGAGGGCGTACTCGACGAGGCCGGGGTCCGTCGTGAGGGTGACGTCGAAGCCGACCGTCGCGACGAAGACCGTGACGAGGAGCGCGGATTCACAGGCGAGGACCAGGCCCATACGGCGGCCGGCGACACGATGCTGCTCGTGACGCATGAACAAGGTCACCGCTCCCACGCCCGCGACGAAGGCGGCGATGGCGCACGACGAGATGGCCGCTTCGTTCCAGCGACCCGCTCCGACGTCCATGCCCAGCTTGATCAGGTTTCCGCTGTGGTTGGCCACGAACACCGGTGTGACCTGCTGGAACAGGTGGGCGTCGAGGAAGCCAGCTACTGAGGCGAGGAGGACAGCGAGACGGAGGGAACCTACGACCGGCTTGAGCTTGGGGGCACCGGGCACGTCCCAACGTTAGGGCCGCGATCCGGGTGGACACCAAGCTTGGCCGTCAGGCGTCGGTCGTCGCCGGTGACCTGGACGCCCGCTGAGGGTTCGATCCCGTCAGGCGGACCAGCGCTGGAAGAAGGCGGCAGCGGACTGGCGGACCACGGTGCCGCCGGGTCGGAAGGTGTGGTCGGCATAGCCCGTCGTGATCTTCTCGGCGGCGAGCCAGCGGATGGCGTCGACGAAGGGATGGCTGGCCGAGACGTCGGTGAAGCGCGGCGCGCCAGAGGAAACCGGCGGTTCTCCCTCGGCCCGGTGGAACATCGCCGCGATGCCCTGGCGGGTGATCGGTGTCGTCGGCTTGAAGGTTCCGTCGCCGTAGCCGGTTGTGATCTTCTCGGAGGCGAGCCAGCGAATCTCGTCGACGAACCGGTGGCCTGGGGGGACATCGCTGAACGTCGGTGCGTCGGCCGGAACGATCGGCTCGCCGGCTGCCCGATAGAACATGGCGGCGATCGCCTGGCGGGTCACCGGCGCGGCCGGGCGATAGGTGCCGTCGAAGAACCCAGTGGTCAGCCCTTCGCCGGCGAACCAGGTGATCTCTGCGCAGAAGGCGTGGTCGGGTTCGACATCGGTGAACCCGGACGTGCAGACGTCGGGCTCCTCGGTTGTGGTCGAGGTGGTGGCCTCGGTAGACGTGGAGGTCGGATCGACGATCGCGGTCGTGGCGATCGCCAGGGCGGGATCGTCGGGTACGCAGGCCCACGGGCCGGTGGCACCGCCGGTGACCGGGACGACGTCGGGCACGAAGCTCTGGAACTGCGCAGGGACCATCGGTCGGACGAGCTCACCCGGCACTGAACCCGCGACGTCGATGTCCAGATCGAACGAAGTCGTCCCGAGACGGAGGTCGAGGGGTGCTGTGGCGGTCACATCGTGCGCAACCGTCCAGGCCACGGAGGCGTCGATCGGGTGGGCACCGTTCGTCGTGTCGAACCCGACGGAATCGAGCTGGAGCACGGTCGTGTTGCCGACGAAGGATGCCGACACGCCGGTGCCGGTCGCTGCCGGCGCCCCAAGAGCGTGTGTGTCGGTGGGATGGAGGAACGGGATCTGGATCTCCTCGGCGGTCGCTCGGATGGCGAGGGTGGAGGCGAGGTCGGGGTAGCCGGCTTGGATGATCGCGTCGCGCACCGGCCCCATCACCTCGTCGATGCTGACTCCCAGGTCGAGATGGAGCTCGCCGGCGTACGCCACCGTCGCGCCGGGAGCTATCTCCGATGGCGCATCGATGTCGGTCGGGATGGGCAAGGGGAGTTCAGCGTTCGACAGCGAATCCGAGATGGCGGTACCGATCTCGGGCACCTCGACGGTCATCGGGAAGGTCAGCGTTGGGAACGTGACCTGGACCGTGACGGTGCCGCGTCCCACCATCGGTGCCGTGGCCCGGCAGGTCGCGTTCGTGACCGCCGGGTCGGCGTCGGAACGGCCCGGAACCAACATGGCGGCCACGAGGGCGAGGAGGATGACGAGCGCGACACGGATTCGGGAGGACATCGGCACCCCAGGATCAAGCGGGAGCGCATCGGTGCGATCCGCGGAGAGTGGTCGACCGTACACGCTCGGTCTTCGGCTCTGGTCTCAGCCCCGCCGAGCGGTCGGGTCGGCGTTCGGGGCAAGGGGTGGACCGTCAGCGGCGGCGCTTGGGCGAGAACCCCCGCAAGCGGAGGCTGTTGGTGACGACGAACAGCGACGACAGGGCCATGGCTGCTCCTGCGATGAGCGGGTTCAGGAGGCCGGCCGCGGCGAGGGGGATGGCGGCGGCGTTGTAGGCGAACGCCCAGAACAGGTTGCTCTTGATGATGGACAACGTGCGGCGCGACAGCGCGATGGCGTCGCCGGCCGTGCGCAGGTCGCCCTGTACGAGGGTCAGGTCGGACGCCTCGATCGCCACGTCGGTGCCCGTGCCCATGGCGAGGCCCAGGTCGGCCTGGGCCAGGGCGGCGGCATCGTTGACGCCGTCGCCGACCATGGCCACGATCGCCCCGTCGTCCTGCAGCGCTCGAACGGCTTCGACCTTGCCTTCGGGCATCACGCCGGCGATGACGTCGTCGATCCCGACCTCGGCGCCCACCGCCGCGGCGGCGTGCTCGTTGTCGCCGGTGATCAGGACCGGTCGGAGGCCCATGGACCGGAAGTCGTCGATGGCGTCCTTCGAGGTGTCCTTGACGGCGTCGGCGACGACGAACGCGCCCCGCGTGGCTCCGTCCCACGCGACGAGCACCACGGTGCGCCCGAGGGACTCCTCGCGGCGCTTCACGTCACGGAGGGCAGGGGTGGGGGAGAGCGACCAGTCGCCGAGCAGGCTGGGGCGACCGGCGATGACGCCATGTCCGGCCACCACGCCTTGGACGCCGAGGCCCTCCTGGTTCTGGAACTCCTCGACGCGAAGCAGGTCGACGCCGCGCTCGCGCGCACCGGTGGCGACGGCTCGCCCGATCGGGTGCTCGCTCGCATGTTCGAGGCTGCCTGCCAGCTGGAGCAGTTCGTCGACGGTCGTGCCGTCCTCGGTGACGACGTCGATGAGGGTCATCTGCCCGGTCGTCACGGTGCCGGTCTTGTCGAGCACGATCGTGTCGACGCGTTCGGTCTGCTCGAAGACTTCGGGTCCCTTCACGAGGATCCCGAGCTGCGCGCCGCGTCCGGTGCCGACGAGGATGGCGGTCGGCGTCGCGAGGCCGAGGGCACACGGGCAGGCGATGATCAGGACGGCGACGGCAGCGGTGATGGCCTCTTCCACGCTGTTGCCGGTGGTGACCCAGCCGACGAAGGTGGCGAGAGCGATGGCGATCACGATCGGGACGAAGACCGCGCTGACCCGATCGGCGAGGCGTTGGATGGGAGCCTTTCCGCTCTGGGCCTCGGTCACCAGCCGGGTGATCTGGGCCAACGCGGTGTCCTCGCCCACACGGGTGGCCCGGACGACGAGCCGCCCGCCTGCGTTGATCGTTGCTCCCGTGACGGTTGATCCGACCCGGACCTCGACGGGCACGCTCTCGCCGGTCAGCATCGACTCGTCGACGGCCGACGTGCCCTCCTCGACCACCCCGTCGGTTGCCACCTTCTCGCCGGGGCGCACGACGAATCGGTCGTCGACGGCCAGCGAGCTGATGGGAACGACGATCTCGGCTCCGTCGCGCACGACGTGGACGTCTTTGGCTCCGAGGTCCATGAGCGAGCGGAGGGCCGAGCCGGACTGCCGCTTCGCTCGGGCCTCGGCATAGCGGCCGGCGAGGATGAACGCCGTCACCCCGGCTGCGACCTCGAGGTAGACCTCGTCGCTGCCGGAGCCGGCGTGGCCGGTGAACGAGAAGGTCATCGTCATGCCGGCGTGACCGGCCTCGCCGAAGAAGAGGGCGTAGAGCGACCACCCGTACGCGGCGGTGACGCCGAGCGAGATGAGGCTGTCCATCGTGAAGCTGCCGTGGCGGAGGTTCTTCAACGCGGCCTTGTGCAAGGGCCACGCGCCCCACACCACCACGGGGGAAGCGAGCGTGAGGCAGAGCCACTGCCAGTTGTCGAACTGGAGGGCGGGGACCATGGACAGCACGACGACGGGGATGGTGAGGGCGACGACGATCAGCAAGCGGTCGCGCAGCGGCTTGCTGGGGTCGTGGGCGGCGAGGGGGTCGACGTCGCCGGCGTGGTGACCAGTGGGATGCGCCATCTCCTCACCGTGGTCGTGTCCCGCGGGACCCGTGTGTGGGTGGTGACCCGGCGCGGCCGCCGGCCGCGCCGCGTATCCCGCTGAGTCGACGGCGGCGAGCAGCGCATCGGTGGTGACGTGGTCTTCGGCGTCGACGGTGGCGATCTCGGTCGCGAAGTTCACGGTGGCTCGCACACCATCGAGCTTGTTGAGTCGCTTCTCGATGTTCGCCGCGCATGATGCGCAGGTCATCCCGTCGATGTCGAGTCGTTGGGTTCCCATGATCAGCTCCGATCTGGCGTAGCCCCTTTATACCCCTAGGGGGTATGAGCCACAACCCGTGATCCGTCCTTCTGGCGTGTGCCTTCACCGCCATGCGCGCAGGATCTACGCAATTTGGTCCATTTCGTCGGCGCCGGGGTGAGGTCGGGGCGGTGCCAC
This sequence comes from uncultured Rhabdothermincola sp., assembly GCA_964485515.1. Taxonomy (GTDB): domain Bacteria; phylum Actinomycetota; class Acidimicrobiia; order Acidimicrobiales; family Acidimicrobilacustridaceae; genus CAZALT01. Next base: position 6 of record CAZALT010000160.1, on the reverse strand, counting down.
CTCGCG
>CAZALT010000159.1:0-8022 GCA_964485515.1 uncultured Rhabdothermincola sp. | reverse complement strand
CCATCGCGATGCGCCATGCGCGAACGTTGCGACCCTCACACCACTTCGAGATGCAGCACGAACGCCTGCACCGGCCACAGTGTCGGCAGCTGCAACCCGACTTTCGCGAGCACCGATCCCGGCAGTTCGACTCCGTCGGCCCACCAGGGCGGCGTGATCCAGCCGTGCGCGGCATCCCCGATCTCGCGGCGCACGCGCACCCGGTAGGTGACCGACGAGTCGAGGCCGGGGATCCGCAGGCGTTCGGCGCGGGCATCTTCGAGCGAGGCGACGGTCGCCACGACGACGACCGCGGCCCGTCGGTCGGGCGCGACGAAGCCCGTGACTCGCCACGCGGGGTCGCGCAGCTCGGGGTGCACGGTGGCGCCGGTGTGCACGACGTTTCGCAGCTCCTTGTAGAGCGCGCCGAACGCCGCGAGAGCGGCGGTCTCGTCATCGGAGCACGAGAGGATGTCCCACTCGAACCCGGCCGAGCCCATGAGGCTCGTCGCCATGCGGTACGACAGCGGCGTGACGCGTCCGGACGAGTGCGAGTGACCGGGGCCGACGTGGGCGCCGATGAGCTCGGGCGGAAGCAGGAGTCCGGTCCACCGCTGGATGTCTTGGCGTTCGACCGGGTCGTTCGAGTCACTAGCCCACACGCGGTCGGTGACCTCGAGGATGCCGAGGTCGGTGCGGGCGCCGCCCGACGAGCACGACTCGATCTCGAGCCCCGGATGCCTCTGCTTCAACTCTGCGATGAGCGCGAGGACGGCGCGGGTGTGGGCGTGGACCCCGGGCCTGCCGTCGTGGACGGCCTCCACGAGATCGCGATTGTGGTCCCACTTGATGTAGTCGATGCCCAGGTCGGCCACGAGCGCGTCCATCTGGCCGAGCACGTGCGCGTAGGCGCCGGGGTGGGCGAGGTCGAGCACGTACTGCGTGCGCCATGACAGCCGCGGATCGTGGTCGACGTGACGCGGGTCGTGCAGCAGCCACTCGGGGTGCGCGCGGTACAGGTCGGAGTCGATCGAGATCATCTCGGGCTCGAACCAGAGCCCGAACTGCATGCCGAGCGCGTGCACGCGATCCGCGAGCGGGCGGAGACCTTCGGGCCACACTGCGCGGTCGACGACCCAGTCGCCGAGCCCCTTGGTGTCGTCGCGGCGTGCCGGGAACCAGCCGTCGTCGAGCACGAATCGCTCGACGCCGATCTCGGCCGCCCGCTCGGCGAGACGCGTGAGCTGGGCGGGGTCGTGGTCGAAGTACACCGCCTCCCACGTGTTGAGCGTGAGCGGACGAGCGGACACGGGATGCTGCGGCCGCCCGCGAAGCCATCCGTGGAAGGTCTCGGCGACCCCGTCGAGCCCGCGTTCGGTGTGCACGAACGCGATGCGCGGGGTCCCGTACGATTCGCCGGGACCCAGGGCGATCTCGCCCGGACGCAACATCTCGCCGGCGCCGATGACGGTCACCGAATCGGTGATGCGGTCGACGCGGTAGGTGACGTCGGCGGGCCAGGCGGCGTGCACGCCCCATCCTCGGCCGTGACGCCACTGCGGCTCACCCTCGCCGGCGAACAGGAACGTCGGGGTGTCGTGGCCCGGCCGACCCCGGCGCGACTGCCGCACGGTGGCGCCCGCCGGCATCGACGTCACGACCGGACGCTTCTCGCGCGTCCACCGGCCGTCGAAGGTCAGCAGGTGTTCGGTGCTCGACGGCACCGGCATCGTCAGCTCGAACCAGTTGACATCGATGGCCGAGGCATCCATCGGCCCTTCGTGGGTCACGAGGGCCTGAGCCCACACGAGGCCACGCTCGATCGACAGCTCCCAGCGGGCGGCGAGTCCGCTGGGCTCGTCGGTTGCGCGGACCACGCACGCGGTTCGGGATGCCTCGACCTCGACGTGCGTCCACCGCACGCGGTGCTGCACGCCATCGCGGCGCAGCTGCAAGCCCGGGCGTCCGCTCCAGGCCTCGGATTCGTCGGGGCAGAGCGACACCTGCCATGGTGCGTCGAGAGTCCCCGGCGAGGTCTGGCGTCCGGTCGCGGACGCCAGTGCGTCCAGTGCGGTCGCGTCGAGGTCGCCGAGAGCGGCGCCCCAGTGCAGCACCGCGGGCAGGCCCGGACCACGGGTGTCGAGGACGACACTGAGGCCGTCGGCGGCCAGGTGGACAAAGGTCGGGTGGGTCATCGGAGCTCCGGTGCAGGGGGTCGCTCGCCCGAGCCGCGGGCGATGAGACGGGTGGGCAGTTCGATCTGGGTCGTGAAGGCGGTGGGATCGGCCATACGCTCGATCGCGAGCCGAGCGGCGCGGCGGCCCATCTCGGCGGGATCGTGCCCGACGACCGTCACGCCGAGCACGTCGGCGGTGTCGAAGTCGTCGAAGCCGATGAGGGCGGGCGGGGCATCGAGATCGCGGATCGCGCGGAGGGCGCCGACGCACAGCCGGTTGTTGCCCGCAATCAGCGCCGTCGGCGCGTCTGGGCCGCTCAGCAGATCTCGCACGATATGTTCGGCCGGCACCGACGGGTCATCGAGCAGGCGTTCCCACGCCGGGTTCGGGGCGATGCCGGCCCCTGCCAGCGCCTCGCGATAGCCGCGCACGCGCTCGGCCTGGGTGTACACCGACGCGGGGTTGCACACATAGCCGATGCGTCGGTGTCCGCCGGCGAGCAGGGCGGATGCCGCGTCGAAAGCTCCTTGGCGGTTGGCGAGCACGACGGCGTCGGCGACGAGATTGCGCGCGGGGCGATCGATCGCGATCACCGGGGTGCCGAGCTGGCGCTCGCCGTCCAGGTAGGACTGGTCGTCGCTGACGGGCACCACCAGCAGGGCCCCCACACGCTGCGCCAGGAGCGTGTCGGCGACGCGCTGCTCACCCTCGACCGAGTCGTCGGTGGTTGCGACGATCAGGGTGAAGCCCTGCGCCGCGAGCTCCTTCTCGATGCCGGCAGCGACGGTGTAGTAGAAGGGGTTGCGCAGCTCGCCCATGATGAAGCCGACGGTGCTGGAGACGCCGCCGCGTCGGAGGTTGCGAGCGAGCGAGTTGGGCCGGAACCGCAGGCGCTTCGCCGCCGACAGCACGCGCTCGGTCGTCTCGGCGGCGACCTTCTCGCGCTGGGTGTAGACGCGCGACACGGTCTTGGGACTCACTCCCGCGAGGCGCGCGACATCGTCCAAGGTGGCTCTCTGTTGAACCGTCACACCGGGCTCCTCACTAGGTCCGGGTCTGTCGTGGCATCGGTGGTCATGGCGACATCGGAGGGACATCCCTCCGACTCCTGGTGACGTATTCGGGGCGAAAATCCCTGATGAATCGATCTTCTTCCCAGTCGCGCCGAGGAGGACACTGAAAGACATCATGGCATAAAGCGCTTTACAACTAAAGCGCTTTTGTCCTACGCTGTCATCGCACCCGATGGTGAGGGCATCTCACCGTAGGAAGGGGTGCCACACATCAAGGGAGAGATCACATGGCATCACGCAAGGCAATGGTCGGCCTTGTCGGCCTGGCTGCAACGGGAGCGCTGCTGCTCACGTCGTGCGCGGGCGGCTCGTCCGACGCAGGGGACGGGGAAGTCTCGGGCGACATCACGTTCCTCACGAACCGCACCGACCTCGAAGAGGCGGGCGTCTTCGACGAGTACATCGCCACGTTCCAGGAGGAGTACCCGGACGTCAACGTGACCGTCGAGGCGATCACCAACTACGCCGACGACGTGCGCACCCGCATGTCGAGCCCGAACGGCTACGGCGACGTCCTCCTGATTCCCGAGGTCCCCGCAGACCAGTTCGCCGACTTCTTCGAGCCCCTGGGATCGGTCGACGACCTTTCCGAGGAGTACCTCTTCGTGTCGGAGAAGGCCTACGACGGCGAGGTCTACGGCATCGCCCTCGGCGGCACCGCGAACGGCGTGCTCTACAACAAGGCCGTCTTCGAGGAGGCCGGCGTCACCGAGATCCCCGCGACCCACGATGACTTCATCGCTGCGCTGCAGGCGGTCAAGGACAACACCGACGCCACGCCGTACTACACCAACTACAAGGATGGCTGGCCGCTGGGCGGTCAGTGGACCACCAACATCGGTGCGATCACAGGCAACGGCGCAGCGCAGAACGAGATGGCCGAAGATCCCGAACCGTGGGTGGAAGGCACCGACATCTACGCGATCGACGGCCTCCTCTACGACATCGTCGCCGACGGTCTCAGCGAGGAAGACCCGCTGACCACCAACTGGGAGCAGTCGAAGAACGACTTCGCCACCGGCAAGATCGCCTCAATGGTGCTTGGCTCGTGGTCGATCTCGCAGTTCCAGGCAGCGGCCGAGGACGCCGGCGAGGACCCGGCGAACGTGGGCTTCATGGCCTTCCCCGCCACCGCTGAGGACGGCACGCAGTACGCCACCATCGGCGGCGACTACAAGCTCGCGATCAACAAGAACTCGTCGAACAAGGAAGCCGCCCGTGCGTGGCTGGACTTCCTGGTCGAGGAGTCGGGCTTCACCGCCAGCCAGGGCATGATCTCGGCCGTCAAGTCCGACCCGCTGCCCGAGAACCTCTCGTCGCTGTCTGATGCCGGTGTCGAGCTGCTCGAGGTCACCCCGGCGCCCGCCGGGAAGGAGGGGCTGCTGAGCTCGGTCGCCGACGCGTCGCAGGTCGACATCTGGGGCAACCTGTACCGCCAGCAGCTCGTCGACACCGCTCGCGGTCAGACCAGCTTCGACAAGGACTCGTTCTTCGCCGACCTCAACGAGCGTTGGGGCGAGGCCGTCGCGGAGCTCGCAGGCTGAACCACCCCGTCCCGGTGCCCGTTCCCCCGGGCGGGCACCGGGATGCGTCCGCGGCGCGAGCCGCACAGAACCACCACCAAGGAGCAACATGTCGGTCTCGACGAACGCGCCGCTGCGCGCGAGCATCGCGGGCTCGCTCGACGAATCCGTCCAGCGAGGTGATCGCAAGAACCGCCGGGCCCGCCGATCGAGCGGTGCGGGCCCAGCCGGTCGCGGCTGGATCGCGGCGGCCACCCCGTACCTCTTCATCGCCCTCGCGGTCGGGCTGCTGCTGCTGCTCACCTACCTCCCGGCTGCCAACATGCTCTGGTACAGCCTCAACGAGTGGACCGGCTTCGGCCCGGTCGACGAGTTCGTCGGACTCGACAACTACGTCAAGGTCTTCACCGAGCCGCAGATCTTCGAGGTGTTCGGCGTCAGCCTCTACTACTTCGTCGCGTCGTTCGTGCAGATGGCGATCGCCCTCTACTTCGCGACGCTGCTGAGCTTCTCGACCCGCTTCTCGAACTTCTTCCGCGGGGTCATCTTCTTTCCGTACCTGATCAACGGCGTCGCGATCGGGTTCGTCTTCCTCTACCTGTTCCAGCCGGGCGGAACGCTCGACACCGTGCTCGGCTGGGTCGACATCACTGAGACCCCGCTGTGGCTCGGCGACGCGTCGGTGGCCAACTATTCCCTCGCCGCGACCTCGGTCTGGCGCTACACCGGCCTCAACTTCGTGCTGTTCCTCGGTGCGATCCAGTCGATCCCCGCCGAACTCTACGAGGCTGCGGAGCTCGATGGCGCGAACCGCTTCAAGCAGTTCCGCTACATCATCTTCCCCGGCATCCGCCGCATCATCGGGCTGTCGTTCATCCTGGCGGTCGCAGGCTCGCTGTCGGTGTTCGAGATCCCGTACATCATGACCACCGGAGCAAACGGCACCTCGACCTTCGTCATCCAGACCCTCGAGATCGCCTTCCACTTCCGCCAGGTCGGGCTCGCCTCGGCGATGGCCGTGGTGCTCCTCGCGATCGTGCTGGTCGTCACCTGGATCCAGCGAAAAGTGTTCCCCGACGAGAAGGTGGACCTCTCATGAGCCGCGCAATCTGGGGGACCGTCAAGTACGTCTCCCTGCTCCTGGCCACCCTCGCCGTGCTGCTGCCGCTGTCGGTCGTGCTCTTCGCGAGCTTCAAGACCAAGGAGGAGTACGCCACCACCGGTCCGCTGGATCCGCCGTCGAACTGGTTCAACCTCTCGAACTTCGTGAACGCCGCGATCCAGAGCGACATGGTCGCCGCCTTCGGCAACACCCTCATCGTGCTGGTCATCGCCCTGGCCGGAACGATCTTCATCGGCACGATGGCCGCCTATGCGGTGGACCGCTTCCAGTTCGTCGGCAAGAAGCTCGTCATGGCACTGTTCCTCATCGCCACCCTCATCCCGAGCGTGACGAGCCAGGTGGCCACGTTCCAGCTGATCAGCGGCCTGGGTCTCTACAACACCAAGACCGCCCTGATCCTGCTGTTCATGGGCACCGACATCATCGCGATCTACATCTTCATCCAGTTCATGCAGTCCATCCCGGTGTCGCTCGATGAGGCGGCGATGATCGACGGCGCGAATCGGTGGACGATCTACTGGCGGATCGTGCTGCCGCTCTTGAAGCCCGCGATCGCGACCGTGGTCATCATCAAGGGCATCGCGATCTACAACGAGTTCTATCTGCCGTCCCTCTATCTGCAGTCCGAGCAGCTGATCTCGACCGCATTGTTCGACTTCAAGGGGCCATTCGGAGCACAGTGGGAACTGATCGCCGCGGCCACCATCATCGTCATCGTCCCCACCGTCATCGCGTTCCTCTTCCTGCAGAAGTGGATCTACAAGGGCCTCGTCGCCGGAGCAGTCAAGTGAGCACCACCACCGAATCGATCCCCACCGCGCTCACCAGCCGGGCACTGGCCACAGGCTGGAGCCTCTTCGCCGCGTCCGGACCTGCCCCCGAGGGCATCGCCGGTCGGAGCATGCCGGCCGTCGTCCCCGGTGTCGTGCACACCGACCTGCTCGCCGCAGGCCTCATCCCCGACCCGTACCTGGACGACAATGAGTCGGCGCTGGCGTGGATCGGTCTGGTCGACTGGACGTACGAGACGGTCTTCACCGTGACGGCTGCCGAGCTCGCCGCCGCCGAGCGTCACGACCTCGTGTTCGACGGCGTCGACACCGTGGCCTCGATCACGCTGAACGGCGAGCTGCTCGCCGAGGTCGCCAACCAGCACCGGTCATTCCGGTTCGATGCGGCGCGACTGCTGGTCGAGGGCGACAACACGCTCACGGTCGCCTTCCGCAGCCCCGTCCGATACGCCAACGAGCAGTCGGTCGCCCTCGGGGTGCGCCAGCGGCCTTACCCGCTGCCGTACGAGGCGATCCGCAAGTCGGCCTGCAACTTCGGCTGGGACTGGGGCATCGCCACCTTCACCAGCGGCCTGTGGAAGCCGGTGCGCCTCGAGTCGTGGTCGACCGCGCGTCTTGCCGAGGTGCGTGTCACGGCGACTCCCGAGGGTGCCGGCGGCGTCGTCGACGTCGAGATCGTGATCGAGCGGGCGACGGATGCGTCGGCACCCCTCAGCGCGTCGGTCATGGTGAACGGGCCCGGCATCCAGGCTCCGCTGCCGGCGGCGATCGTCGCCGTCGACGGTGACCGCGCGCTCGTGCGCGTCGACCTCGACGAGGTGCGGCGCTGGTGGCCCGCCGGGTACGGCGAGCAGCCCCTCTACGTCGTCGATGTGCGCCTGCACGCCGACGAAGTCATCGACGCGACCCACCGCACGGTCGGGTTCCGCGAGGTCGTCTGGAACACCGAGGCCGACGCAGACGGCTCGCGTCCGTTCCAGCTCGTCGTCAACGGTGTGCCCGTGTTCGTGAAGGGCGTCAACTGGAGCCCCGACGACGCCCTGCCGGTGCGGGTCGACCGTGCGCGCTACGAACGTCGCCTCACGCAGGCCCGCGACGCCCACCTCAACCTCATCCGGGTGTGGGGCGGCGGCATCTACGAGAACGACGACTTCTACGACCTGTGCGACGAGCTGGGTCTGCTGACCTGGCAGGACTTTACGTTCGCCTGTGCCGCGTACGCCGAGGAGGAGCCGCTGCGCTCCGAGATCGAGGCCGAGGCCCGCCAGAACGTCACCCGCATCGCCCACCACCCCTCGCTCGTGCTGTTGACGGGCAACAACGAGAACCTGTGGGGCTACGAGGACTGGGGCTGGA
>CAZALT010000158.1:0-8050 GCA_964485515.1 uncultured Rhabdothermincola sp. | reverse complement strand
CAATTTGGGGCCCCGGTGGTCGGGTGGGCGCATTTCTCCGAGGTGGGGTCGGCCCGTAGGCTGGGCGACTCATGGAAATCGTCATCATCGTCGCTGTTCTCTTCCTGGTGGGTGCCCTCGTCGGTGGGGCCTTCGTCGCCACCCGCCGCCGCAAGGACGGCATCGTCGAGCCGCCCACCGTCACCAAAGACCGCGCACCGGCCACCAAGACGGGCCCGGCGACCAAGGCGCCGTCCAAGCCCGACCCCGCTCTCCTCGACGAGGCACCGACCGAGACCCTCGTGCCGCCCGAGGTCGAGCGCGAACCGGTGGTCGTCGAACCTTCCGCCGAGCCCGAGGCCCCCGAGGTCGTCGAGCCCGTCCCCGGGGCCGAACCCGAGGGCGTCCCCGACGAGGTCCTCGAGGTCGAGCTGCCGGTCAAGCCCCGGTTCCGCGACCGCCTCGGCAAGGCCCGCGGACTGCTGTCGGGCTACGTCGGCTCCATCACGGGTCGGTCCAAGATCGACGAGGAGGCGTGGGAGGAGCTCGAAGAAGCGCTCATCCGCGCCGACGTCGGCATCACCACCACGACCAAGCTGCTCGACACGCTCCGCGGTCGGGTCAAGGACGAGAGCATCACCGACGGCGAGGCCCTGCTCGACGCGCTGAAGGCCGAGCTGATCTCGCTGCTGGCGGGCTTCGACCGTGACCTGCACTACGCGGAGACCGCCCCATCGGTCTGGCTCTTCGTTGGCGTCAACGGCGTCGGCAAGACCACCACCATCGGCAAGCTCGCCCGCCGCGAAACCGAAGCCGGCACGCGGGTCCTGCTCGCCGCGGGCGACACGTTCCGTGCCGCGGCGGCCGAGCAGCTCTCGATGTGGGCTGATCGCTCCGGAGCCGAGATCGTCCGGGGCGCCGAGGGTGGCGACCCGAGTGCCGTCATCTTCGATGCCGTCGAGAGCGCGTCGTCCCGTGGCGCCGACCTGGTCCTGGCCGACACCGCCGGTCGCCTCCACAACAAGATCAACCTCATGGAGGAGCTGCGCAAGGTGCGCCGGGTCGCCGACAAGGGTGCAGGCACGGTGTCCGAGGTGCTGCTCGTCATCGACGCCACCACCGGCCAGAACGGGCTGACCCAGGCGCGTCAGTTCAAGGAAGCCGCTGATCTCACCGGTGTCGTGCTGACGAAGCTGGACGGTTCTGCGAAAGGTGGCATCGTGGTAGCCGTGCAGGCCGAGCTGGACATACCCGTCAAGCTCGTCGGACTGGGCGAAGGCGTCGAAGACCTCGTGGCGTTCGACCCGGAAGAATTCGTGGAGGCGTTGTTCTCGTGAAGCTGATCAAGTGGTTCGTCCACATCCTCTGGCGCCTCGTGCTCCTGCCCGTCAAGGTGCTGTTCGCCGCGGTGGGCATCTCGTTCAAGGTCGGGACCACGGTCGCGACGGCACCGGTGAAGGTCGGCGTGCGCGCCACCCGCGTCGCGGGCGTCAGCGGCGTCGTCTTCCTCGTCGTCGGATTCGTGCTCGGGCTGCTGTTCGCGCCGTTCGCCGGCAAGGACCTGCGGGCCATCCTGCTCGCCAAGCTCGGGGGTGGGGCGCCGCCCACCGACGACGAGCTGGCGGAGACCGTCAGCTTCGAGCTCGGTCACGCTCCCCGCACCTGGCACCTTCCCCAGCCTGATGTGTACGTCACCGCGGGCCGCGCCCAGCTGCGCGGGTCGGTTCCCGACGAGGACGCCCGCGACGAGCTGATCAAGGTCACCACCGCCATCCCGGGTGTCGTCGGCGTCGACGACCTCCTCGAGGTCGAGGCCGTCACCGCCTGACCAACCCCTGATTCGGCGAACTGGCTGGACAGATACGCCGAATAGCCCAGGTCTTCCCAGCCAGTTCGTCTCCGTCCCTTCCGCCGATAGGCTCCAGCCCTCATGTTCGACGCTCTCTCCGACCGATTCGAAGGCATCTTCTCCAAGCTCAAGAGCAGGGGGAAGCTCTCCGAGGCCGATGTCGACGAGGTGCTGCGCGAGATCCGTCTCGCCCTCCTCGAAGCCGACGTCAGCCTGCCGGTCGTCAAGAACTTCGTAGCGCGCGTGCGCGAGCGCTGCGTGGGGGTCGAAGTCAGCCAGGCGCTGAGCCCCGCCCAGCAGGTCATCAAGATCGTCAACGAGGAGCTCACCGCCACCCTCGGCGGCGAGACGATCAAGATCACCTACAGCTCGAAGCCCCCCACCGTCGTGCTCATGGCCGGCCTCCAGGGTTCGGGCAAGACCACCAACTCGGCCAAGCTCGGCCGCTGGTTCAAGAGCCAGGGCCGCAACCCCCTGCTCGTCGGCTGCGACCTCCAGCGCCCTGCCGCCGTCGAGCAGCTGCGCACCCTCGGCCGCCAGATCGACGTGCCCGTGTTCAGCGAGGCCACCGACCCGGTGTCGGTCGCCGAGGCCGCACTGGTCGAAGCCCGCAAGACCGGCCGCGACGTCGTCATCCTCGACACCGCCGGCCGACTGTCCATCGATGTCGAGCTGATGGAGGAGGTCCGCCGGATCTCCGAGGTCACCCAGCCGAAGTACACCTTCCTCGTCATCGACGCCATGACCGGTCAGGACGCGGTCCAGACCGCCGAGTCGTTCCACCAGACCCTCGAGCTCGACGGCGTCATCCTCACCAAGCTCGACGGCGACGCCCGCGGTGGCGCCGCGCTGTCGGTCAAGGAGGTCGTGGGCCGACCCATCGCCTTCGCCTCCACCGGCGAGAAGCTCAAGGACTTCGACCTCTTCCATCCGGACCGCCTCGCCGGGCGCATCTTGGGCATGGGCGACATGCTCACCCTCATCGAGAAGGCCGAAGAGGTCTTCGACCAGAAGGAGGCCGAGGAAGCTGCCGCCAAGATGTTCGAGGGGCAGTTCACCCTTGACGACTTCCTGGTCCAGATGCAGCAGATCAAGAAGATGGGCCCCATCTCCGGGCTCATGGGGATGATGCCGGGCATCCCCAAAGAGGTGAAGAACGCCGAGATCGACGACCGCGAGATCAACCGGATCGAGGCCATCATCCAGTCGATGACCATGGAGGAGCGCACGCGCCCCGAGCTCGTCGACGCCTCCCGGCGCGAGCGCATCGCCAAGGGCAGCGGAAACGACCCCCAGCAGGTCACGCTCCTCATCAACCAGTTCCGCGAGGTCTCCAAGCAGATGAAGCGCCTCGGCGGCTTCGGCTCCAAGAAGATCGCCAAGGGCAGCCGCAAAGCGGCCAAGGCGGGCAAGAAGGGCAAGAAGAGCGGCGGTCGTCCGGGTCAGGGCGGCGGGCGTACGACAGCCAAGGGCGCACGCATGCCCAAGTTGCCCGACTTCGCCGCCGAGCTCGAACAGCGCAACGGGGGTCTGCCCACGCTCGACGACCTCCAGAGCGGCAACCTCGGCGGCGGTCTCCCCAACCTGAAGTAGGCACATCGTCCTGAAGTAGGCACATCGTCGCCAGGGGGAGCCGCCGACGTTTGGTCCTCCACGTCGGAGTGCCTTGGCGAAAGCGGCTTGGGTCACGGTTGACGTGAAGTGGCGGATGCCGCGTCGCGGGCTCGTCGCTACCGTCGATCCGTCCCGCGGGCGGCTCGGCTTGCCTCGGAGGCCTGTCTGCGGCCACCATGGATGGCTGCTCGTTTTCGGGCTGCCACCTCGCACGCCCGACGGCCTCCACGCCGAACAGCACGAAGAACGAAGAGAGAAGAATCGAAGATGGTCAAGCTCCGCCTCATGCGCATGGGCAAGAAGAAGCAGCCGACGTACCGCATCGTCGCGGCCGACAGTCGGTCGCCCCGCAACGGCCGCTTCATCGAGATCATCGGCAACTACAACCCTCGCACCGAGCCGTCCACGCTCAACGTCGAGAACGACAAGGCCGTGGCCTGGCTGCGCAAGGGCGCCCAGCCCACCGAGACCGTCGAGAAGCTGCTGAAGATCAGTGGCGCCTGGGGCGAGTTCAAGGGCGAGGCCGTTGCCGTCGCCGCTCCCGCCGCCGAGGCTGCCACCGCAGAAGCACCCACCACGGCGGACGCATCTTGAGCGACTCCGAGGTCGCAGAGGACGCCCCGTCCGACGATGCCGCCGCCGAGGGTGGCGAATCCGCCGAGACCGCCGAAGCGGTGCTCGAGTTCCTCGTGAAGTCGCTCGTCGACAACCCCGACGAGGTGCGCGTGGAGGTCGACGACAGCGGTCGCCGCCTCACGCTCAACGTCCACGTCGCCGACGGCGACATGGGTCGGGTCATCGGCAAGCGAGGCCGCGTGGCCCAGTCGATCCGCACCGTCACCCGCGCCGCTGCTGTGCGCGACGACGTGCAGATCGACATCGAGTTCGTCGACTGATCTTCCACCTTCGGAGGTCACGACCATGACCACCCTGCTCGAGGTCGGCCGCATCAACCGGGCCCACGGGCTCAAGGGCGAGGTCGTGGTCAACCTCACGTCCAACCACACCGAGCGGCTCGCCGTGGGTTCGGTGCTCCACGCTGGCGACCACGAGCTCGTGGTCGCCGCGTCGCGTCCGCACCAGGACCGCTGGGTCGTGCTGTTCGAGGGCATGAAGCGCCGCGAGGACATCGATGCTCTGCGTGGCCTCACGCTGCTCGGTGAGCCGCTCGACGGCGACGAGCTCGACGATCCGGATGCGCTCTGGGTGCACGAGCTGATCGGCGCTGAGGTGATCGACGTCTCGGGCGTCTCGCACGGCATCGTCGAGTCGGTGCTCTCCAACCCGGCCAGCGACATCCTCGTGCTCGAGTCGGGTGGACTCATCCCGCTCACCTTCGTCACGCAGTGGCTCGACCGTCCGGCCCGCATCGAGGTCGATCCGCCGATCGGGCTTCTCGACGGAGATTCGGTCGACGGAGATTCGGTCGACGGAGATTCGGTCGATGGCGGCGAGGCTCTCGCCTCGAACGACGACTGAGCCCGGAGAGCCCGCGGTGCGCATCGACGTCATCACGATCTTCCCGGCCATGGTCGACGACTTCGCGTCGCAGAGCCTGCTCGGCAAGGCGCGCCAACGAGATTTGCTCGACATCCGCGTCCACGACCTGCGCGAGGCGACGACCGACACGCACCGCACGGTGGACGACACGCCGTTCGGTGGGGGAGCGGGCATGGTGCTCAAGCCCGAGCCGATCTTCGCCACGGTCGAGGCCGTCGACCCGCCCCGGCCGCTGCTGCTGCTGGCGCCGGGCGGCCGGACGCTCGACCAGGCCTACGCCCGCGAGCTCGCGCGGCTCGACGGCTTCTCGATGCTCTGCGGACGCTACGAAGGCGTCGACCAACGGGTGCGCGACCACCTGATCGACGGCGAGCTGTCGATCGGCGATGTCGTCCTTGCCGGGGGCGAGGTGGCCGCCATGGTGGTCCTCGAAGCCGTCGGGCGACTGGTTCCCGGGGTGATGGGCAACGACACCTCGGCCACCGAGGAGTCGTTCTCCGACGGCCTGCTCGAGTACCCGCAGTACACCAAGCCGGCGGTGTTCCGCGACTGGTCGGTTCCCGACGTCCTGCGCTCGGGCGACCACGGCCGCGTCGACCGATGGCGGAGGGCTCGGGCGCTGCGCCACACGCTCGCATCCCGACCCGACCTCATCGAGGCACGCGGCGGACTCACGGCAGCCGACGAGAAGCTCCTGGGCGAGTTCCCCGACGTCTCGGGCGAGCCTGGCGGCGACGATCGCTCGTGACGGTGGTTGTCGGCCGTGGCCCCGATGGGGCCCGCGTGGGCCAAAGGGTCCTTGTGTCCGCTCCGACTTTGTGCTTTCCGGGGTCGGCTGCGTATCCTGCTCTCTCCACGTATGGAGCTGAGCCGAAGGCGAAGCGACCCAGCAGAGTCGTAGATGTGCTCGACCGCAGCGAAGCGAGGATCGAGCGAAGGTTCGTCCACGACCCGGCTGGATGTGCTCGTGGCCCACTAGGAGATGCGTTTGTCATGAAAGCCACCGATCTCATCGACCAGCGAGCGCTTCGCGACGATGTCCCCGAGTTCGCACCGGGCGACACGCTGAAGGTGCATGTCCGGGTCATCGAGGGCAGCCGTGAACGTGTCCAGGTCTTCCAGGGCGCGGTCATCGGCCGCCAAGGCGAAGGCGCTCGCGAGACCTTCACGGTCCGCAAGGTGAGCTTCGGCGTCGGCGTCGAGCGCACCTTCCCCGTGCACTCCCCGGTCATCGCCCAGATCGAAGTCGTCACCCGTGGCGACGTCCGTCGGGCCAAGCTCTATTACCTGCGTGACCGCGTCGGCAAGGCCGCGAAGATCAAAGAGAAGCGCGACTGAGACGTTCTCGGCGGCCCGGCATCAGCCGTGGTTGCCGAGGTCGGATCTCCGGCCAGCTCGAAGACCATTGCGCAACGGTCTCTCGGTGAGCTTTGATTCCGTCCAGTGGCATCGAGCGCAGCAAACGTGAGCCGACGTTGAGCACCGAAGACCTCGAGGACTACGAGTCCGAGGTCGAGCTCCTGCTGTACCGCGAGTACCGGGACGTGTTCCCGATGTTCCGCTACGTCGTCGAGACCGAGCGACGCTTCTACCTCGCGAACGAGATCGACAAGGCCGTCCACGGCGAGGACAGCCGAACCTGGATCGACGTCACGCTGCGTGACGCCTGGGTGTGGGACATGTACCGGCAGAACCGGTTCGTCTCGAGCGTCACCATCACGACCTTCAAGGACGTCAACATCGAGGAGCTCCCCCGCGAGGATCTGGGGTGAGCCCCGCGCCCGAGGGGCGAGATGGTGACGCTCGGTCCGGCCGACGGCCGCGGCGGCTGAGCAACCGCGAGATCGGTGCCGCCGGAGAGGAGCAAGCCGCCGTCTGGTACCAACGCCACGGCTACCGGATCGTGGCGCGCAACTGGCGGTGCCGTGAAGGTGAGCTCGACCTGGTGGTCACCAAGCGACGCCTACTCGTCATCTGCGAGGTGAAATCACGGTCCTCGCTCGCCTTCGGTGCGCCCATCGAGGCCATCACTCCCGTGAAGGCCCAGCGGCTACGGGTCCTCGCCGGTCGGTTCATCGAGGAGACCGGCGCTCGGCCGTCGGGCGTTCGCTTCGACGTCGCCTGCATCCTGGCCGGCGAGCTCGACGTCGTCGAAGGCGCGTTCTGAACCACGGCCGCAGAGGTCGAGGTCAGTGCCTCCCGGGGCGACGGGTGGCACGGTTCTGCCAGCAGCCCCGGTGCCAGTGGCGGCGGAGGTCCGGCGCGTCGAGCGGCACGGCCACGAGGTGTCCGGTGCCGGCGGCGATGTCCCGGTTGCATCCGGGGCAGAGGTAGGCCTTGCGCGCCTCGTACGGTTGCACGCGTCGCACCTCGACGACGAGGCCCATCGGGTCGGTGTGGATGCCGGTCGGGTCGTCGGGCAGGTGTGGGCTCACGCGTCGGGTATCGGTTCGGGTGTCAGGCGAAGAAGGCCCACGCGACGAGCAGCACGACGATGACCAGCGCGGCACCGACCATGACGTAGTCGGCCGGGCTCTTGCGTCGGGGGCGCTGCGGATTGAATCCCATGGAGCCAGTATCGCCATGTCTCGCCCGGAGCCGACAGTCCGGGCCGCGTCCGGGTGCGTCGCGGCGCCCGGGTATCGTGAGCGACCGTGCACATGCGAAGGGTCGTCCTGGTCGTCCTGGTCACCGTGGCGATGGCCTTCACCGGCGCGGCATGTGGCGGGGGCGACGACGGCATCGCGACGCCCACCGACCCGGTGCTGGCCCAGGGCCAGCAGGTGTACCGCTCGTACTGCGCGTCGTGTCACGGCAGCAAGGGGGGTGGCGCCAGTGGACCGAAGCTGGCCGGGGTGGTCGAGGTGGAGTTCCCCGACATCGCCGACCACATCGCGATCATCGCGGACGGCAAGGGCGGCGGCATGCCCGCGTTCAAGGATCGGCTGACCGCCGAGCAGATCGAAGCGGTCGCCCGGTACGAGCGCGAGACCCTCTGACGGCGAGCTGATCGGGTGAGACGCCCCTGTCGACCCCTCAAGGGCCACCCCACCCTCTCCGGCTCATCATGGCTCTCCGGCTCATCATGGCTCTCCGGCTCATCATGGC
>CAZALT010000157.1:0-8054 GCA_964485515.1 uncultured Rhabdothermincola sp. | reverse complement strand
ATGCGTCAGACGCCTCGGCGGTTTGCACAGGCCGGTGCGGCTCGACGTCAGCCAGACTTACCCCGATCGACCGCGCCTCCTCCACTCGAACATGACCTCTCCTGACCCCACTCCACATCGCCAAGTCCGAGCGCAATTCTCGGAGTCGACGATCACCGTGTACCAGGCCTACTCATCCGCCATCGCAGACGCCGCCCTCACGAATGGCCGCTTCGTCTCGCCGTTCAAGCGAAAGCGGATGACCTGGATCAAGCCGTCGTTCCTCTGGATGGCCTACCGGTCCGGTTGGGCGACCAAGGACGGCCAGGAACGCGTCCTCGCCATCGAGATCACCCGCGAAGGTTTCGAGTGGGCCCTGGCGAATGCCTCCCTCAGTCACTACGAGGCCGTCACGTACGAGAGCCATGACGAGTGGGTCAAGGCGAAGGCGTCATCACCAGTGCGGATCCAGTGGGATCCCGAACGCGATCTCCAACTCCAACCGCTGGCACACCGCGCAATCCAGATCGGCCTCGGGGGCGTCGCCGTCGACCGCTACGTCGACGACTGGACCGTCGCCATCACCGACACCACCGAGCTGACGCAGCAGGTCCACCAACACGTCCGGCGCGGCGAATTGGCGGAGGCCTCAGCTCTTCTCCCTGTCGAAACGCCCTACCCAATCCCACCCTGGCTCGCGGCCCGCGTTGGCGCTGGCTGACTCGTCACGGTCATCCCTCCCGAGGCACCTCCGCGGGAGTCTGCGACTGCAGAAGGCCGGTGATCCGTTCGAGACAATCGATGATGCGCATGGCGACGTGATCGAACGCTTCGATCGTGCTCAGCTCAGCAATCCCTAGGCGGCTCAGTGCAGCCTGCCTTCGTGAGCCGCCGAGGTGAGCAAGGCCGCCAGCAGAGCGGACGTCGTAGAGAGCTCGGAGCGCTTCGACATCGTCGACGGAACCGCCGAGGCGTTCGACAGTTCGTCCGAGAAGGCTGAGGCTCTTCTCCCCCGACTGTGCGCCGCCGAGGAACGCCTTGAGCGGAGCCGGGTCAATCGCGTCGACAAACACCTTCGCGAGGAGGATCAGGGGACCTTGCAGTGCAGCCGGGTCGTCGCTCAACGGACCGATCATGGACTCGTACTCGGGAGCGATGTGCTCGTCGAGGGGACGCCACACCGGTGAACCGAATACCTCCTCGGATACAGCGGCTGCCTTGGAGCGAGCGCGACGGAGGTCGCTGGGAACGTCGGCCGACAAGGCGATCTGGTTCAGGAAGTCGCGCCGAAACCGCCCCTGCTCCATCTCTCCTTCGGGGATCACGTTGTACGCGATCCAGTGCGCCCACTCGTCGGACGGGAGATCGCGGCCGAGGTCGCCGAGGTAGACCTCGACGAGATCAGCCGAGTTGAACGAGATGTCGAGACCCCAAAGGCTGAGGCACTCCAGCCTCGACCGGCTCAGCCGGTACCGGTTCGGCTCGTGCGCGTAGGGGATGAGCACCTCTCGCTTGAAGTTCACCGGCGTCAGGTAGTGGAGACGGCTGTTGTCCTCGTCGAAGTAGGTCCCGAGCGCATCCGGGTCGCAGGAGTGCCGCACCGGCCTGCCAGACGAGGCGTCGACGCCGTAGACGAACTCTGGGTAGTCCAGCTCAGCGCGACGCTCTTCCATCCTCGGCACGCGGCCCGTGGGGGAGCCGTTGACGACGTACTGGCCGAGCAAGCGGGAGAAGCCGCCACGGTCCGAGTACGCCCGCTCCGAGGTCGCGACGAAGTCGAAGCTCGCCCACTCGTTGCGGAACTCATCGTCCGTGCGGCTGAAGCCATGCGAGTTCGTTCTCGGGACCCAGTCGACCTGCACGACTGCGTGCCGACCACAGGCGTGGAGGAACTGTCGGAACTCCAGGGCGCGGACCTCCACGGCCCAGTGCTCCCGTGCGATGTGAGCGCGGACGAGCTCCTGGGGTCGACCCGCTTCGTTCACATACGCCCATCCACCGCGGACCGGATACGCGTCGAAGTACCAGAGGAAGGGGTGTGACAGGTCGAGCACGGCGTCGGGCGATCCAACAGGCCGCTTGACCTGAACAAAGAACTCGAGGTCCGAGTCCCGCTCGGTCGACCGCAGGCCGGCATCGAACCCGCTGTGCCCTTCGAAGTCCTCCCAGATGCTGAAGGTGCCAAGTCCCCGCCCGATCCAACCCGTGTGCTCCAGAGTCGAACCGACATGGTCGGGAGCAACCAGGACGCACCCTCGACCGCCGTTCAGCTCCTCGGTCGAGTGGTGCTCACACACCGTGAGCCAGCCGGTGGGTTCATGCACGATCGAGGCAAGCACGTCGACCGGCCACAACTCGTCGGGATAGTCGCCGGTGGGTTGCGTCCAGAGATCGACAAGTCGGCCTGGAGTCGGACCATCGATGTAGCCGGGGATGATCGGGATACTCACGCCGCCGAGGATATGGCCGGTCAGTGACACCACCCAGGACGTTCCGCGGCACGATCGAGCACCGTGAGCACCAGACGACTGCCGTCGGACTCCAACGAGCCCTTCGGGTTGGCGTCGAAGTCGTCCACGCTGTGTCGATGAGCTACATCATCCAACGCCAGAACCGCTTCTACGTCGTCGCCTACGGCACCGACCCACTCACCGGAAAGGAACGCCGACGATGGCACCCCGCCGGACACGACCGCGCCGACGCCGAAGCCATGTCCACTCGCCTCGACCTGGAACGTGACGACCCGCCACCGAAGACCGGCGGACCGATCACCTTCGGCGGGTTCCTCACCGACCAGTGGATGCCGCGCAAGCGCCGCCAGGTCCGGGCGACGACCGCGTACCGGTATGCCTGGTTCGTCGACCGCTACATCGTCCCCGCGATCGGCGACATCCCGCTGCGTCGCCTCCGGCTCGATCACCTCGAGACGTTCTACGGCGAGCTGTCCACCACCGGCGGCCAACACGGCCAAGGACTCTCACCGAAGACCGTCCTCGAGGTGCACATCATCGTCCGCGCTGCGCTCGACCTCGCCCTGCGACGCGAGCTCATCGGCCGCAACGTCGCCGACAACGAACACCTCCGGCCGTCACGTTCGGGCAAGGCCGTGGCCCGCATCTGGACCGAGTCCGAACTGGCCCGGTTCCTCGACATCGCCTCCACCCACCGGCTCTACCCCGCCCTGCACCTCGCGGCGCACACCGGCATGCGGCGCGGCGAGATCGCCGGGCTCAAGTGGCACGACCTCGACACCAAGGCCAACCGGCTGTCGATCCGGCGCACCCTCCAATGCGTCGGCGGCACCGCCACCGAGTTCGGACCCAAGACCCGCACCAGCCGCCGCACCGTCGAGCTCGACGCAGCGACCGTCGACCTCCTCCAGCGATGGCAGCAGCGACTCGAACGCGACGGGCTGCCCGCGGGGATCGACGACTGGATGTTCTGCAACACCGCTGGCCGCTACCTCAACCCGCAGTCGATCAGCCAGCTCTTCGATCGGATCCTCGCCCGCACCGACATCCCGCGAGTCCGATTCCACGACCTCCGCCACACCCACGCCTCGCTGCTCATCGCCGACGGTGAGGACGTCAAGGTCGTCAGCGAACGGCTCGGTCACGCCCACCCCGCCTTCACCATCCACACCTACCAGCACCTGCTCCCCGGCATGAGCGCCGCCGCCGCAGAGCGCTTCGCCACCATGATCGCCGCCGCGACTCGGTAGACGTCTACCGAGCCATCAGCCGCGAAAGCCCAGCTCAGAGGTGGTGCGATCGCCGAACCCGGTAGACGTCGCCGGTAGACCCCACCCTGAGAAGCAGAAGACCCCACCTCGAGAAGTGGGGCCTGACCTGCGCATTCAAGTTGGTGGCGGGGGCAGGATTTGAACCTGCGACCTTCGGGTTATGGGGGTCATGCCAGCTCGTACCAGGCCGTCCCGTTTGGTACCGCTGAGCTGGGGTTTCGCGCTGCCGCACTCCCCGACCGTACCGCCTCGTACCACCCCGTCACTTTGAAAAGTGTAGAAGAAGTGTAGAAGTCGGCCGGCAGCTGGGCGGGCACGTCAGGCCACCGTTCGGTCGAGCAGGTGCCGGTTCTTGGCGACCGATCCGGGCAGGATCGCGAAATGCACCTGGCCGTCGTCATCGACGGCGACGACCCGCACGACGGCATGGGCCTGGGAGTTGCCGGCGAGCAGCATCGCGCCGGGGCGGATGCGTTCGGGGGCAACGGCATCGGCGAGGGTGGACCAGCCGAGGCCGTCGTCGTCTTGGTCGTTGAGGTCGGCGACGAGGTCGAGGTCATCCATGGCTGTCACCTCCGTTCGGTCAGTCCTCATGGTACGGGTTCAGCCAGCTGCGATGCTCACAGGCTTCCAGCGCGTCGACCCCTTGCTCGAGGTCATCGAAGGCGACCGTGAAGTGTCGTGGGTTGCGGCCGGTCGGTTCGAGCCGAAAGCCCGCCGCCCGCAGGTCACCGACGCGCACCAGGGTGAGGACCTCGAAGCGCACCAGCGGAACCTGCTGTGCGAGCTCGTCGACGGTCGCGTCACGGGCAGCGAACACCGAGATGCCGTACTCGCCATAGATCGAGTGATACCGCAGCGCATCTGCCCGCACGACGTCGGGGTCGAGATCGCCGCCACGGATGACGATCGTGTCGTCCTCGTGCAGATGATCGCCCGGCCGGATGTGACGTTGCTTCGTCAACTGCTGCACTCCTCGGCTTCGGTCGGACGGTACCGACATCACCCTCGAGCTTCGCTGGTCCACGCTCGCGCTCAGGGCCGGTCGGCGTCAGTCGATGGCGCGTGGTCCGATCGTCTGTCGGATCCCTGCGATGAGTGCCTGCAGACCGACGGCGAAGACATCGGCGTCTGCGGCGGGGTCGACGTAGCCGGTGACGTAGGTGAACAGGGCGCTGAAGCAGACACCCAGATCGTCCGACGCGAAGCCGCCTTCGGTGAGCAGGTCGAAGACCCCGTCGGCGAGGCGGGTCGCTTCGCGACCGAACGCGCCTCGATGCAGCAGCTCAACCGCGCTTCCACCGAGGATCGGCTGTCTGTCGCCGAGGTGCGGTCGCTCGACGAGGATCCGGCGTGCGTCGCAAAGCAGGGTGCGCAGCCGTTCGTCCCACGGCCCTTCATCGGGTTCGGGGATGCGGACCTCGCTCAGGATGCGGTCGATGACCATCGTGTCGAGCGCGTCTTTGTTGGGGACGTAGCCGTAGATCGTCATGGGCGGAACATCGAGTTGCCGGGCGACCGCGCGCATGGAGAGCTGCGCGATGCCCTGATCGCGGGCGATGACCATGGCGGCGTCGATGATCTCGTCGTGGGTGAGCACCTTCGGCCGACCGGGACCTCGACGTGTTCGAGGGCGATCCGACTCCGGTGACGCGGAGGTTTGCTGTGCTCGGCCTTCGACCGGAGCGCTGCGAGTGCTCATGCGGGCACGAGGGTGAGAGGGAGAGACTCGAGGCGACGGACCATCAAGCTGCGGTGGTGGCGGATCTCGGCACCCGGCTCGATCGTGAAGACGCGGGTTCGTGCCAGGAGCCGTTCGAACGCGACCCGCGCTTCCATCCTCGCCAGCGGCGCGCCGACGCACAGGTGTGCACCCCACCCGAACCCGACGTGCTGGCGGGGGTTCGATCGATCGACGTCGACCGCATCGCCTCCGAGCTCGTCGCCCCGATTTGCCGCAGGCCACGCGAGCACGAGCCGTGAGCCAGCCGGAAGATCGACACCGGCGAGGGTCGTGTCGGAGACGACCCGCCGGTAGTGACCGCGGAACGGTGGCTCGATCCGACACGCCTCCTCGACGAACGCCGGGACCAGGGACGGGTCAGCGCGCAGGCGGTCCTGGAGCACACGGTCCTCAGCCAGGATGCGGACCCCGGCACCGAGGAGGCTCGTGGTCGACTCGCCACCAGCCGCCAGCAACGTGGCAAGGATCCCGAACACCTCGAGCTCGTCGAGATCCCCCGTCGCGAGCGAGCTGGCGCACACTCCGACGACGGTCGACGGATCCGGATCCGGCGAGGCGCACGCCGCGGCGAACGCCTCGATCGCCGGGCCGAGCTCGACCAGCTTGGCCTGCAAGGCGGGGATGTCATCGTCGGACACGAACCCGCTGATCAACTCGACCGATGCGTAGCCCTGCTCCTTGAGCACCGGTGCGTCCTCGTCGGCAACGCCGAGGAGTCGAGTCACCATGAGCATCGGCAGCGGCTCCGCGACCTCCTCCATCCACTCCACTCGGCCCCGCACCAACGCCGGATCGAGTGCGGCGTCGATCATCGCTTGGAACTCGCCAGCGCGCGCCTTGATCGCTCCCGCAGACAAGATGCGGCTCAACACGGCGCGGTGTCGGGCATGGTCGGGCGGATCGGCGGTCGCCAGGATCCCGAACGCGTCCTCGTCGCGGCCGGCCTCGCCGATCGGCGGCCGCAGTCCCACCTGACCGTCGACGTCGCAGAACAGGAACTCACCGGTTCGGCTCGAGAACCGCTTCGGGTCCGCCACGACCTCCTTCACCAGGTCGAGCCGGGTCACCAAGAACGCATCGGTGCCCTCGACCCGGTGCACGGGCTCCTGTGCTCGCAGCTCGCCCAAGTAGGCGTGTGGGCACTCCATCACTGCGCTCTCGAAGATGCGATCGGACATGCGCTCCCCCTCGGTCGCCGATATCCGTACGGTACACGAATATTTCGCCTGCTCGCCGGCGGACCGAGGCTGCGGTACAGGTCGACATCGCTCTTCGGGTTGGCGTCGAAGTCGTTCACGCTGAGGCGATGAGCTACATCATCCAACGCCAGAACCGCTTCTACGTCGTCGCCTACGGCACCGACCCGCTCACCGCCAAGGAACGCCGACGATGGCACCCGGCGGGCCACGACCGAGCCGACGCGGAAGCCATGGTTCGTCGCCTCGACGACGAACGCGACGCTGTCCCACCGCCCAAGACCGGCGGCCCGATGACGCTCGGCGAGTTCCTCACCGAGCAGTGGATCCCACGCAAGCGGCGCCAGGTCCGCGCAACAACCGCATACCGGTACGCGTGGTTCGTCGACCGCTACATCGTTCCCGCCATCGGCGACATCCCGCTTCGGCGACTCCGGTTCGATCACCTCGAGACCTTCTACGGCGAACTGGCCAACACCGGCGGCCAGCACAACCAAGGGCTCGCACCAAAGACGATCCTCGAGGTGCACATGATCGTCCGCGCCGCGCTCGACCTCGCGTTGCGACGCGAGCTGATCGGCCGCAACGTCGCCGACAACGAACACCTCCGACCATCACGGTCGGGCAAGGCGGTCGCCCGCATCTGGACCGAGTCCGAGCTGGCCCGATTCCTCGACGTCGCATCCACCCACCGGCTCTACCCCGCCCTGCACCTCGCGGCGCACACCGGCATGCGCCGCGGCGAGATCGCCGGCCTCAAATGGCTCGACCTCGACACCCGGGCGAACCGGCTGTCGATCCGGCGCACCCTTCAATGCGTTGGCGGCACCGCGACCGAATTCGGACCGAGGACCCGCACCAGCCGCCGCACCGTCGAGCTCGACGCCGCCACTGTCGACCTTCTCCAGCGGTGGCGGCGCCGGCTCGAGGCCGATGCGTTGCCGGCGGGGATCGACGACTGGATGTTCTGCAACACCGCCGGCCGCTACCTCAACCCACAATCGATCAGCCAGCTCTTCGACCGCATCATCGCCCGCACCGACATCCCCCGGGTTCGATTCCACGACCTCCGCCACACCCACGCCTCGCTGCTCATCGCGGATGGCGAGGACGTCAAGGTCGTCAGCGAACGACTCGGCCACGCCCACCCGTCCTTCACCATCCACACCTACCAGCACCTCGTACCCGGCATGAGCGCCGCGGCCGCCGAGCGCTTCGCCAAGATGATCGCCAACGCCGCCCGGTAGACGTCTACCGAGCCATCAACCGCGAAAGCCCAGATCAGTGGGGCTCGGCCCGTCGGGGCCGGTAGACGTCGCCGGTAGACGCCACCCCGACAAGCAGAAGACCCCACCTCGAGAAGTGGGGCCTGACCTGCGCATTCAAGTTGGTG
>CAZALT010000156.1:0-8107 GCA_964485515.1 uncultured Rhabdothermincola sp. | reverse complement strand
TCGAGCAGAACCTCGAAGGCGCCGTGCGCCTGACGCTGGGTCTGCGGGGCGCGCTCGCGGCCAGCGACCTCGCTGGCGGGGCGTCGGTCGTCACCATCGTGTCGATGTCTGCCTTCCGCGGTGTGCCCGCCGTGATGGGCTACTCGGCGTCGAAGGCCGCGCTGGTCGCCACCATCCGCAACCTCGCCCTGGCCTGGATGGATGACGGGATCCGCGTGAACGGCGTCGGTCCCGGCCTCATCAAGACCCGGCTGACGTCGCCGCTCGACGACATGCCCGAGCTGAAGGAGTACAAGGACAAGGAGCTGGCCCGCGTGCCGATGAACCGCATGGGAACCCCCGAGGAGTGCTCGGCGGCCGCCCTCTTCCTCTGCACCGAGGCATCGGCCTACACCACCGGCATCGTGATCGCCGTCGACGGCGGATACCTGGCCTTCTGATGGCCGGCGTCCACCGCGATCGCCCGGGTGCCGAGGCCATCGCTCCCGCCGAGGAGGGACCGGCCGTCTCCATCGGCGACGACATCTGGATGTCGCCCGGCGTGTCGTACTCGTTCGCCATCGGCACCGACGACGGCCGCGTCGTCATCAACGCGGGCCTGCCGTTCGAGGGGCCCATCCGGCGCCGAGCCTTCGACGCCGTGTGCCCCGGATCTACCCGGTACCTGGTGTTCACCCAGGGCCATGCCGACCACTTCTCGGCGTTCCGCTCCCTGCTCGACGACGGCACCGACATCGTCATGCAGGAGAACTGGCGCACGTGGAAGGCCGAGCACGAGCTTCTGCCGGCCTACCGGCAGCGCAACGCCGGGTTCGCGTGGTCACACATGCACGACGCCATGGTCGCCGGCATGACGAGCCTTCCGGCCGAGGAGTGGAACATCACCTTCCCCGAGCCGACGATCGACTTCCGCGACCGGCTCGAGCTCACCGTCGGCGGTCGAGAGATCGTGCTGCTCTCGACGCCCGGTGGTGAGACCACCGACGCGCTCGTCGTGTGGGTGCCCGACGACAAGACGGTGTTCACCGGGAACCTGTTCGGTCCGCTGTTCGGCAACGTCCCCAACCTGATGACCATCCGGGGCGACCGCTATCGAGAGGCGCTGTCGTACGTGCGCTCGGCCGACCTCGTGCTGTCGCTCGGCGCGGAGCGGCTCGTCACCGGGCACTTCGATCCCATCGAGGGGGCCGACCTCATCGTCGAGGAGGTCACCAACCTCCGCGACGCCACGCAGTGGGTCCACGACCAGACCGTCGCCGGCATGGAAGCGGGCACCGACCTCTTCACCCTCATGCGCGAGGTCGAGCTGCCCGCCCACTTCGAGGTGGGTGAGCGCTACGGCAAGACGTCGTGGAACATCCGGGCCATCTGGGAGACCTACGCCGGCTGGTTCCACCATCGATCCACCACCGAGCTGTACGGCGTGCCGGCGAGCTCGGTCGCGTCCGACGTGGTGCGCGCCGCGGGGGCCGCTGCCCTCACCGCCGCGGCCCAGGCCCGGGTCGACGCCGGTGACTTCCTGGAGGCGATCCACCTCACCGAGCTGGTGCTCGCCGCCGACCCGTCGAGCCGTGGCGGCGCGCTCCCCGAAGGCGGGTCGTCAGAAGCGGACGTCGCTGCGGCCCGCTCGGTCGCGGCAGACGCCCACGAGGGGCTCTTGGCGCACAGCGACAACTTCTGGGAGACGGCGTGGCTGCGACGAGCCGCCAACGACCTGCGAGCCGAACGACTGCGAGGAGCGCCATGACCACCCCCGACGACATCGTCGACCAGGCCCGGGAGCTGACCGGCCTGCACGACCTCGACTCCGACAGCTGGCGCGAGGGGCTGACGATCATCCTCGAGGAGCTGTCGGACCCGCGCCAGAGCGACGGCGGCCGAGCCATGGTCGTCGACCGCGCCGTCAAGGCGCTGGCCAACCGCCTGCGGGTCGAGGACTACGCCCGCCAGCACCCCGAGGTGCGAGACGAGGTGATCGAGCGCCCGCTGTTCATCCTCGGCATGCCCCGCACGGGCACCACGGTGGCGAGCTACCTGCTCGCCCAGGACCCCAACCGGAGGTCGCTGCTCAAGTGGGAGGCGGCCGACACCGTACCGCCGGCCACCACCGAGACGCTGCGCACCGACCCGCGATGCCTGAAGCTGCTCGAGGAGGATGCGTTCATCCTCGACCTCATCGCCAAGTCGGGCCGAGCCATCCCGCACTGGGAGGACGCCGACGGGCCCACCGAGGACATGTTCCTGCACGAGCAGGACTTCAAGGGGCTCCTGTGGGACTCGTTCACCCCGTCGACGCGCTACGCCGAGTGGCTCATCGGCGAGGCCGACGTCACGAGCGCGTACGAGTACCAGAAGCTCGTGCTCCAGATCCTCCAGTCCACCGCCCCGGGTCGATGGAGCCTCAAGATGCCGTCGCACTCCGTGCACATCGACACGCTGCTCGCCGTGTTCCCCGACGCTCAGCTGGTGTGGGCGCATCGAGACCCTTATACGGCTACTGGTTCGCTGTGCAACCTCCTGAAGCTGCCCGCCAGCATGACCTTGACCGAGGAAGGCTTCGATCCCGCGTACCTCGGGCAGAACTGCAAGGCGCAGATGCGCGAGCACGTCATGCGGCCTCTCGCCGCTCGCGAGCGCATCGGCGACGACCGGTTCTTCCACCTCCACTACGCGGAGCTCGTCCGCGATCCGATCGGGCAGATCAAGG
Source organism: uncultured Rhabdothermincola sp. (assembly GCA_964485515.1). Classification (GTDB taxonomy): domain Bacteria; phylum Actinomycetota; class Acidimicrobiia; order Acidimicrobiales; family Acidimicrobilacustridaceae; genus CAZALT01. The sequence continues at coordinate 5,400 of CAZALT010000156.1, read as the reverse complement.
CGCTCTACGACTGGGCCGGTGATGAGCTGACCTCGGACGTCGAAGCGTCGATGCGGCGCTACCTCGACGCGAACCCGCAGCACAAGCTCGGCGTCGCGCAGTACACCCTCGACGAGTACGGGCTGTCGGTCGAGGAGCTCGAGCCCGTCTTCGCCGAGTACCTCGCCGCCATCCCCATGGAGCTCGATCGCGTCAGCTGAGGAGCCACCCCTCGCCGGCCAGAGCGGACGTGCGGGACCAAGGTGGCACTCACTCCTTCGGAGGCGGACGGTCGCAGGGGCGGATGCAAGGAGGTGGAACCGCGGTGTGTCGCGTGCCATAGTCGGGCGGCACTCAGTGCCACCCGACGGGATCGGGTGGCACCTCACCCGGGGGACTTGACCGACACGATGACCATCACCACGAGCACGCGCGACGACCTCTACTACGACCCGTACGACCCGGAGATCCAGTTCGATCCGTTTCCCACGTTCGCTCGTCTCCGCGAGGAAGCACCCCTCTACTACAACGAGGAGCACGACTTCTTCGCGGTGAGCCGGTTCGAGGACGTCGAGAACGTGCTGAAGGACCCGGGAACGTACAGCTCGGCCAAGGGTGGCGTCCTCGAGCTCATCAAGCTCGACATGGATCTCCCCTCCGGCGTCTTCATCTTCGAGGACCCGCCCATCCACACGATGCATCGCGGTCTGCTGTCACGGGTGTTCACACCCAAGAAGATGAACGCGCTCGAGCCCGAGATCCGACTCATGTGCCAGGAGACGCTCGACCCCATCGTCGGAACCGACCGCCTCGACTTCGTGCTCGATCTCGGTGCCCGCCTCCCGATGGCGGTCATCGGCATGCTGCTCGGCATCCCCGTCGAGGACCAGGAGGAGCTCCGCGTCCACAAGGACGAGGGCATCCGCCGCGAGGAGGGCAAGCCGGGCGAGTTCTCCGAGGATCAGTTCGCCGACGCCGCCTTCTTCGACGAATACATCAACTGGCGTCGCAAGCATCCTTCCGACGACCTCATGACCCAGCTCATGGTCGCCGAGTTCGAGGACGACAAGGGCGTCATCCGCACGCTGACCCACGAGGAGCTGTTGATCTTCGTGAACATCCTGGCGACCGCGGGCAACGAGACGACCAACCGGGTGATCGGCCACATGGGCAAGAACCTGGGCCTGCACCCCGACCAACGCCGCGAGCTGGCCGCCGACCCCTCCCTCATCCCGAACGCCGTCGAAGAGCTCATGCGCTACGAGCCACCCGCGCTCCAGGCGTGCCGCACGGTCACCCGCGACGTCGAGCTGCACGGCCAGGTCGTGCCCGAAGGCGCCATCATGATGGCCATCATGGCGTCGGGGAACCGCGACAGCCGGGTGTTCCCGCCCGATGGCGACGCGTTCGACATCCACCGCCAGATCAACCACCACCTCACCTTCGGTCACGGCATCCACTTCTGCCTCGGCGCCGCGCTCGCTCGTCTGGAGGCACGTGTCGCGATGGACGAGATCCTCAAGCGGTGGCCCGACTGGGAGGTCGATTTCGACAACGCCAAGATGGACAGCTCACAGGTGCGGGGCTGGGCCACGCTTCCCGTCCACCTCCCGACGAGCTGAGCTCAGGGCTCGCGCTCGAGGTCGGACAGCGACTGGGACATCGCGAACGCCCGAGCGATCACGTCGGCGAGATCGGCCGAGGGATCGCTGAGCCACTGCTCGTAGGCCGCGCTGGAGACGGCCAGCGCGACGTGGCCGACGAGCTGGGCGGACAGGTCGGTCTCGGCGACGGCGAGCCGCTTGGCCGCGTACCGCGAGATGCTCGCGGCCCACTCGTCGTGGTGGAGCGACGCGTTGGCCCGCAGGGCGGGAGTGTGGAGGATGAGCTCCATGCGCTCGCGGTGCGCGGCCGCACCGTCGCTGTGCACCCGGTTGAACCGCATGGTGGCCTCGGCGATGACGTCGAACATCGGCCGGCCGTCGTCGGCGGCCTCGAACCACGCTTCGAGCTCGGCGAGGATCTCGTCGAAGTTGGCGTACAGGATGTCGTTCTTCGAGGCGAAGTAGCGGAAGAACGTCCGGCGCGAGATCCCCGCCGCCGTGGCGATGTCGTCGACGGTCGTGGCCTCGAAGCCCTGCTCCTCGAAGAGCGCGAGGGCGACCTGCTCGATGGCGACGGTCGACGTCACCATCTGCGGGTTCTTCGTCGTCGGGGCGCGTCGACTCACGGACCACTTCTACCACCCGCGGTCGTGGCGACCGCCCGCTCCCGACCCCGACCCGATAGGTGGCACTCAGGGCTACCTATCGGATCCTCGTCGGAGAATTGAGGCGCCGGGAGCGAGGGCAGCTCGTCAGTTCGTGGCGCGGGACGCGATGTCGGGCCGATCGGCCGGGTCGATGGGGTTGTCGTCGGCGTCGACGTCGTAGAAGAGCTGGGACCACTTGCGCAGGGTGGCGTAGCCCTTGGCGTCGGCCTTGGAGTAGATCGGCTGGTCGATCCAGGCCTGGTAGCGCCAGATGTTGAGGTCGTCTTCGACCGTGGTGAGGAACTCGCGCTGGATCTTGTCCACCAGCTCGGGCGGGGCTGCGTCGTTGGTGTCGCCTGGCTGGCGGGTCCACCAGATCGTGTAGAACATCTCGCTCTGGCCGTTCTCCATCGGCGTCGTGGCGAACACCATGCGGTGGGTCTGGACGCCCTCGAAGATGCTGATGGCGCCGCCGAGGCCGAACAGCTTGCTGTGCAGTTTGAGGATCATGTCGTCGGGATCGTCGCTGCGGGTATTCGGGTAGCCGGCTATGAAGTACCACTCGTGGTCCTCGTAGGACCAGTGCAGGAGCTTCGGGGTGACCGATGCGTGGTGCACGAACTCGAAGTGGGCGCTGTCGGCCGAGTTCTCCAGCACGATCTGAGGATGCACCGGCTCGGGGCCGTCGCGGCGGGTGAAGGTGGGGAACGGCGGGTAGTAGGCGTCGGGGGTCAGGTGCGCGAACTCGGGGTAGCAGCCGAAGATGTCGAGCATCTCCCACGACGGCGGCTCACCCTCGGGGTGGTGCCACAGGAACACCAGGCCGTGCTGCTCGACGACAGGCCAGACTCGCAGGCGCTTCGAGCGGTTGGGCTTGTCCTGATCGGGGATCTTGGCGTTGATGCCGTCGGGTCCCCACTGCCAACCGTGGAAGGGGCACTGCACGCAGTCGCCGACGACCTTGCCGCCGTGGCCGATGTGGGCACCGAGGTGCTTGCAGTGCGCCTCCAGGACGTGCAGCGTGCCGTCCTCGCCGCGGTACGCGACGAGGTCCTCACCGAAGTAGCGGATGGGCTTCGGTTCGTCGCCGAAGTCGGGCGACCAGCCGATCTGGTACCAGCCCGTCGGCTTCCACGTGAACGGAACTTCCACGGATCACCCCTCGCTGCTCGATCCGGCTCGACTGCTCGGTCCGGCTGTCCGGATCTTCGGCTGTCCGGATCCAATTGCTCGAAACATCTAGATGTATAGACGCTACACCGAGTTGTCTGGGCCGTCGATGCCGACGCCGCTCGCCAGCGCATCGGTCATGGCGTCGAAGAGTCCCCTGGCGGTCGGAGCCTTCGAGAAGATGGCCGTGGCTCCGTGGAACATGCCAGGTGCGACGTCGAGCTGGCACGGCACGCCCGCGGCACGAAGTCGTTCGGCGTACGCGACGTCCTCGTCGTGGAACAGGTCGAGACTCCCGACGCCGATCCACGTCGGCGGCAGGCCGGTGAGGTCGGCCGTGCGGGCGGGCACCGCGTAGGCGGGTGCCTCGTCGGCCACCGGTGGCCGACCGAGGTAGGACGTCCAGCCGAAGCGGTTGGACGTCGGCGTCCACACGAACCGGCCGCGACCGGCATGGTCCTCGCGCAACACCGTTCGGTCGTCGAGCATCGGCTCGAGGAGCACCTGGGCTCGCAAAGGTGGACCGGCCCGGTCGCGGGAGACCTGGGCGAGCGCAGCGGCCAGGCCGCCGCCCGCGCTGTCGCCCGCGACGGCGATGCGATCCGGGTCGACGCCGAGCTCCTCGGCGTTGTCGTGCAACCAGCACAGCGTGGCGTAGCAGTCGTCGAGCGAGGCGGGGAAGGGGTGACCGGGAGCGAGCCGGTAGCTGGGGGCGACGACGAGCAGGCCGAGGTCCTCGGCCCACCGTCGGCAGAATCGGGCGTCCTGTTCGGGCATGCCGATGACGTAGCCGCCGCCGTGGATCCACAAGACCGCGCCCGATGGCTGGTCCCGTCTGTCTGGCCGCTCGTACACGAGGGTCCGGACCGTGCGGCCTGTCGCTCCATCCGGGATCTGCTCCGAACGCACCGAGACGCGCCGGCCGCTCATCACCTTCGGGGCCGGAGCCGACCGGAGCAGCGGCAGGAGGCGGCCGGTGCGAAAGGACGGTGTGGCGAGGAGCAGGGGAGTGCGGAGGTCTTCGGCCACCGGCTCGATGAGCGCCGCGGCCCGACGCCGGGCGACGGTGACGCCCGCAGCCACCGCTGCGCCGAGGGCGCCGACCGCGAGCAACCGACTTCGACGGCTCATCGGTCCTGCACGAACTCGTAGATGCGGGTGAAGTCGACGCCCGGCCGATCCTCGGCGAAGCGCTGCCAGATCTGGAGGGTCATCTCGCCCACGGTGGAGGGCGCACCGGTCGCCGTGAGGGCCTCGAGGTAGAGGCGGAGGTCCTTCGCCATCAGGTCGTTGGCGAACCCCGACGCGTAGGTGCCCGTCGCGACGTGGTTGACGAACTTGTCCTCGCTCGCTGCGCTGCGCCCGCTCGACGCGTTGAGCACCGTGAGGACGGTGTCGATGTCGACGCCCGCTGAGGTGGCGAAGGCGACGGCCTCGCTGGTGGCCGCCAGTGCGGTGGCGGACAGGAAGTTGTTCGCCAGCTTCACCGCCTGGGCGAGCCCGGCCTCGTCGCCGATGTGGGCCCGACGATCGCTGAGGCCTTCGAGCGCTGGTCGCGCGGTGGCGCACGCTTCCGGCGACCCGGCGTACATGACGGTGAGCGTCCGCGCTCGTGCGCCATCGACCCCGCCCGAGACCGGCGCGTCGACGTAGCCGATGCCCTGGTCGGCGAGCAGCGTGGCGATCGATCGGGAGGCGTCGAGGCCGACGGTCGAGGTGTCGACGACGCAGGCGACCTTCCGGCCCGCGCTGTCGGCGAGGGCATGGGTGACCGCCGTCGAGATGGCGCCGTTCGGCAGGCTGAGCACGACGACCCGCGCCTGGCGGGCGAGGTCGGCGAGGTCGGCAACGAAGGTCGCTCCGGTCGGGCTTCGGTCGGGTCCTGCGACGTCGTGGGTGCGGACGTCGAGACCAGCCCCGACGAGGTTGGCCGCGAGGGCGCTCCCCATGTTGCCGAGCCCCACGAAGCCGATCGTCGGGGCCGCCTCGTCCTGCGTCTC
>CAZALT010000155.1:5468-8170 GCA_964485515.1 uncultured Rhabdothermincola sp. | reverse complement strand
ACCCGCTCCCCGCCGCTCGGGCGGACTCGATCACCCGACGCAGCTCGTCGAGCGTCACCTCGAGGTCGTCGTTCACGATCTCCACCGCGTCGAGCTCCCGGGCCGCCGCCAGCTCCTCTTCTGCCTTGGCCACACGGGCCTCGGCTCGATCAGGGTCGTCGCCGCGCCCGAGCAGCCGTTCGCGCTGCACGTCGGCCGACGGCGGGACGAGCAGGATGACCAGCGCGTCGGGCACCGATTCGCGCACCTGCGCGGCCCCCTGCACCTCGATCTCCAGGAGGAGGTCGTGACCGGGCGGCACGTCGTCGGGCGTCGGGGTCCCGTAGCAATTGCCGAGGAACTCGGCCCACTCGAGGAACCCGCCTTCGTCCACCCGGGCGTCGAAGGTCGGTCGGTCGACGAAGACGTAGGCGTCGTTCGCCTCGCCGGGCCGAGGCGTGCGCGTGGTCCACGACCGGCTCAACCACAACCGGGGATCGAGCTGCACGAGACGGGCGACGGCAGTGCCTTTCCCGACCCCACCGGGGCCCGAGACGACGATGATCACGACCGTGCGGTGGCTTACGCGGGGAAGGCTTCGAGCAGGGCCTTGCGCTGCTGCTCGCCCAACCCGCGGAGGCGACGGGACTCGCTGATGCCGATCTCCTCGATCGTTCGCCGCGCCTTCACCTTGCCGACACCGGGGAGCGATTCGAGCACGGCCAGGACCTTGATCTTGCCCACGAGATCGTCTGACCGGGACACCTCGAGGAGCTCGCGCAGGGTGAGCGAGCCCATCTTGAGCTTCTCCTTGATCTCGGCGCGGGCCCGGCGGGCCTCCGCAGCTTTGGCGAGCGCGGCCTTGCGCTGTTCGTCGGAGAGTTGTGGCGGGAGCGGCATGGTCGGGACCCTAGCCCTTTCGTCATGGGTGATCGGCGCCCGCAACGGGTGGGGACCTCAGGACCAGGCGACGCGGGGCACATCGGCCCAGAGGCGTTCGAGGTCGTAGTAGCGGCGTGCGTCGTCGCGGAGCACGTGCACGACGAAGGACCCGTAGTCCACGAGCACCCATGCCGTCGTGTCGAGTCCCTCGACCCGCACGGGCCGAAGCCCGCACGACTCGGCGACATGCTCCTCGACCTCGTCGACCACGGCCTTGACCTGACGGTCGTTGCGACCGCCGGTGATCACGAACCACCCGGTGATCGACAGCACGTCGCCGACATCGAGGACGACCGTGTCCTCGTCGGTCTTGGTCGACGCGGCACGCGCCGCGACCAGCACGGCGTCGAGTGGATCGTCAGACGACGCGTCAGACGCCAGGTCAGCCATCGGTGGACTCCGTCGATGTGATTCCCGCCGCGGTCGACGAGCTTGCCGACGAGCCGACCAGGGCGAGGTAGTCCTGGCCCAGCAAGACGGTGACGTCCTCGTTCACGTTGAGCTCCTCGCTCTGCACCAGCTCTCCGACACCCAACGCGTCGCGCAGAGCCTGCACCTGGGGCCGAAGCGCCGGATCGTAGAAGACGAGCTCGGTCGTGGCGCGATCGAAGTCGAGCGCGTTGCCGACCTTGTCGATCTGACCGCCGTTGGCCCCGAGGGTCTTGGCCGCGGCAAGGCCGTGGTCGAGCTCGCCCGTGCCGTCGAGCACACGAAGGCGCAGTCGCTCGCCCAACGGTCCGGCGGGGAACGGGTCGAGCGAAGCGATCAGCGCCTGCACCTCGTTCTCCTGCGGGGCGAACCATGCCTCGCCGGCCGGTCCGATCGTCGGAGCGACGGGAAGCGTGACGACCTGGGTGGCACCAAGCGCCAGCGAGCGGACGAAGGAGCCGAGCCCCGAGTCGATCTCCCCTGGCACGCTCTCCGGCGTGTCGCCGGCCGCGTTGACCGCGCCCAGCCACCCTCGCCAGAACGCCTCGATGCGAATCGCCCGGTTGATCGCGTCCTCCTCCGGGTTCTGCGCATGGAGGTAGGGCCACACCTCGTCGGCGTCGACTTCGATGGAGCCCTTCGGGAACGAGACCGGCTGGCCCTGGGCATCGGTGCCGGTGACGTCATCGGGGTTGTTGATGGTGAACGGCGCGATCGGAGCGACGAGCGAACCCCACTGGTCGTAGGTGACCAGCTGCATGTCGTCGATGCCGATCCCGACGATGGACTGCACCGCCCCGCGGATGGCTTCGGCCCCTTCCCCTTCGGCGCCGCCGCCGTCGTCGAAGATCCTCGACAAGGCGATGTCGCCGTAGGCCTTGGTCGTGAAGACCGTGTCGGCCGGGACCACGACCACACCCCCGTTGGTCGCGCCGGTGCGGAACTGGAGTACGACGTGGTCGAGCTCGCCGTCGGCATCGGCCGCGGCGAGGGCATGCACGGGGGTGGGGTCGACCACGGCCTCCCAGCCCGGTGCGTCCGGATCGGTGATCGCCGACAGCACGCGGCCGTCGTCGCTGTCGAGCAGGACCTGGCTGCCGACCCACACCAGCGTCGGGATGGCCAGCACGAGCAGGACCATGGCGATCGGGAAGCCGACACGCCACCACGGTGAGTCGGTCGCCCGCCCGCTTCCGTTGGCGCCTCCGACGCCGTTGCCGCCTCCGGTGCCCCCGTCCGGGCCACTCCGAGCGATCGAGGCCTGCGTGTCGGCATCGTCGACCACCTCGACGACCGGCGATCCCGCGAGGGGGACGGCAGCCTGAACGTCGTCGGCTGCCGGAACGTCGTCG
>CAZALT010000155.1:0-5368 GCA_964485515.1 uncultured Rhabdothermincola sp. | reverse complement strand
TCGACCGCCGGAACCGCTTCGATCTCCTCGACCGTGACGATCGAAGGAAACGATTCGGGCAACGCCGACGACGAGCCCTCGCACTCGCCGGGCGACGGCGAGGAGTCGGGTTCGATCGGTGCGGGGTCAGCACGGTCGACCCGAGTGAACGTGTCGACCGGACCGACGACTCCTCGCGGACCTCGCGATGGTCCGGCGTTGTCATCTGTCGCCGACTCGGTCGGTTCGGTCACTCGGCGACTCCGCTCATGGCCCATCACGATAGATGCCCTCGCGCTCGATGATCACCGCGACCCCGGCGGGCACCAGCAAGTCGATGGATCGCCGGGCCTGGACGCGTGCGCGGATCGCGGAGCTCGAGATGTCGAGCAGCGGGACGGCAACCCACCTGATCGGCCAGATGACACCCGGCGCGACCTGCGCGGCAGGCGACGTCACCCCGACCGACGTCGGTGACCCACCGGCATCGAGATCAGGCGATGCCGGGGCTGCGGTGGGGCGGCCGAAGACGCCGAGATCGGCGAGCGCGGGGAGGGCGGGGGCTTCGTGCCATGTGTGGAGCCCGTCGACGACGTCGACGCCGATCAGCACGATCAGCTCGTCGTTCGGATCCTGGGCGTGCAGCGCCCGCAAGGTGTCGACGGTGTACGAGTCGCCGCCCCGTACGACCTCGACGTCGGATGCCTCGACGCCCGCGATCCCCTCGACGGCGACCCGCATCATCTCGAGTCGGATGTGAACCGGGGTGATCTCCCGGGTGCCGGCCTTCTGCCAGGGGTTGTTGGCGACCACGAGCAGGACCCGGTCGAGGCCGAGCACCTCGCGCGCTTCGATCGCGGCACGGAGGTGGCCGATGTGCGGGGGATCGAAGGTGCCCCCGAGCACGCCGGTCTTCACCGCCGCGCCGTGCGGGTCCGCGCCTCGCCGTGACCCATGGACATCGGGCGATCCTAGGGCCCGCGGTCCGCACCGGTGGCCAGCGTGGCGCTCGGCCGGGTGCTGGCACCATGGGCCCGCTGGACGACGAGCCACGATCCGCTGAATTTCGGTCAGCTTTACCCCTGTCTTGATGTGCTCGGCACCATGCCCTCCGTCTACGCTGCTGGCCTCGACGACGCGGTCCCCGGAGACCGCCGTCCACGATCCGAGCACGGCTCGGCAGGTCGACCCACGACAGTGACCCATGTCACAGTCGATTCTCGGAACATTCCGGGTAGGGCCTGCGCTTATCGGGGTGTCAACTTCCCTGGGAAGCGGGTGCAGCACATGCCCGGTCCCCCACCCTCTCCCCCCACAGGTCCGCGATGGGGTGTTCGCTCGCTGCGATCACCCGTTGGAGCTAACCATGAGTGATTCAGTCGGCCAGTACCTCAACGAGATCGGCCTCGTCCCCCTCCTCACGGCCGACGAAGAGCGCGAGCTCTCCCAGGTCATCGAGAAGGGCGTCGCCGCCCGCGATGCCCTCGAGCGCGGTGAGCGCGGCCGTGAGCTGCAGCGCGCCGTCCGCGACGCCGCCGTGGCCAAGGACCGGTTCATCCGGTCGAACCTCCGCCTCGTCGTGAGCGTGGCCCGCCGGTATCCCCTGCCCCCGGGCATGGAGCTGCTCGACCTCGTGCAGGAAGGCAACCTCGGCCTCGAGCACGCCGTCGACAAGTTCGACTGGCGCAAGGGCTTCAAGTTCTCCACCTACGCCACGTTCTGGATCCGTCAGGCCATCGGTCGGGCGCTCGACCAGAAGGCCAGTCTGGTCCGCCTGCCCGGCGATCGGTCGGCCAGCCTGCGCGCCGCGCTGCGCCAGGTGTCGGGAGACGGCGACGAGCTCGACGACGAGCACGCCCGCCTGCACCGCCTCACCACGCCCACCTCCCTCGACCGCACCATCGGCGACGACGACAGCAACGAGCTGATCGATCTCATCGCCGACAACAAGCCGAGCCCCGAGGCGCAGGTCATCGCCGCCGCCGAGGAGGAGATGGTCACCGATCTCCTCTCGGTGCTCGACACCCGGGCCCGCTACGCCGTCGAGCAGCGCTTCGGCCTCCACGACGGACGCAAGCGCAGCTACCGCGAGGTCGGCGAGGAGCTCGGCGTCACCGCCGAGGCAGCACGGCGGCTCGTCAAGCGAGCGGTCAGCACCGTGCGCGACCAGGCCTCGGCCGCCGCGTTCGACGCCGCTTGAGCCGACCCCCGGCGTTCTGGCTGGACACATACGCCATATGCGCCGGGTCTTCCCAGCCAGTTCGGCGACGGCGACCGGCTCGACCACCCGATACGGCTTTCGCCCCCGCCCGCCGATACCCTGAACCCCTCCAACGGCCCGTGGACCCGCGTATATCCGTTGCGCAGTCCACATCCCTTCCGGCAGCGTGAACCCGTGACGACCCACCCCGATTCCACCTGGACGCCCAGCTCCTGGCGTGAACACGAAGCGGTGCAGCAGCCCGAGTGGCCCGACGTGGCCGACCTCGACCGTGCCACCAAGACCCTGTCCACGCTGCCTCCGCTCGTGTTCGCCGGCGAGGCCCGCACCCTGCGCGCCGAACTGGGCAAGGTCGCTCGGGGCGAGGCCTTCCTCCTCCAGGCCGGCGACTGCGCCGAGTCCTTCGACGCGTTCTCCGCCGATGCCATCCGAGACAAGCTCAAGATCATCCTGCAGATGGCGGTCGTGCTGCAGTACTCGGCCGGTGTCCCCGTGGTGAAGGTCGGCCGCATCGCCGGGCAGTTCGCCAAGCCCCGTTCGGCGAACATGGAGTCGATCGACGGCATCGAGCACCCCTCGTTCCGCGGCCACATGGTCAACGACATCGCGTTCACCGCAGCCGCCCGGGTGCCCGACCCCGAGCGCCTCATCACCGCCTACCACCAGTCGGCGTCGACGCTGAACCTGCTGCGCGCCTTCACCAAGGGCGGCTACGCCGACCTCTCCCAGGTGCACTCGTGGAACCAGGAGTTCGTGGCGAACAGCCCGGAGGGGCAGCGCTACGAGCAGCTGGCCCGCGAGATCGACCGCAGCCTCCGCTTCATGGCGAGCTGCGGCGTCGGTACCGCCGACACGCCGAGCCTCCACACCGTCGACGTCTTCACCAGCCACGAGGCGCTCCTGCTCGGCTACGAGGAGGCGCTCACCCGACGCGACTCGATCACGGGCGACTGGTACGACTGCTCGGCCCACATGGTGTGGATCGGTGAGCGCACCCGTCAGGTCGACGGCGCGCACGTCGAGTTCTTCTCCGGCATCCAGAACCCGATCGGTTGCAAGATCGGCCCGACCGCCACGCCCGACGAGGTCCTCGCCCTGTGCGAGGCGCTCAACCCGTCGCGCGATCCCGGCCGCCTCACGCTCATCACCCGCATGGGTGCCGACAAGGTCGAGACCGGTCTACCGCCGCTGCTCGAGGCCGTGCGCGACGAGGGCCACCCCGTGGTGTGGCAGTGCGATCCCATGCACGGCAACACCTACACCGCGCCCGGCGGCCGCAAGACGCGCCACTTCGATGCGGTGCTCGCCGAGATCTCCGGGTTCTTCCGAGCGCACCGCGCCGCGGGCACCTGGCCCGGTGGTGTGCACATCGAGCTGACGGGTGACAACGTCACCGAGTGCGTCGGCGGATCGCACGAGATCCTCGACTCCGATCTCGATCTCCGCTACGAGACGATGTGCGATCCCCGCCTCAACGCACGGCAGTCGCTGGATCTCGCCTTCCGGGTGTCCGAGCTCCTGCGCGACTGACGCTCGGCGACTTCGCCAGCTCTGGCGGGCTGGTCGGCTCTGGCGGGTTGCTCGGCCCCGTCGGTTTGCTCGTTTTGCTCGTGCGGTTCAGGTCGGTGGAGGTCGAGGCATCCCCGACGAGGTTCCTCAAATCTTGATGGTTTCAGTCGGGTTTTGGTAGAACAGTGGGTGGCGCTAGCCGGGGACAGCCACACCTGTCCCACCCGCTCGAGGCTGCGCCGAGGAGAAGCCGTCATGCTCCAGCACGAGATCGACGCCGGCCAGGCGGCCGACATCGCGAAGTTCGAGGTACAGCTCCAGCGCTACCTGGACGGAGACCTCGGCGAGGACGTGTTCCGCGTCTTCCGCCTCAACAACGGCGTATACGGCCAGCGCCAGGGCGGCCACAACCAGATGCTGCGCGTCAAGGCACCGTACGGCGCCGTCACCGCCGAGCAGCTCGACGTGTTCGCCCACATCGCCGACGAGTACTCGCGTGGCTGGGGCCACCTCACCACCCGCCAGAACGTCCAGTTCCACTACGTGCAGCTCGAGCGGATCCCCGACGCCCTGCGCGACATCGCACGCGTCGGCCTGACCAGCCGCGAGGCGTGCGGCGACACCGTGCGCAACGTGCAGGGCTGTCACCTCGCCGGCGCTTGCCCGCACGAGGTGCTCGACATCAGCGCGTGGTCCGACGCCATCTTCCAGCACTTCCTGCGCAACCCGATCGCCCAGCGCCTGCCCCGCAAGTTCAAGTTCAACCTGTCGGGCTGCGACACCGACTGCGGTCAGGCGATGTTCAACGACGTCGGCATCATCGCCACCTCGCGCACCCTCGACGACGGCACGGTCGAGGCCGGGTTCCGGGTGTTCATCGCCGGTGGCCTCGGGGCCAATCCCCACCCGGCGCTGGCCCTGGAGGACTTCACCGCCAAGGAGGACCTGCTCCCGACCTGCGAGGCCATCCTCCGCGTCTTCGAGCAGACCGGCAACCGCGACAACAAGCTGCGGGCTCGGCTCAAGTGGGTCGTCGACACCATCGGCTTCGACGAGCTGCAACGACGGGTCTTCGCCCTCCGCAAGTTCCTCTTGGCCTCGTCGAGCTGGCCCGGCGGCATCCCCGAGCTCGTCGTCAAGCACGGCGACGCACCCGCGGGCGTGGCGCCGGGCGTGACACCCACCCCGGTGGGTCACGGCGTCCCGGTGTCCATCACCGGCATCAACCCCTACGACCAGTGGTCCGATGCCAACGTGGTCCGGGGGGCGGCCAAGGGCACGGTCTCGGCCTACGCCTACTCGCAGCTCGGCGACGTCACCTCCGACCAGTTCCGGGGCCTCGCCGCCATCCAACGAGAGATGGCTCTCGAGGTCCGCATCACGAACCGCCAGAACTTCGTGTTCCGCGGGCTGTCCGATGCCCAGCTGCCCACCCTCTACAGCCGCCTCGACGCCATCGGCATGGCCGAGCCCGGCGCCGAGCTGGTGCGCGACGTCGTGGCGTGCCCCGGTGCCGACACGTGCAACCTCGCCGTCACCCAGTCCCGCGGCCTGGCCAAGGCCATCGGCGACGCCCTCGACGAGGCAGGGCTCGCCGAGGTCGGGGGTCTGCGCATCAACATCTCGGGCTGCACCAACTCGTGCGGCCAGCACCACATC
>CAZALT010000154.1:0-8251 GCA_964485515.1 uncultured Rhabdothermincola sp. | reverse complement strand
TCCCTGGGGACTCCTACCGGCCGCCTACGGGGACAATCTCACGACCGCCGTCACCGCATCACGCTGATCACGCCACGCCGAGATCAACGCCGAGTACAAGCCCTCCCGGCGCATGATCTCACCGCGCGCCGACTTCGATCCTGCCGCGTCGAGCTCGGCAAGGACCTTCAACTTGTACGCCACCGGATACGACCTACGCTCCGGCCGAACCTCAGGATCAGGACTCGAGGCCACAGCCTCAACGGTAGTTCCAGACATTTCCTTCAATCTCAGTTTCTCGCCCTACGACACGGAACTCGCTCCCACGAGAGGCAACACCAAGTCTGACAGAGAGGGGAAATGCCTCAAAGCGAACGGCCGTCGAAGGATCGTCACCCGCCGCCTCCGCAATGGCAGCAGGAGTCATCGCTGCATGCATCAACTCGCGCATGAGCCGTCGAGCCTCTACCGCCTCGAGTCCCGCTATGACCTGCCCCCGCTCGATCAGCATCCGGCAAGCCTAAGCACGAGAACAATCGGGCGAGACGTCCATTTCTAAGGCTTCAGAATTGTCGAGCCCAAGCGACGGATCTGGGCGATTCAGCAGTCCATCGATACCGACGGCGACGAAAGGGCCCGCCCAACCGGCGTGGCCCAGGGGCATAAAAGGGGCACAAATCTGGGTGGTACAGGCCGAAACGGGCTGGGACCAGACGGTACAGAACGGGAAGTTCGCTCGAGCCCCGAGGGCGAGCGATCCGCTCTGGGAAAGGGAGAAACCCCCTCCGGGGAGGGGGTTTCTTATGGAGCGGACGACGAGATTCGAACTCGCGACCCTCACCTTGGCAAGGTGATGCGCACCAGCCTCTCCGGTGAAGGCGACCCCACTCCCGGCAACGATCTCGTCCGACGCAAGGGGCCAAGGGCACAATCTGGGGCACAAAGTGACCGGATCGCCGAATCCGTGGCATCCAGTCCCCTCCCGTACGGTGCAGACCCGTCCTGTAACCCGATGCAGAGGATCGGGCGCTGCAATCGCCGCTGACGATGTTCCTGGTCGGATCGAGCCGTTTGGAGCCGCCCGCCGATGTCACTGGGCACCGGTAGCGTCCTGGCTGTGTCTGATGAACACCTCGCGAGAGTGGTCGAGCTCTACCGGAGCAGGGGCATCATCGATGACGACGTCGACGGTGACCTGGCCATGGCGGCGAGAGCCTGGCTGGACCAAGCAGCCCAGGAGCTCGCGGTGCTCGAGCCCATCCTCAATGCCGGGCAGTTTCGCGTGGCGTACAACACGTCATACGACATCTACCGCCATGCCGCCGAGGCGGCGGACCTCGCCGCCGGCTATCGGGTCCTGGCTCGTCCGGGCGCTCACGCTGCCACCTTCGCTCTCGCGTCCGCCATCCTCAGCGACGGTACCGATGCGTTCGACACGGTCAATGCCACGACCATGACCGGCACCCGCAACCGGCTCGAGTATCTCGATGCCTCGAAGACGGTCGAAGTGACCGAGGACGAAGCACGCTGGGCCGCGACGCTTGCAATCCGTGCTGTCGCTGCGGTGTCCGCCTACGTCGGCTGACTGGGAGCGGGCAGGACCTGCACCATCGGCCGGCCGACGACCGTGTCGTGGAACGAACCCGTCCCCTCATCGAGCCAACGGGCAGCCCGGATCTGGACCTGGACCTCCCGACCCACCTCGAGGCCGACCTCGTACGCGGCAGCGTAGACCGCGTCCCGATCGGGGTCGCCGAGCACGAGCACATCGATGTCGCCCACCGGCCGATCGCCGCCCTCGCCCGACCAACGCGCCGCCCAAGACCCGAAGATGTACACGGCCTCGACTCCCAGAGTTTCAGCAAGCGCCGACCGAATACGAGCGGGCACACCGAACGCGCTCACCAGCAGCTGTCGAAGCGGGCCGAAGTACGGGCTCGACGTGTTCGCACGGATCAGCCGTGTCTTGCCAACCCGACGCGACATGACGATCCCCGCGCGTTCAGCTCGCTCGACCTCCCGATGGATCGACGCCGTGGGGATCCCAAGTCGGCGCGTCAGATCAGCCAGCGACTCCTCCCGATTCGGGTCGTCGAGGATGTCTGCCAGCAGCTCGGCCTGCTGCTGAGATCGAAAGATCGGGAGAAGCTCCGGCGCCGCAGTTCGTTCCACAAATCGGAGTATATCTTCTGATTTGTGGAACGTTGTAGGAGGCACGGCGCACTCACCTTCCCCTGAGCGAGGCGCAACGGCGATATCGACCGAACGTCTTCTTGGCTCATGGCACAATCGCCCGGTGGCGGATGCTCCAGGCGGATCGACGATCAGCAGCTTTCGGTACCCGAGTCGTGCCCATGACCTCGTTCGCTTCCTGCCCGACCCGGTCGACGACGGGGTTCGCGAGTTCATCGAGCGAAGTACCGATATGGACCGCCTGCAGCTCGATGCCACTCGAAAGCAGCTCGACACCGACGGCTTCTACACGTTGCTGACGTTCGCACGTCGGGCGGCGGCGAGGGCCCTTCGAGATGGCAGCCCGGCGGCAGCAGCATGTGCAATCGACGGACTCACGCTCGTGGACCGCGACAGGATCGACCCGCGGGACCTGAGCGTCGACTTCCCGCTGTTCGCCGTGCAGCAACTCGGCGGCGCGATCGGTCCCACCATCGACCGCGCCATCCAGCGGTTCAGAGCCCGACTTCGGTGCCGACAGGGTCAGGTCGAGTCCGGGGAGCGAAGCCCGGGTCGAGCGGAGCGGCTCGCCCGTCGGGGCGTCGCCGGACAGAACCGCCCGGAGGTCGTCGGCGCGGACCTCTCCAGCGAGGCCGACGCGAGGTGCGGCGCTGCCGAGCCAACGGCCGGGAGCCTCACCAGCGTGGAGGTAGTAGTCCTCGGCGCCGTCGAGGACCTCCTCCAGGTAGTACGCCTCCTGGCCGAGGCTGAGCGTGCCGATGCTCAGCACCGTCGACCTGCCGCGGTCGCCGCCTGCACCCTGGTGCCAGTGTGTGGATTCGTCCGTGTGGTCCAGGTGGACGCGCCGGACGACGGCTCGTGCGGAGAGGAGTCGCCCCGTACGCAAGGCATCGAAGCAGTCCAACGACCCGATGCGGCAGGCAGATGCCGACCTGAACCAAATCGTCGCCTACAACTTCAAGGCGGCCCGGGAACTGCGGGGCTGGACCCAAGAGGAGGCGGCGATACGGCTCGAGCCACTGCTCGGCCAGCGTCTCCCCCAAGCAAGCATCTCCGCCATCGAACGGGCCTACGAAGGCGACCGTCACCGGGTGTTCGACGCCCACGAGCTGCTTGCGTTCGCCGAGGCATTCAACCTCCCGCTGCTCTGGTTCCTGCTGCCGCCACCCGGCGACGACCGCTGGCTCCGCAACACGCAGAGCCGAGTCAGCGATCTCTATGGCCTCGTCTTCGGGCGTCCCGACACCCTTCCGCCGGTCTACGACCGCTTGCGACAGCTCGGCATCGACGAGCCAACCGAGGCGGACGTCGCCGTCGAGCAGATCCTGGGCACCACGAGCGACGCTCGTCAGCAGAACCTCACCGAGCGGCGCACCGAAGTGCTGATGGCGCTACTCGACAGCGAGGCCAGCAACCTCGACCGCGCCGCCGAGGAGCTCGGCTCGTTCTTCGATCATCTTCGCCGCATCGGTGTCCGCGGGTTCGTTGCCGAGAACGTCCATCCCGATCCGATCGCCGAGCAGGTCAGCCGACCACCCGAGACTCGACCCCCCAAAGGGTCGAAGCCGTAGTCACCTGAGGCGACCTCGGTATGTCAGCGAAGCGGAAGAAGCCGCCACCCAAGCCTCGGTTCACGTTGAGCTTCGTCGGGAGCGCAATCGACGACGCCAAGCAGGTGCCCACGAAGCTGCGCCCCCAGCTGAAGCGCATCCTGGCGCGGCTCGCCGACGAGGGCTGCCGAGCCGCCGGATACGCGCTCAGCGGTCCCCCGCCCTGGCCGCATCTCTGCTCGGTCCACTTCGACGGTTGGCGCGTCGTGGTCGCCTTCCCAACCGACGACGAGGTCACCGTCGTGAAGATCGCCCCGCACGATCCACACAACGACCCGTACCGCGAGATCGCAGACGAGCTCGGCGTTCCCGTCTCGACAGAGGAGCGGACCAAGCCGCCGTGCTGTGACCCCGACGGCGAACCGCCGATCGATCCTCAGATCGTCGAGGACTTCACGACCGCGTTCGACGCGATGACTCAGCGCGAACGCCGGGAGCGATCACGCAGACCGTGAGACCTGATCACCGAAGAGCTGCTCATCGAGGCGGTCCGGGTCGACCGTCACGCGGGAGTCGAGGTCTTCGATGCGGCTAGCAAGTTCGAGCCGAGTCCGCTGGTCTTCCAACGCGTCGAGCAGCCGCCGGAGCAGGCGTTCGTCCTGGCCAATCCGCCGAATGGTGCTCGACGCCGCGAGGGCTTCACCGAGCGATCGAGGCGTGATCGAGACTGGCTTCACATCGGAGATGGCGTCGAGCACGCCGCGCTCGAGCCACGTGCGCACCGTCGGCTCCGTGATGTCGAGAAGTCGAGCAGCGGTGGAGACCGGTACGCCACCACCGCTCTGGTCTGCCCTCTCGACGATGCCCGCCAGGTACTCGGCCACCCCTGTTGGGACCGCCGGCAAAGCCAAGGCAGACAACGCATCGGCGACATCTACGGCGAGAGCGACGTTCGCTCGCCGGTCGCTGCGGAGTTCGAGCGCCCAGGGCGGCAGGGACCTCAACGGAGCGGTTGTCGATGCCATGGCGACCACTGTAGTAGGTCGTTCTTCCGAAAAGAGGGCCAGATTCAGAAGAAATGACCGGCTCCCATCGCTACCGCACGCACGGCTTCTGAAGGCCGCCCACTAACGACCTACCCAGTCAGGGTTCAGTTGGGGTTCACTTCGGCGGGGCGACTCTCGCAGCCGAACACAGGCCGTGCGGTGGGCCACTCGACAGGATCTGATTTCTACGTCGCCTGGAACGGCGCCTCCCCCGGCCACGCGTCCTCGTCGACCCTCCTACAGCTTGAAAGCCTCGACTAGGTACGACGCAAAAGCAGCCAGCTCGTCCGTCGGAACGTCCGCCGTTACCCAGACGTCCACCACCCGAGGGCTTCCACCGTCACCGCTGGTCTGGATGATCACCTCGTTCTGGATGACTGCACCGTTGTCCGCCCGCCGTTCGGTCCTGCTGGCGGCTTGCATGTTGGGGCCGGGAAACTTGAGCTCCAGGGGGGTGCTCCCGTCAAGGATGTCGTTGACATCCCGGACCTGGCTGCCCTTTGAGTAGTTGACGGCAAAGAGGACCTTCCCGTCCGAGGCCGTAATACGAACGGTCAAGGCTGTTCCTTGCTGAGCCAGCGACGGGACCCATGTCCCAAAGGGCCCAACCACGGACGGCACGATCGATCCCGACTCGAGCGTCGTGCGAATGAGGCTCTCCAACTCGGCAACCGCGTCAGCATCAACGGGGTTGAGCTTCACAGGCTCGGTCGCCGCCGTGGTTACGGTGGGCTGTTCCTGGCTCGTCGAGGACGACGACTCGGGCGTGACGCTGCTTTCTTCGGGCGCCGAAGTGATGGATTCAGCTGTTGGTTGGCTGCTGTCCTGAGCGAACACGATGGTTATGGCTGCGATGATCGCAATCAACGCCACGCAGGCTCCACTCCAGGCCACACGCCGAGAGCGTGGCGTGCGTCCCCTTGGCGACACGTCGCTCAGCGCCAGCTGCAACTCGCCGGCACGGTCCTCGCGAGCGCTGAATGCAACTCGAAGTCTCTCGTCGAGGTCCATCTCGTCATTCACGGTTCATCTCCTTGAGCTTGCCGTAGGCACGTCGAAGATCGCTCTTCACAGTGCCCAACGGCCATCCGGTGATCGCGCAGATTTCGCTGTCAGACATCTGGCAGTAGGTCCGCAACACCAACACCACCTGCTGGCGCGACCCGAGGGCCGATATTTGATCGGCGAGTAGATCGGGTTGGTCGTCCACCGCGTCCCCCCGATCCCGACGAAGGACGACCAGGAGGCGAGAGACCCTTTGCCTGTGGCGAATCGTGTCGCGGCATCCGTTCACGACCGCTCGTCTCATGTACGACTCTGGTTCGGAGACCAATCGCCACCGCGAGTGGACTCGCATGAACACATCCTGGACCACATCCTCGGCACCCTCACGGTCCCCGAGAATCACGAATGCGAGCCGATACATCGCCTTGCTATGCCGGTGAAAGAAGGCGTCGAAGTCAGCAGAGGAACCGGCGTAGTCACGCTGTTTGGGCGTCGGCGGCTCAACCTCCAGCTCGGAAGGAAGCCCGCCGTGCTCAAGGTCGTTGCATTCGTCCACGCTCGATAGCCCGTCTCTAGCCACTACAGGATAAGACGTCCGGAGATCAGGAATTGGATGCAACGGACCGGAGACAAGCTCCATCGCAAGCATGGCGACCCCTCCCGCACTGTTGTCCAGCACGGTTCAGGCTGCAGACCATTCCAGCATCGCCCCATCTTGCGACCTCTGGCTGATCCGCCGAGGCCCGCGACTCGAACCGTTCGGCAAGGTTCTGCAATTCGTCCAGATCCATCGCCATCACCCGCCCGTCCTCGTAGCTACAGCTCGAGCGCGGTGATCGCCTTGCGCTTGCCGACGTCCGTTCGGCCGTCGTAGTGGAGCCGAAGCGTCGCCTCGCTGTTGCCGAGGATGTCGGCGACGGTTCGGTAGGACTCGCCCGCGTCCAGCATCGCCGTGGCTGTGTAGTGGCGAAGGTGCAGCAACGTGATCGGGGACTTGCCGCGAGCGGCAGCCCAGCGATTCGTGACGTTGTCGGGGCGCATTGGGCCTGTGCCGTCGATGCCGGCCGGGAAGACGTACTCGTTCAGATTCGGTTCGCGCCTCAGCAGCTCGGTTCGTCGCCCTGCCTGCCGCCTGAACGCCTCGACGGCGCCGGCCGTCAACGGCACGTCTCGCCAGTCGGATCGCTTGGTCGTCTTGTAGACGAGACCGATGCCGGGACCGCCATCGCTGATCGCAGCCGCCACGTGAACCTCGGCCTGCTCGAGGTCCACGTCTGACCAGCGCAAGGCGATGAACTCGCCTCGCCTCATGCCGGTGCTCGCCAGAATTGTCGCCGCATCAGTGACCTCGGGGTCCCGGCGTCCTGCGGTCGCGAGCACCGCGCGCACCTCGTCACTCGTCGGCGCCCAGGGCTTGGACCGCGACGTGCGCGGCCGAGCCGCATCTTTGGCCGGGTTCGAGTCGATCAGACCTCGCTTCCGGGCGAGGTCGAGCGCTCGGGTCAACACGGTGGCGCACCGTCGCACGTACGCCGAGCTCTTTCCGGTCGATCGCATGGCGCCGTAGAGGAACTCGATGTCCTGCCACGTGAGCCGGCTAGTCGGATGGATCCGAACTGGCGACCGTCAGGAAGCTCCACAGCCGCCATGACGCGGATGGCGGACCGCACCGTGGAGACCGTGCTGGGCGCCAGCTCGATCAGACCGGCGTCGACGGCCTGGAGGTAGAGCTGGAACACCGCACCGACAGACCGGGCGTTCGTTCCCGCTGGCAGGCGCTTCTCGTGATCGGCAACCTTCAGCCGGGCCAGGGCGATCTCGGCATCCTCACGAGTGCCGTGAATCGTTCGGGACACGCGCCGGCGCCGGCCGGTCACGGCGTCGCGGGACACCTCGACGTCGACCCGCCACACTCCGTCGCGAACGGCGAACACGCCGCCACTTCCCCTTCGCCGTGCCCGATTGGTCGAACGATCCGTCGGGGCAGAACGAGCCGTCTCAGAGGCATTTCTGGCGGTAGGCATCGCTCACCTCGTGGGTAGACCGGGGGCGATATGAGGGTCAATGGTAGAGCGTTTGAGTAGAGCGCGGGGCCTTGGACGCGACAGAGGCCCTCGTGAGAGGGCCTCTGACCTGCACTTCTATGGAGCGGACGACGAGATTCGAACTCGCGACCCTCACCTTGGCAACGTGAGGCTCGTTCGGCGCTGAACCCTTGTGGGATAAGGGATCGCGGCCCTTGCGAGGTCCATTTGGGCACAAAGCTGGGCACAAATGGACGAATTCCGAGATCCTTACCATCCCGTCCCGGCCTGTCCCACGCCGTCATCTTCGGTGCCTCAACGAGCGCCTTTAGTAGCATTTATACATTAAATAGGATTACGGTGATCCGGTGATGACGGGGACGTCCGACAAGCCGAGCTCTGAAGCGACGTGGCCGGCCCTGACCTATGAGTCCGTGCCCTGGTCACTCGCCGA
>CAZALT010000153.1:4774-8348 GCA_964485515.1 uncultured Rhabdothermincola sp. | reverse complement strand
CTTGCCCTTCTGCTCCAGGTAGTACTCGAGCTCGAAGTTGCGGTCGAAGTGGTCCTCGAGCGTGCGCTTGCCGCGCCCGGTGATGATGAGGATGTCCTCGATGCCGGCCCGCACGGCCTCTTCCACCACGTACTGGATGGCCGGCTTGTCGACGATGGGCAGCATCTCCTTGGGTTGGGCCTTGGTGGCGGGAAGGAACCGCGTGCCCAGACCTGCGGCCGGGATGACAGCCTTCGTGACCTTCTGCTGCGTGCCCGAAGAGTTCACCATGGCCGCCCATCGTAGGTTCACCCAGCGACGGGATGTGACGGGACCACCCGGGCAGTCGATCGGACGTTGCGACGCGCGCCGATAAGCTGGCACTCTCTTCGAACGAGTGCCAACGGTGGGGTGTGATCCTCGCCCGCTGTCGAGGTCGGTGTGCCGGCCCCCGCCGCCCCTGAGGAAGGTCCAGAGATGCCGACGTACGAGTACCGCTGCAAGGAGTGCGGCGACGAGTTCGAGATCGTCCAGTCGTTCAGCGACGACGCCCTCACCACCTGCAAGGGCTGTGGCGGACCGCTGCGCAAGGTCTTCGGCAACGTGGGCATCGCGTTCAAGGGCAGCGGCTTCTACAAGAACGACAGCCGGTCCGGCGGTTCGAAGACGTCGACCTCGGCCAAGTCCGACGACTCGTCGTCCTCGACGAGCGCCTCCACCTCGTCGTCCGGCGCGTCTTCTGGCTCGTCGTCCGACTCTGGTTCCTCGTCCGGGTCAGGCTCGTCATCTGGTGCCGGGTCGTCATCTGGTTCCGGCTCGTCGTCGGGTTCCGGCTCGTCGACGCCGGCCGCCTCCGGGTCGGGTTCGAGCTCGACCGGTGACAAGGCGAAGGCAGCCTCGTAAGCTCACCCCCGCCTTCCCCCTCCGTCGCTCTCCGCGTGGAGGACCCGTGTTCGACCGCCTCGACCGACTTCGTCGGTTCCGTCGCCCCCGCCCGTATTGGATGCTGAGTGCCGTTGCGGCACTCGTCGCCGCGCTCATCACCGCCAGCGTCGTGCAACGCGCCGAGAGCACGCTCTCGGCCTACGGCACGCGCACGACCGTCGCGGTGGCGGCGTCAGACCTCGCGGTCGGCCACGCCGTCACCACCGACGACGTCGTGTGGCAGGACGTTCCGACCGTGCTCGCCAACGGCACCGCGTCGGTCGATCCGGTAGGCCGGACGGTGGTGCACCCGATCCTCGACGGCGAACTGCTCGTCGACGAGCGGTTGGCCCCCGGGGGCCTCTCGCCCACCCAGTCGTTGATCGGTGCCGATCGCCGCGCTCTGGTCGTGGACGCGCCGGACGACCTCGGTCCGTTCGCACCCGGCGACCAGGTCGACCTCCTCGCCGCGAGGTTCGACGGCGGCCGAGCCTCGTGGGTGGCGCGAGACGCCACCGTGGTCGCGCTCGGCGAATCGACCATCACGGTGGCGGTCGACGAAGGCGACGCACCCGAGGCGGCACGAGCCGCGCTCGACGGAACGATCGTCCTCGCCCTGATCGGCGAACCGGGCTGAAAGGCGAACTCGTCGGGTACCGGTGCCGAGCACGGCACGGCGCGGCGCGGCGCGTCCCAGCTCGAGAAGGGGTCGTCGTCAGACCGGGGCGCGGTAGGACTTGTAGAGGAACGACGCGATGCCTTGGCGGGCGATGTCCTTCAGCGGCTTGAAGGTACCGTCGGCGTAGCCGGTGGCGATGCCTTCACCGGCGAGCCAGGAGATGGCGGTCCGGAACTGATGGGTGCCCGGCACATCGCGGAAGGTCGGCGCGCCCGGTCTCGGTGCCGGTTCGCCTTCGAGGCGCCACAGGAAGGTGGCGATGCCCTGGCGAGTCACCGGAGCCGTCGGCTTGAAGGTGCCGTCCGCATAGCCGGTGGTGATCCCTTCGCCGGCCAACCAACGGATGGCTTTGGCGAACTGAGCGTCTGAGGGAAGGTCCTTGAACGTCGGTGCGCCGGGCCTCGGATCGGGCGATTCGTTGAGGCGCCACAGGAACACGGCAGCGGCCTGTCGGTTGACCGTCGCCGTCGGACGGTACGTGCCATCGGAATGCCCGGTGCTGAGCCCCTCGGCGGCCATCCACTCGATGGCATCGAAGAACGTGTGGGTCGGCGGCACGTCCTTGAACCTGGGGAGCGGCGCGTCCGGTGTGAACCGCAGCGTCAACGGCGAGAGCTCCACCCCAGCACCGTCGTACTCAGACTGGTAGAAGAGGTTCCACCCGACGAGCTGCATCGTCGAGGCCACGCCCTTCACGGGCGCG
Source organism: uncultured Rhabdothermincola sp. (assembly GCA_964485515.1). GTDB lineage: Bacteria > Actinomycetota > Acidimicrobiia > Acidimicrobiales > Acidimicrobilacustridaceae > CAZALT01. Next base: position 6,063 of record CAZALT010000153.1, on the reverse strand, counting down.
GCGGTGATCGTGTAGGCCCCGTTCTGGTCCGGCACGAGGTTCTGGCCGCTCAGGTCGACCGTCCCGAACGCCACGTCCTCCGCCGTCTGGAACGGAGGGGCTGGGATGTTGGAGCTCGCCGTCACGAACGGCCGGAAGGTCATGTCGGCACGGATCGTGCCCGACGAGCCGTCGATGTCGATCTTCAGGTCGGAGTAGGTGGTGTCCATGACCCACTCGCCGGGATCGACCGTCGAGGGGTGTGCCCTCGTCTGGAGGGTCCCGCCCAGTTCGATCGTGCCCTTGTTGGTCGCGGGATCGTAGGTCCCGCCCGACACGGGGTAGGAGAAGGGACCCTTGCCCGCGACATAGGAGGGGTTCGCAGATAGGGGTGCGTCGAGCCAGGTGACGCCCCCGGTGGTCAGAACCTCGCCATCGTGGAAGTCCAAGGCGAGGTACCAGCGGAACGAGTCGCGCAGGCCCCACGAGGCCGTGCCAGTGGGGAACACCGGCCCGGGCGCCGCCGAGGCGGGCGCCGTGCCCGTGAGCCCGATGGCGCCCAGCACCAGGCCGACCACCACGGTGATCGCGACCGATCGCCGCGTTGGCGAGAGCGCAGGGGTCGGTCGGGGCGACACGGATGGACGGGCAGGCACGGTAGCGGGCTCCTCGATACGGGTGACCGGGCCATGTTAGGGGCACCTTCCATCGATGCCACCGCGGTCGGGTCCACCAGGAGCGGCCAGACCCAGGGATCGGCCAGGCGCGCGGGAACCGCGGTCAGGTGACCGGACTCGACCGGCGGTCGGACGCGGTCAGGAGGTTCCACGCCAGGAGGAGCGTGACCAGCACGAACGCCACCAGTAGCCCCTGGTGGAGCCGGTCGAGCAGCACCTCACGACCCTCGATGGGGTGGGCGAAGCCCTCGAGGCCGAGGAGCGAACCGGTCGGGTCGTAGCCCGTGCGCAGCAGGTAGTAGACGGCGTTGGTCGCCCACGCGATCGCGCCCGCCGCCACCAGCAGCCAGGGCTGGATCGTCCGCTCCAGGCCGATGCAGCCCACGATGGCGAGCGGCGCGGCGATGCACAGGTACTCGGGGTTCGACACGGCCAGGAAGGCGAAGGCGGCCAGCAGCAGCGCGGCTCCGAGCCGCGGTCCTTCGAGCAGGTCGGGGGCGAGGCGGTCGGGGGTGAGGCGGTCGGGGGCGAGGCGGTCGGGGGCGAGGCGGTCGGGGGCGAGGCGGTCGGCGACTCGCGGCCGGTGGCGCCACCACAGGACCAGCGCGGCCGTCACCGCCGCGGCCACGAAGA
>CAZALT010000153.1:0-4674 GCA_964485515.1 uncultured Rhabdothermincola sp. | reverse complement strand
GGCCGGTGGCGCCACCACAGGACCAGCGCGGCCGTCACCGCCGCGGCCACGAAGACGAGCGAGAGTCGGATGGCCGGCCTCGGATCGATCACGTGGTGAAGCACGAGCGAAGACCAGATCGACACCGAGAACCCGATGACGTCGACCTCGTAGGTGCCCTGCTGGGTGAGCCCGTCGGATCCGGTCAGCAGCAACGTGAGGCCGACCATGACCAGGAAGGTGGTGGCCGCACCGGCGAGGACCTCGCGGATCTCATCCCGTTTCGTGGTCAGCACGAGGGCGACGACGACCGGCAGCAGGAGGATCTTGACGAGGAAGAGTCCCGCGACGCAGAGCGCGACGGCGGCAAGGCGTCGTTCGGTGAAGAGGAGGTAGACCACTCCGGCGACCAACGCCGAGACGATGAGCTCGTCTTGGGCCGAGTACGCCGACGCCGGCCAGAAGATCGGTGCGGCTGCCCACAGCAGCCCGACGAGCCACAGTCGATCCGGGAACCTTCGGGCGGTCGCGAGCAGGAGGATCACCATGCCGATCAGATCCCAGGTGATCGAGCTCAGGCGGAGCGCGGTGAGGTCGCCGGCACCCATCGCCGACCAGGGCCCGGTCGTGATCCACTCGAGGAGACCCAGGTAGGGCGCGTACTGGGCGGTGTCGGGTTGATGCCCTTGGAGGTGCGCGATCGGACCGTGGACCATCTGGGCGTGGAACACGACGTCGCCGACGCTGCCGTCGGGACCGAACACGGTGGCCAGCACGGCCACCACGAGCCGGATTCCGAGGGCGAGGCCGATGAGCAGCAGGATCGTCCGCGCCGCGTCGGAGCGCCATGCGCGGCTACCTCTGTCGTCCGGGGACGTCGGAGCTCCCGACGTCCCAACTCCTGTCACGGTCACCGGCGGATCATGTGCCGCTGAGCGAGACGTCGTCGATCACGAGGGTGGAGGCCGCCGTGCCCCCCGGGCGCCACTCGATGTCGGCGCCCACCGCTCGGACGTCGAGCAGCAGCCGCTGCACGGTGGACGCGATGGTGGCTTCACGGATCGGCTCCGCGATCTTGCCGTCGCGGATCATGAGTCCCTCGACACCGACCGAGAAGTCGCCGGACACGGCGTTGACCCCGGAGTGCAGCCCGGTGAGCGACTGCACGAGCAGGCCGTCATCCACGGTGGCGATGAGCTCGTGGAGCGTGCCCGACCCGGGCATGACCGCCAGCGCCTGAGCACCGACACCTGGGGTCGAGGCGTAGCCCCGGATGGCCGACGCGGTGGACGGCACCCCGGCACGCCGGCCGGTGTACGAGTTGTGCAGGAAGCCTTGGAGCACCCCGTCGACGACGAGGGCGTTGCGTCGGTTGGCGAGGCCTTCGCCGTCGAACGGGTCGGCGCCGAACGAGCGGGGGTCGGTGGGATCGTCGACCAGTGTGAGCAGCGGCGAGGCGATCTGCTCGCCCACCCGATCGGCGAAGGGAGACCGCCCCTTGACGACGCGCTCGCCCCCGAGCATGCCCCCGAGGATGCCGAGCAGGGTGGTGGCCAGGCGGGGCTCGAACACGATGGCGAGCCGTTGCGACGACGGCTTCACCGCGCCGAACATCCGCACCGCTCGATCGACCGCATCGGTCGCCGCGACGTCGAGGTCGAGGTCGTAGGGCGACCGGGCGACGTCGGAACCACCGCCGACCTTGGTCTCGTCTCCGTCGACGGCGAGCGCGGAGACCGACACGCTGCACCACGTGCCTCGGCTCCACGCCGAGATCCCGGCGGTGCTGGCGATGGCCGCCTCGCCCGACGAGTCGCCCCAGGCCGCGACGCGCACCCCGGTGACGCGAGGGTCGCGGCCGCGCACCATCTGTTCGAGCTCGATGGCGCGGGCCACCTTCTGGTCGGTGGGAAACCCGCCGAGGTCGTCGTTCCACAGCAGCGCGTCGAGGTCGACGGGCATCACGCCGTCGGACGCGACCAGCGCGTTGCACTCGTCGGGTTCGCCGAAGCGGGCGTTGTCGCGGGCATCGGCCAGGGTCTCGAGCACGACCTCCTCGTCGAAGGTGCCGCAGTGGGCGAAGCCCTGCCGATGGTCGCAGATGATGCGGATGCCGACCCCGGACGACTCGGCCGCGGTGAGCGACTCGACCTCACCCTCGTAGGCGCGCACCGACGTGGACTGTCCACGACCGACGTAGACCTCGACCTGCTCACCGGGCAAGGCGCGGTCGACGACGCGGCGGGCGAGGTCGAGCAACGCCTGGCCGTCCTCGGGCGCCGTCACCGCTCAGACCCAAATTCAGACAAAGACTCAGACCCAAATTGCGTTGATGTTGCCCGAATTCCGCACAAGATCGACGCCAGAAGGGCGTGTTCGACGGTCTCAGCCACCCGACACCGTGACGTCACCGATGACGAGGCTCACGCCCGCCGCGTTCATGGGGAGCCACTCGAGGTCGGCACCGACGGCCGACACGTCGAGCAGCATGCGCTGGAGCGTGGAGGCGATGGTGAACTCGCGCAGCGGTTCGGCCAGCTCGCCGTCGCGGATGCGAAGGCCCTCGGCCCCAGTGGAGAAGTCGCCACTGACGGGGTTGACGCCCGAGTGCAGACCGGCGACGTCCTGGATGAGCACGCCGTTGCCGACGCTCCTCACCAGGTCCTCCTTGGAGGCGGTGCCGGGAAGCAGTGAGGTGGCGAAGCATCCGACCGACGGGGTGCTCTTGAACCCCCTCACCGCGGAACCGGTGCTGACGGTGCCCGCCCGGCGCGCCGTGTAGGCGTTGTGCACGAACTGGGTGAGCACGCCGTCGCGGATGAGCTCGTTGCGTCGCGTGGCCAGGCCTTCGCCGTCGGTCTCGGTGGCGGTGAACGCCCGCAGGTCGAGCGGATCGTCGACCAGCGTGACGAGCGGTGACGCCACCGACTCGTCGAGCCGACCGGCGAACAGCGAGCGGCCCTTGAGGACCGAGTCGCCGTTGAGGGTGAAGGCCAAGATGCCGAGGAACTGGGCGGTGACCCACGGGTCGAGGACGACCGTGACCCGCTCGGTGTCGGGTTTGACCGCGCCGAGCATGCGGGTGGCCCGCGCCGCCGCGTCGGCCGCGGCGACGGCCACGTCGAGCTCGGTGGCGTCGCGGCCGACCGAGTAGCCGAAGCCGGTCTGCACGTCGCCGTCGGCTTCGGCCATGGCGTAGGTGGACAGGTAGCAGCCCGTGTCGCGGCTGGCGGCCCGGATGCCGGTGGTGGTGACGATGGCCGCCTCGGACAGCGAGTCGACGTACTCGGAGGTCTCGATGCCGACGATGCGCGGGTCGGCGGCCTTCACGGCGCGCTCGAGCTCGAGGGCGAGCGCCACCTTCTCCTCGGTGGGGAAGGTGACCATGGCGTCGTGCCACAGCGGGAGCTCCGCGATGGCCACGCCATCGGGCTCGGCCAGGCCGAGGTACTCGTCGACCGTGCCGAACCCGGCGTTGTCGCGGGCCTCGGCCAGCGTCTCGAGCAGGACCTCGTGGTCGAAGGTACCGGCGTAGGCGAAGCCCTGCCGGCCCTCGGCGATGACGCGGATGCCGACCCCTTGTGACTGCGCCGAGGACAGCGATTCGATCTCGGCGTCGTACACCTTGATCTCGGTGTCGAGGCCGCGCACGGCGACCGCCTCGATCTGCTCACCCGGCTTGGCCAGCGCGACCAGGCGGTCGCCGATGACGAGGAGGTCTTCCGTGCTCAGGGCAGGGGTGGTGGAAGCGGTGTGGGTCACGAGCTCAGGCCGCCGTGCCGCCGACGGTGAGGCTGGTGACCCGCAACGTCGGCACGCCGTCGCCGACGGGAACGCCCTGGCCGTCCTTGCCGCACGTGCCGGGTGGGCCCATGGCGAAGTCGTCGCCCAGGGCGTCGATGCGGGTGAGCACCTCGGGCCCGTTGCCGATGAGGTTGCCCTCGCGGATGGGCTCGGTGATCTCGCCGTCCTCGATGAGGTACGCCTCGGTCATGCCGAACACGAAGTCGCCCGTGGCCGTGTTGACCTGGCCGCCGCCGAGGTGCGACACGTAGATGCCCTTCTCGGTGGACGCCACGATGTCGTCGGGCTTGTCGGTGCCGCCCAGCAGGTAGGTGTTGGTCATGCGGACCATGGGCAGGTGCTGGTAGCTCTGGCGACGGCCGTTGCCTGAGCTCTTGCGGCCCTCCTTGCGAGCCCGCAGGAGATCCCACATGTAGTCGGTGAGGATGCCGTCCTCGATGAGGACGTTGCGCTGGGCGGGGTTGCCCTCGTCGTCGATGGCGAAGTTGCCCCACTCCTTGGCCATGGTGCCGTCGTCGACGACGGTGACGCCCTTGGCCGCCACCTGCTGGCCGGCTCGCCCCTTGAACACCGAGGCGCCCTTGCCCACGAGGTCGGCTTCGAGGCCGTGGCCGCACGCCTCGTGGAACAGCACGCCGCCACCGCCGCTGCCGATGACCACGGGCATCTCGCCGCTGGGCGCGGGGCGGGCACCGAGCTTGGTGATGGCCCGCTCGGCGGCACGCCGGGCCAGCTCCTCGACGTCGTACCGGTCGAACAGCTCCCATCCGACGGTGAGCCCGACGCTCTCGCGACCGGTCTGCATGCCGGTGTCGCCCGTGGCGACGGTGGACACCGAGAAGAGGGTGCGCACGACGTCGTCGGTGGCGAGCACGCCGTCGCTGTTGGCCA
>CAZALT010000152.1:0-8365 GCA_964485515.1 uncultured Rhabdothermincola sp. | reverse complement strand
TGTGGGTGATCTGGATCTCGTCGGTGCCGGCGTAGATCTGCAGCACCTTGGCGTCGCGAGCCAGCTGCTCCACCTGGAACTCGGCCATGTAGCCGTTGCCCCCGAACACCTGGACCGCTTCCATCGCCACCTCGGTGGCGGCCCGGGCCGAGTAGAGCTTCATGGCCGAGGCTTCGGCCAGCGTCAGGGCCTTGCCGGCCAAGCTCATCTCGACGGTGCGGAACACGAGGTTCTCGACGTTGAGGCGCGCCACCTCCATGCGGGCGAGCTTGTCCTGGATCAGCTGGAAGTCGCCGATGGGCTTGCCCCACAGGATCCGGTTCTTGGCGTAGTCGACGCTGAGCTCGAGGCACTGCTCGATGATCCCGAGAGCCATCGCCGCCACACCGGAGCGCTCGGACGAGAACGTATCCCGAGCAGACTCTCGACCACCGGCGGGGATGTCCTCGGTCTCACCGATGAGGTGCTCCCGACCGACGCGCACGTCGCTCAGGAACAGCTCCCCTGTCGGCGAGCTGTGCATGCCCATCTTGCGCATGGGCTTGGACTGCTCGAGGCCGGCCATACCGGACTCGAGCACGAACGACACGATCTTGCGGTCCGCCGGAGCGTTGCCCTCGTCAAGCTTGCACACGAACACGATGGTCTCGGCGTAGGGGCCGTTGGTGATGAAGGTCTTCGATCCGTTGATGACGTACTCGTCGCCGTCCCGACGAGCGGTCGAGGTCATGCCGCCGAACGCATCGGACCCCGAGTTCGGCTCGGTGATGGCCCACGCACCGATCTTGCGCAGCGTGAGCAAGTCGGCGACCCACCGCTCCTTCTGAGCGATGGTGCCACGCTTGTTGATGGCCCCGGCGGCGAGGCCGGTGGACACGCCCATGGCGGTGACCATGCCGGGGCTGTACCGGCACAGCTCGATGATCGGGAGGAGGATCATGGCGATGTCCTGGCTCGACCGGACTGGACGCTCCGGCGGCTCCTCCCCCGCGGCGATCGCCGTCTCGACCCTCTTGTCGAAGGCGAGCTGCTCGTCGAACCGTTCCTGCTGCACCTCGTCGATCCCGAAGGTGGCGTACATCTTGCGCAGCACGCCGTAGGGAGGTGTGTCGCCGTGCTCGAGCTCATCGAGGTTCGGCTTGATCTCCTTCAGCACGAAGTCGCGCACGGCGTCTCGCAGCATCAGTTGCTCATCGGTCCATTCGAACATCTGCTTCTCCTCGTTGCTCACCTTGTGGGTCCCACGGTCGACCGGTGGAAGCTGCGCCCCTCCGGCGGTTCACCATGTTGGTGTCGAGGTGGAGGCGGACGACGTGGTCGCGAGTCGCACCGGTCGTCAGAAGGTGGCGCGCTCTCCGCACGCCTTGAAGAAGTAGATCGCGACCTGCTCGTAGGTCGGGTCGGCGGCGACGACGTAGAACGGCTCGACGCGGTTGTACTCGTCGTCGGTGAGCGACTCGGGTTCGTGCGTCGCCTTGTAGAGGTCGATGCCCTCCGCCTTCTCCACCGCGTCGGCCAGGCGGCTGCGGTGATCGTCGAGGAAGTCCTGCCACCGGGGGGGCACGTAGGGCTCGAAGATGTCGACCTGGCGCTTGGCGTTGTCCACGTCTTCACTGTCAGCAGGTCCGTCGAGGAACTCGGTGCGGATAGCCAAGAGCTCGTCGTACTCCTCGTCCGTCGGGCATCCGAGCTCGGGCGGGATGGAGTCGTCGGTGGTCCCGGTGCCCGGAGTGGAGCTCGTCGACGAGGTCGTTGCACTCGTCGGATCGGGCGACACTGCTCCTTCGTCCGACGAGCAGGCCGAGCCGGCCAGCACCAACACGCCGAGGACCGCGGCCGCGAAGCGCATTCGACGTTTCATCAAGAGTTCGACCTTTCTCGGCAGACGGATTGGATCCGCACCGTTCGGTGACAACATTGGCAGTTCGGCGACGCGTTCACACGTCGCGGACGGTCAGAAGCCGAGCCAGGTTTCCGCCGAGCCGAACTGGCTGGGAAGACCCGGCCTATTCGGCGTATCTGTCCAGCCAGAACGGCGGACGTGGTCGTCAGTCGACCTCGGCCTCGCCCTCGGTGGTCGTCGTCGGGTCCGCCGTCGTGGCCGTGGTGGGCGCCTCCGTCGTGGTCGGCGCCGCCGTGGTCGTGGTCGGCGCGTTCGTCGTGGTGGTGCGCTGCGTCGAGGACGTGGTCGAGCTCGTCGAGGACGTGGTCGACGAGCTCGAGGTGGTGGTCGTGTCGTTCGGTGTCGAGTCGTCGCCGGCGTCGCGCAGCACCAGGACCGCGGCGACGACGGCGATCACCACGATGACGATGGCGACCGCCCAGATGAGCGGGTTCCGCGCCGGGGCCTGGTCGTGGTTGGCCGGCGCCTGGAACGGCTGCTGCGGCGGGACCGCTCCCCCGACGGGGGAGGTCCCAGCCGCCGGATCGTCGGGCACGGGTGGCATCGCTGTGGTGGGATCGTCGCCGCCGACCCCCGGATCGGGGTCCCCCGGTCCCGGCTGGTCGTCGTTCGGTCCGGTTCCACCCTGATCGCTCATGTCGTTGCCTCCCATCGCGGCCAGCTCGGGCCGGCCTCTTTTGACTCTACGCGTGCCCCGTCGGTCGATCTGGGACACCCGCCGTCGACCACCAGCGATCGACCATCAGCGAGGCGCTGGGCTCGATGGATCAGGGCACGTCCATGAAGCTCTCGAACCCGTACTTGTCGTGGGGGCCGAGGAACATGAACTCGTGCAGGCCGTAGCCGACGTCGTCGCCGAGCTCGAAGCGGGCCACCTGGTCGACGATGCCGAAGAGCTTGTCCTTGTCCTTGTCCATGTCGATGGCCAGGCCCTGCACCACGAGCTCGGGACCCTGGTACATGCCGTGGCGCCAGTCGGCGTCGAAGCCGTAGCCGGTGCCCACGGTGAGGTAGCACTCGACGAGCGGTGTGACGTTCACCTCGATCGGGCCACCGGGTGCGTCGGGGAACGTCAGCACCGCCGACTCGACGTAGCGGGTGCCGGGGCGGAAGGTGTGCTCGTGGTCGGGGCGGCCGAGCCACTCCGGTTCCTTCGACGAGTCGTTCCAGATCTTCACGGCTTCCTCCATCGAACGCGAACCGTGCTGGTCCTCCTGGACGATGTACAGGATCGAGTAGTCGTCGAACTGCATGGGCGCGTAGTTCCACATGTTGAAGCTCATGCCGTCCTGAGCGTGGATGCCACCGGGCTCCGCTTCGCCGACGGGGCGAACACCCCAGGAGCGGTCGCGGGTGCCCTTCCACCGGTCGGGGGTGACCTCGATGGTCTCGCCGCCGATGCGCAGCTCGCCGCTCCAGTAGCCGGTCTGCGCGAGGCGACAGGTGTCGAACATGACCCGACCGTGGCGGCGGATGTAGTGACGGGGCTCCTCGAAGGCCTCGATGGCGCCTTCCCACACGAGGTCGCAGGCGATGCCGTGCTCGTTGTCCTCGATGGTGAAGCGCAGCTTCTTGAGCGGTTCGATGACCTCGACGTCGAACGGCCCGATGTGGCTGTCGAGGCGGTTGCCGAGTGGGCGCGACGCACGCACCACGCGGTGGTCGTTGCCGCGGCGCACGACCGCGAACGCGTCCTGCACCCCGAGGTTCGGGTACTGGCCGACGCCCATCACCATGAACAGGTCGTCGCTCGATCCGTGGAGGTTGAAGTAGTAGCGGTCGTAGAAGTTGCGATCGCTGGTACCGGCGTGGCGGATCGGTTCGGCCACCTGGTGGATCGGATAGTCGTCGCCTGCGGTCAGCATGAGGTCCCCCCGGACACCGAAGCCAGTAGCCCGCGTGGGCGTCTCCGCCCCGCGGTCGCCGAGACCCTAGCCCCGTCCTGGCCGCTTCGCTGATGTCGTCGTCAGCCAAAGGCGACGGGTGGGCCGCTCGTCAGGTCGAGCCTGTCGCTCCCCCGCCCTTGCCCTCGGCTCAATTGTGGTGGACGCTCGACCCCTCCAGCTCGCCCATCAACTCCTGCGCGGCGAACCGGGCGAGCATCGACTGGAGGAGATCGATGACCCTGGCCTCGTCGTCCGTGCCGGCGACGGTGGGAGCCGGCGGCCGAGACGGGTGCGGCGCGACCCGCACGGCGGTCTCGGCGTAGACGATGGAGACGTCCGTGTCGTCATCGGACCGGACCCCGAGCGCGGCGAGCATCTCGAGCGGCAGTGCCTCGTCGACGAGGTCGGCGGCGATCGACCGACAGGTCGGCGCGTCGAGGGTCGTACCGAACGCGAACAGCCACCGGCCGTCGAGCGGCACGCGGTAGATGCCTCCGGCGAACGCCGCCCCTCGTGGCGGCAACTGGAGCTCGACCCGCGGATCGCACCCCGGGCCGAAGTCGAGGAACGCCATGCGCCGGCCTTGCTCGTGCAGCGCGTGGGCCTGCGCCACCGCTTTGCGGAACGTGCACGGTGTGAGGTCCATGGCCTTCGACCCTGCATCCACCCTGACGACGTGACCGACCTCGGCCGACAGCGGCGATGAGCCGGGCCAGCCGACCGATGCCGCGATGTTGCCGTCGTCACCCCGCACCGACATCCGCAACCCCGGGACGCCGTGCACCAGCGTGGCCGCGATGCGGAGTCGGGCAAGGCCTTGCGTGCTGATCATGGGTTCTGACCCTCCTCCGGGTTCCCCCGGGCGTCTCCGGACCACGGTCCGGCATCGCCCAACCCTTCTCGTCGAGCGTGTTAAGCAACCCTAATAGTTTGACTCAAGCACGCGCAACAGTCGACCGAGAGATCCTCACGGGGGCGCGGACCGCGCTGGCTCGGCAACGAGACCGCGACGATCGCCGCCCCGTGTCGTCCGTCGTGATCAGGTCGTCGTGATCAGGTCGTCGTGATCAGGTCGAGCGACCCGTCGACGTCCAGTGCGCAGGCCTCGCCAGCCGGTGGGCGGACCCGCAGCAGCACGGCGGCACCGATGACCAGGAGCGTGTCGGCGAGGAGACCCGCAGCGCCCCACACCGCCGCACTGGCGATGAGGCCCACGGCGACCTGCGTGCCGATCATCACCCGGCGGAACACCGGGCCGAGCGCATCGAAGCGACGGTGGAACGCGAGCAGCGCGGCGGGGCTCGTGATGCGCGACCCGAGCAGCACGGCGAGCCCCCGCACGAAGCCGAACAGGACCGCGAGGCCGAACGCCACGATCGGCGCGCCGGTGAGGGCGGCGAGCACGATGAGCAGGTAGACGCCCGCCGTCATGATGTAGGTGCTGAGGCCGGAACCGATCTGCCAGCCGAAGCCACCGCCGTAGACCCACGAGCGGTACTGGTCGAGCCAGTCCTCGTTGACCTGGCGACCGTGGAACGGGATCTGGACGCCGAAGACCCGGGCATCGGAGGCCGCGGCGACGAGCGCGCACACCGAGCCGATGCCGAGCGCCGTCGTGGCCGAGAGGCCGAACGCCCCCACGAGCGCGGCGAGGCCACCCGTGAGGAGGCCGAGGGTGGCACCCCCGAGCACCGCGCCGAGGACGAACCACGCCGAGGTCGACCAGAAGCGGTTGTGACGGCCTCGCTCGCCGATGGGCGTGATGGTCGACAGCATCGACAGCCCGCACGGCGACCACGTGGACCGGATGGCCGCCGCCACCGCCACGGCCGCGGCGAGGACGACGAGCAGCGCTGATTCACTCACGCACCAGACGTTAGTGCCGTCGTCGCCGCGAGCGGTATCGTCGTCACCGGCGATGGAAGCCCGCCGCAGCGCCTTCTTCGGAGGCGTTGGAACCGCCCCTCGTGGCTGATGGCCCCTACCAGCACCCGTCCCTTGACGCGCCTGGTGGGCCGAGCAGCCGAAGCGCTCGCCACGAGGTGCGACGATCCCGGAGCCTCCGTGTCCAGCGAACCACCGTCCAGCGAACCACCGTCTTCCGGACCACAGCCGCACGAACCACCGTCTTCCGAACCACAGCCGCACGAACCACTGCCGGCTGAGCCTCAGGCTCATCGCTCGGCGAGCCCCGAGCACGCTGGGTCGTCCTGGCGAGCCGCTGCGACCCGTGTCCGCGGCGATGTGCGTCGGATCGGATGGTTGCTCCTCAAGTGGACCGTCCTCGGCGCCTGCATCGGTGTCATCGCCGGGCTCGCAATCGCCCTCTTCCTGGCGACGCTGCGATGGGCCACCGAGACACGTCTGGAACACGGATGGCTCCTCTATCTGCTCCCGATCGCAGGACTGCTCGTCGGGCTCCTCTACCACCACGTCGGCGGAGATGCCGCGGCCGGCAACAACCTCATCCTCGACGAGATCCATCGACCGCGGAGCTGGATCCCGCGCCGCATGGCGCCCCTCATCTACGCCGCCACGATCGTCACCCAGCTCTTCGGCGGATCCGCTGGTCGCGAGGGCACGGCGATACAGATGGCCGGGAGCCTCGGCGACCTCTTCTCCCGGATCGTCCGGCTCGGACCACGCGATCGTCGCATCCTCCTGATCGCGTCCATCGCTGGCGGGTTCGGCGCCGCCTTCGGCGTCCCGTTCGCGGGATGCGTCTTCGCCCTCGAGGTGCAGGCGATCGGCGAGCTCCGCCATGAGGCGATCGTCCCTGCGCTGACGGCGTCGGTGGTGGGCGACCTCGTCGTGCGGGGCGTCGGCATCGACCACGTCCACCTCGTGCAGGTGGGCCACGTCGATCTCACGATCTCCCTCCTGGCGAAGGTCGCGGTGTTCGGCATCGCGTGCGGGCTCGTGGCGATCGCGTTCGTCGAGATCACGCACGGCACCAAGCACCTGTTCCAGCAGTACGTGGGCTACCCGCCGCTGCGCCCGTTCCTCGGCGGCTTCGTCGTGATCGGGCTCACCGCGTTGGCGGGCTCACGTGCCTATCTCGGGCTGTCCGAAGGTCTCATCGCAGGTTCGCTCGTGGGCGGCGTCGGCGTGGCGACCTTCGCCTTCGCCTGGAAGCTCGTGTTCACCTCGGCAACCCTCGGGTCGGGCTTCCAAGGAGGCGAGGTGACGCCGCTGCTCGTCATCGGCGCCACGATGGGCGTCACGTTCGCACGGCTCCTGGGCCTTCCGACCTCGCTGCTCGCCGCCGTCGGCTTCGCCGCGGTGTTCGCCGGCGCGTCGAACACGCCGATCGCCTGCACGATCATGGGCGCCGAGCTGTTCGGCGCCGGGCCGCTCGTGCCGATCGCGATCGGATGCGTGCTCTCGTACGTCGTCAGCACCGATCACGGCATCTACGCCACGCAGCGCAACCACACGCTGGACTCTCGCGTGCGACGATCATCGGACGACGTCGACCCGCCCGGTCCTGCCGAGCCCGTCGACCGACCTGACCATCCGCCAGCGCACCCGCCTGACGACCCGAGGAGCCAACCATGACCGACGCGATCGACACCACCGCCTGGCCCGTCGTGGCCATCGTGCTCGACGGCGACGTCGATCTCGCCGCCGCGGGGGTCATCGCCGCCGAGCTCGAAGAGCTGCTCAGCCGGGGTGAACCGGTCGGTCTCGTGTTCGACTACACGACGGCCACCCCCGAGGTGCAGCAACACATCTCCATGTGGCTCGCCGAGCAGGTCATGCGCCACGGTCGCCCCGTCGGGGCCGGCGTCACGGTCGTCCCTGCCGACAAGGTCGCTCACATGCAGTCGGTGATCTCCGGCGGCGGCTTCTCCATGCCCTTCCCGGCGTGGGCCACCGCGACGGTCGACGAGGGGGTTGCGTGGGCCCGGACCGAGATGGGTGCCCGCGGTCCCGACTGATGCCTCCCATCGCCCACCGAGCGACCTCGGCCAGAGCCACCGGCCAGTAGGGTGACGCCCGCTGTGAGCGCTCCCGACGAAGGCCGCGAACCCGAACTCCCGCAGGCGAGGTCGACGTCCCGCCACCGCATCGACGACCTCAAGGTGCGGGGCAACGACCTCAAGGACCAGGCCGAGAGCCGCCTCGACGACGCCGTCTCACAGTTCTGGCCCGTGGCCCTGGCCGTCGAGGGGGTGAAGCGATGGCTCAGCACCAACGCGTCGATCCTCGCCGGCCACCTCGCCTTCCGGTTCTTCTTGTTCCTCGTTCCCACGGCAGTCGTGCTCGTCTCGTTCCTCGGCTTCGCCGCGTCCGGCGGGACGGCCAACATCGAATCGACCACGAGCTCGCTCCGACTGGGTGGCCCGCTGGCCAAGGCGCTGTCGACGACGGGCGCCGACACGGAGGGAACCCACGTGCAGCTCGGGCTCGCCGGCCTGTTCGGCATCATCATCGCCGGGTTCAGCCTGGTCGCCGCGTTGCGCACCGTGTTCGCCGCGGTGTGGGGTGTCTCCCCCAAGGAGCACAAGCGGTCCCGGTTCCTGACGCTCCTCGGCATCATCATGCTCGTGGTGATCCTCGTCGCCGCCAACGC
>CAZALT010000151.1:0-8381 GCA_964485515.1 uncultured Rhabdothermincola sp. | reverse complement strand
CGGAACTGGATGACGATGTCGCCCCTCGTCCGGACGGAGAAGGTGAACTGTGTGCCGCCTCGAGTGCCGTCGAGTTGGGCGTACCACTGGCCTTCATGGCCGGTGCCGTACTCGAGTCGGAGGCCCTCCCGTTCGGCCCAGTCGAACAGGTCCTCGACAGCAGTGACAGCGGTAGGGCCTTGGGCGACGGCTACTTCGGCGAGGATCGAGGCGCGTGTCCAGGCGCGGACCCGGGGTGGTTCGAGGTCGATCACGACGCGGCAGTGATCCGATGGGCCCCACTCGTCTATGCCGTTCAGCGCGACGACGTTCAGCCGGTCGACGATCTCAGCTGAAGCGAAGCAGTAGTCGAGCTGGCGGGAGCGGGCGGGCGGTGTGGCCCCGAAGGTGGGGACGTTCCCGCTCCCCGGCGGGAGCTCCACCGGGTGGGGGTCAGCCTGAACTCCGCCAGCAGGACCTTGAGGGCCGGCAAGCCGTAGACCGAGCGCTTCGAATCTGGCGAACACGCTGGCATCACGCATAGGCCAATTGCCGCCGTAGTGACCCAGGTCGGCACCAAGCACGGTGTTGAAGTCGCCAGCGACGATCATCGGAAGCTCCGCCCACGAGAGCAACGGCGACAGATCCGACAGGATCCGGTGCATCGACGCGTCAGCGAAGATGCTGGTCCCGCCGACCATCGGACCCTCCCATTGGGCGTAGATGGACGCGAGCAGGATCTCCTCCCCCGTGGAGCGCACCTTGAGCCTGGCCACGGCGATGGTGCCCGGTCGCGATACGCCCAGCTCGAGCGGTCCGTCGAACCCGAGGGGTTGCGTAGGCACGGGCGTGATCTCGACGCGTTCACTCAGCACGGCGACCGCGGCCTGTGCCCGGTTCATGCCAATGCCCCAACGCGAGCCAGGTGACGGCACCGTCGATGGCGCAGCGATCGTTCCGAGCGGGTTCGGCGCCTCCTGCAACATCGCAGCGTCGACCCCGCCAGCGCCTTGAGCAACGACGTCGCCCCACGTGGCCTTGGGGCCTGGTCCTCCCGCTCCGAGATTCCAGCTCAATAGCCGAATCGTCGGCTGCGTCGTCACCGCTTCACTCATGAGTTCCCTCTCCCGCTCGACCCCTTCAACCGTACGCAAGAGGTGTGACGGACTGCGGCGAGCCAGACGCCACGAAGGCGTTCGGACCGTCAGATCCGGTAGCGGCGGCGGGCCTCTCGGGCACGCAGGTTCAGATCCAGCTCGATGGACTCATCGAAGTAGAAGGCCAGGCACGAGCAGCCCCGCCCGATGGCTCGGAGCACCTTCCATAGCTGGGTGAACTGGTCCTCGTCAGGTACCTCTCCCCGGCGGAGGTAGATCTCGACGCCCGTGTCGTGGACGAAGTACTCCAGCCCGTTGTATGGATCCCGAAGGTGGACGTCGTCGCTTTCGTCACCCGCGAGCAGCGTCGCCTTCGCCGGATGCCGCTGCAGCGCCTCGCCTACCTTCCGCTTCCACGCCGGCACGTCGGACGCGCGGTACGACTCACCTGCGGGTTCCTTCGGCTCGATCGTCATCGTGCCATCCGTGAACGTCCATTCCTCCACGACGTGACGAGCGAAGACATCTTCGGGATCCGCACCATCGGGGGCGTACAAGAGCGAGATGGTCATGGGCATGAGGTTGAACTCTCCGTAGTCTCGCGATCGAACCTAAGCCAGCCACCATTCGTCGAAGGGGACGTCATGCCACGCCATCGGACCGAAGTCGAGTTGCCGCCTCAGAAGATCCAGAACACCGACCTTACGTTCCGCGTGTGGTCCGACGACGAGCTGTTGGGAACGCTCGCGTTGAGCAAGGGCACCATTGATTGGAAGCCGAAGAATTCTCGGACTCCGATCAAGGTGCGGTGGGAGACCTTCGCTCGGATCATGGAGGAGTCGGCGTCCTGATGGCGAGCAAGTATGAGGCGCTCACCGAGTACCTGTCGGAGCGATCCGACCCCGTCATCGAGATGACGTTCACGCACCTGGATCGCTTGATCGGCGGTCTGCCTGCCTCCGCACGGAAGCACCAGGCGTGGTGGGCGAACTCGCGGACAGCGCAACCGCACGCCCGGTACTGGCTCGACGCCAAGCGGCGAGCGAGGCCCGACTTCAACGCCGGAAGGGTCCGGTTCGAGATCGGGGCTGAGACGGCGGGCGGGCGACGATCAACATCGGCGATCGCATCCCGATCGTCGGCTGCGTCGTTGGCGTCGACGGGAGAAGTCGTTCAGGCGGCCGTTCACTTCGAGTGGTTGGCCGGGGGGGCGGTCACGCTCGATGCGGCGCAGAAGCCGGTCTTCCCGGGCCTGCCGTCCCGTCCGGGCGTGTACCGGTTCCGGCTCCTTGCCGCCGGCGGCTCGCTCGAGGGTGTTTACATCGGCGAGTCCGACAACGTCGCCAGACGGATGGGGAACTACCGCAACCCAGGGCCGACGCAGCCAACGAACCAGCGGCTGAACAGTCGGTTTCGCGAGGTTCTGGCGCACGGTGGAGCAGTCGAGCTCGCAGTCGCCACGGCGGTGACCGTCGACGGAGAACCTCTCGACATGGTGGCAAGGCCCGCCCGTCTGCTGGCAGAGAACGCAGCCCTCATCCGGGCAGCGCAAGAGGGCCTCCCCGTCGAGAACCTGTAGGACCCGGCGCTCAGGCCGACGAATCCGAGTTTCCACGCGAGATTCCTGGCCCTCGTCGGCTTAGTGGGGCATGGAACGGAATGGTCTCACTGGGTTCGAGCTCCTCGTCTTGGTCACCGGTGGTGCAGCAGCCGCCGTCCTCGCTGCGGTCTGGGGTGGCGCCGCACTGGCGCTGCTCGTCACGGGCCACGACCCGGGGGTTCCCCTGTCGGTTGCCGGCGAAGCGGCGACGGCGCTGCCCGGGCGCCTGAGCGATCCGGCCTCTGCGTGGGTAGACCCGCACGGGGCTCAGCTTCCGGGACCCGTCATTTATTGGGTGTGCACCGCGCTGGTCGCGGGGTCGATCGTCGGCGTGGGTGTCGTGGTCGCGAAGCTCCTGCGGGAGTCGAAGGTCGGCACCTCGAAGCGCAACCCGCTCGGGGTTGATGCCCGTCCTCGGTTCGCCAAGGCCCGTGACCTTCGGCCGCTGCTCGTTCATTCGGCGCAGCCGGGTCGGTTCATCGTTGGTCGCTTCGGGCGTCGGCTCGTGGCCACGGAGTCGACGCCGAAGGTGGGGGAGAAGCGCAAGGCTCGCCGAGGTGATCGGGGTGCGCTCGCGCTCATCGGTCCGTCCAGGTCGGGCAAGACGACCGCGGCGGTGAGCGGCATCCTCGAGTGGGACGGCCCCGCCGTGCTCTCGTCGGTCAAGGCCGACCTTCTCGGCGCCACCCAGGGCTGGCGCTCTCATTTGGGGCACGTTCACGTGTACGACCCGACGGCCACGACCGGCACGGCGACCGCGGCATGGTCGCCGCTGGAACAGGCCGACACCGTCCTCGGGGCGCAACGTTCCGCCCGGGCGTTGTGCGACGCCGCCCCTCGGGGTGGGGTTGAGGGCGGCCTCGACTTCTGGCTGGCCCAGGCCGAGATCCTCCTCACCGGGTTGCTGTTCGTCGCGCACCACTCGAAGCGCCACATGGGCGCGGTGTGCGAGTGGGTCCTCACCCAGGACCGGCCCGGCAAGCTCGGTCCGGGCGAAGTGCGCGTCGCGATCGACGTCCTCTTGGCATCCCGTAACCCGGATCTCGTCGGCCAGGCCGAGGATGTGTCGAGGGCGTTGATGTCGATCTGGGCCATGGAGGACCGGACCCAGTCGTCGGTTTACGCCACCGCGCAGACCGTGGTCTGGCCGTGGTCGGACCCGGGGGTGGCGGCGTCGTCGACGGGGGAGAGCATCAAGCTCGACTGGCTGATCGGTGGCCCGAACACGCTCTACCTCTGCGCGCCGATCGAGGACCAGAAGCGCCTCGCTCCGGCGTTCGGTGGGCTGCTCAACGATCTGATCGCCCAGGCGTACCGCCATGTCGCTCGCACGGGCAAGCCGCTCGATCCGCCGTTGCTGATCGTGATCGACGAGGCCGGCAACACGCCGCTGCGTGCCCTGCCGGAGTACGCGTCGACGCTGTCGGGCATCGGGGTCCTGTTGGTGACGATCTGGCAGTCGCTCGCCCAGATCGACGCCGCCTATCAGCGCCACGCCGACACCATCCTCACCAACCACCTCACCAAGCTGTTCTACGCAGGCCTGTCGGACCCGGCGTCGATCCGCTACGTGGGCCAGGTCCTCGGCGACGCCGAGGTCGAGACCGCGTCGCGCTCGGGCGTCGAGCGCTTCGGCGGGTCGTCGACCCAGATCTCGACGACCCGCGTGGCGCTCGCTCCGGCTCATGCTCTGCGCCAGATGCAGCCGGGTGACGCGCTCCTGCTGCACGGCACGCTCCCACCCGCCCATGTCCGGACTCGTCCCTTCTATCGGGACCGGTTCCTGTCGGGCCGGGCCGAGATGCCGGTTGCGAAGAAGGCGCCGAGCACCACGGAGGAGTCGGAGCGGGAGGCCGTCGCATGAAGCCGTTCCTGCGTCCGACCGACCGGGGGAAGCTCGCCCCGGTCGGTTGGGTGTCCGAACCAGCCGGGCAGTGGGCAGGCCGCGAGGTCGACGTCGTCTATGACCCGCGCCGCCACGACGTCTTGCTGCTTCGCCACGATCCGGGCGACAACGCCCGGCACGGCTTTCGCGACGTCGGCTACCGCCGGGTGGCGGTCGACGGCGACAGCGAGATGTGGGTGCGTGATCGCCTTTCGGCGATCAGCGCCCGAATGGACAGCGTGCAGCGTTCTCTCGGTAGGGACCAGGCCGCCGAGATCGGCGGGCGATCGCTGTGATCCGAAGGATGGATCACCAGCCTGCGACCGGGCAACAGGTCACGTGGTCGGTGGGGACCACACGGGTAGCGTGGTGAGCAGCGATCGGAGCGTCCGCCGGGCGAAGCCGTCCGAGCAGCTTTCGCTGTTCGACTTGGCGCTCCCTCCCCAAGATGCCGGACCACCGGCACAGGAGGCACCTCACGATGGATCGCTACGCGCGGATGGCGCTCGACCAGCACCGCCGGCTCCGGCCGCTCGAGCACAGCCTGATCGACGACCCGACCCAGTTCTTCGCCGAGATGGGCGACCAGATCCAAGCCCAAGTCACCGACCTCCGCGACGAACTCCTCGGCCAGACCCGGTCGGACGAGTCGATCGAGGACTACCGGCTCCGCAGCTACCAGGCGTTGTCGACGGCCGAGGAGATCGTGATCTCGGACTTCTTCCATTCGGAGATGGCGGAGGACCCGGACGAGGATCTGTCGGATCTGGAGGACGACCCGGACCTGGCCCGCTACTACCGGGACCTGGCCGAGATCAATCGCACGATCCACAACGCCCCGTAACCACCGCCGCCGGCGAGGCGACCCGGCCAGCAACGTTTCGCCCGGCTGATCAGACAGACCTCGCGCCGTCGGGTCAGCGGGCCAAGCTCGACGCCAACCTCGCCGCCCTGCAGGTACTCGCCACATGCCGGGACGAGCATCGCCCGGCGAACGTTGACGACCAGCGAGTACTGGCTCGCTGGTCGGGCTGGGGTGCCGTCCCGCAGGTCTTCGACGAATCGGACGACCGCTTCGCTGCCGCTCGCACCGAGCTGCGCGGACTGCTCGGCAGCGACGAAGCGTGGGCGCAGGCGCGGCGCACCACGCTGAACGCGCACTACACCTCGGTCGAGGTGGTGACCGCGATGTGGCAGGCGGTCGGCGACCTCGGCTTCGACGGCCACGGTCGGGTCCTCGAACCAGGCTGTGGATCGGGCAACTTCATCGGCTTCGCCCCCGAGGCTGCGCAGCTTGTCGGTGTCGAGCTGGACCGGACGACGGCCGAGATCGCCCGGCACCTGCATGGGGCGAGGGCGTCGATCCATGCCGAAGGTTTCGAGGACCTGCGTGCCGAGGACGGGTCGTTCGACGTCGTGATCGGCAACGTCCCGTTTGCCAAGGTGACCCCGCACGACCCTCGCCACAACCGCGGCCGCCACGCACTGCACAACTACTTCCTGGTCAAGAGCCTCCACCTCGTGCGACCCGGCGGGCTCGTGGTCGCGCTGACCTCTCGGTACACCCTCGACGCTCGCAACCCAGCAGCACGGCGGGAGATGGCGGGGCTCGCCGACCTCGTCGGCGCCCTGCGTCTCCCTGAGCGGGCCTTCGCCGCGTCGTCGGGCACCGACGTCGTCGTCGACCTCGTCGTGCTGCGCCGCCGGCTCCCCGGAGCCGAACCCACTGGCGCGGACTGGACCCGCACCGTCCCCGCCGACCTCGACCTCCCCGAAGGCGCCGAACCGCTCGACGTAAACGCGTACTTTGCTGAGCACCCCGATCACGTGCTCGGTCGGCTGACCGCAGATCGAGGCATGTACCGAGAGCACGAGCTCACCGTGCAACCAACCGGGCCGCTCGACGAGCAGCTCGCCACCGGGCTCACCGACATCGTCACCGTCGCCCGCGATCAAGGTCTGTGCTTCGCCGTCGCCCCGCACGCCGACCCGACACCGAACCGGCGAACGGTTCCGGCGGTCGGCTTCGAGATCACCCACGGTCAGGACAGCAGCTTCGTCAACGGAACCAACGGCCAGGTCGGTCGCCTCGCTGGCGACGATGTCGTCGCCTACGAACCCCGCTTCGGCAAGGACAAGGCGGAGCTTCGCCGACTCATCGGACTGCGCGACGCGGCACGGCAGGTCCTCACCGTCCAGGTGAATGGCGGTGCCGATGCCGATCTGCACGGTGCGCAGTCGACGTTGACCGAACGCTACGAGGACTACATCCGGGTTTACGGGCCGATCAACCGTTCATCGCAGGCCCGCACGGGTCGGGTCGACCCGGCCACCGGCGCCGAGGTGATGCGCCGGGTCCGGCCTCGCATGGGTGGCTTCCGGGATGATCCCGATTGGCCGCTCGTCGCCGCCCTCGAGGTGTTCGACGACGAGACCCAACGGGCACGACCCGCGGCGATCTTCACCGACCGCGTCATCGACCCGCCCGCCGAACGCCTCGGCGTCGACACCGCCGATGAAGCCGTCGCCGTCTGCCTCGACGAGACCGGCACCGTCACCATCGAACGCGTCGCCGAGCTGCTCGGCACCGACACCGCACGCGCCCGCACCGACCTCGGCGAGCTCGTCTACGAGCACCCGGTCGACAGATCGCTGATCCCCGCCACGCAGTACCTGTCGGGCAACATCCGCCACAAGCTCGAAGCCTGCCGAGCCGTCATCGACGAACGAACCGACCTCGCCGTCAACGTCGTTGCGCTCGAACGGGTCCTGCCCCGCCAGCTCGAACCGGCCGAGATCACCGCCCGGCTCGGCGCCCCCTGGATCCCCGCAGCAGACATCGAGCGGTTCTGCACCGAAGTCCTCGACGCCACCGTCGACGTCGAACGCCTCGCCGACATTGGCCAATGGACCGCACGGTTACGAGACGGCTCACGCCGCAGCGTCGCGTTGTCGTCTGAGTGGGGGACCGCCCGCGCCGATGGCATCACGCTGCTCGACGCGTCGCTCAACCAGCGCCTCCACACCGTCACCGACGCCACCGAAGACGGCCGCCGGGTCCGCAACGACGCTGAGACGCTCGCCGCCCGCGACAAGCAAGAGCACCTCGCCAACCGATTCTCCGACTGGGTTTGGGAACACCCCGAACGCGCCGCCCGCCTTGCCGACCGCTACAACGAGCTGTTCTCCTCCACCGTGCTGCCCAACCACGACGGCTCCCATCTCACCCTCCCCGGCCTCGCCGGCTCGTTCACGCCCCGACAGCACCAACGCGACGCGGTGGCTCGCATCCTCACCGACGGCCGCACCCTGCTCGCCCACGCCGTCGGCGCCGGCAAGACCGCCACCATGGTCATGGGCGCCATGGAGCTGCGCCGCCTCGGGTCGGTCGCCAAGCCCGCAGTCGTGGTGCCGAACCACATGCTCGAGCAGTTCTCCCGCGAGTGGCTCCAGCTCTACCCCACAGCGCGGATCCTCGTCGCCGACCGCGAGCGGCTCTCGAAGGACCGGCGCAAGGAGTTCGTCGCACGTGCCGCCACCGGCGACTGGGACGGGATCGTCTTCACCCAGTCCGGCTTCGCCCGGCTCCCACTCGGCCGTGACCTCATGACCGGCTACCTCGGCGAAGAGCTCGAAGCCGCCCGTAGTGCCCTCGGCGCGTCGAAGGACGGCAAGGGACTGTCGGTCAAGCGACTGGAACGTCGTATCGCTCAGATGGAGGAAAACTACAAGCGTCTCCTCGCCGAGCACACCAAGGACGACGGCGTGCGGTTCGAGGAGACCGGCATCGACTACCTCTTCGTCGACGAGGCCCACGCCT
>CAZALT010000150.1:6211-8429 GCA_964485515.1 uncultured Rhabdothermincola sp. | reverse complement strand
AGCTCGACTGAAGCTCGACTGAAGCTCGCCAGGACGAACCCGAGACCGGAACCGACGGCGACGCAGCCGGCGCACGAGATCTCCCGGCTGCGACGAGGGCGACCGCACTAGGGTGCACGAGCACATGAACGGCTTCCTCTGGTTGGGTGTCATCAGCACGGCGGTGCTCCTGGTCGCCGTCGCCATCGACGGCCTCGACCTCTCGTTCGACCTCCTCGACCTGGGATCGGACTGGCTGTCGCTTCCGGTCATCACCGCGTTCCTCGCCGCGTTCGGCTTCATCGCCGGGGCCACCTACGAGCCGCTCGGCGCCATCGGCGTGGCGCTCGGCCTCGCGGGAGGCGTCGCGTTCGGCTTCGGTGCCATCAAGCTCAGCCGCCTGTTCATGAACATGCCGACCGATCCCACCGAGACCGAACGCGACCTCCTCGCGTCGTTCGGCCGCATCGTCACCGCTCCCGCACCCGACCGCCTCGGTGCCGTCCTGCTCCAGCGACCCACCGGTCCGGTGAAGGTCTCGTGCACCTCGGAGGAGATCCTCTCGGCAGGAGACCAGGTCATCGTGGTCGACGTCGTGTCATCCACCCTCGTGGCGGTCGTCGCCTTCGATGCCGACGATCCCGGCCACGTCCCCGGCTGACCATTCCCTCGCGCTACCCGCAAACCGCTTCCCGAGCCTTCGTCCCACAACCGGCAGGAGTTCCCCACCGTGAGCAGTCCCCTCATCGCCATCATCGGGCTCGTCGTCCTCGTCGTCGTCTTGATCCTGTTCGTGATCAGCCGCATCCGGGTGGCGGGCCCCAACGAGGCGTTCATCATCACCGGCCGCAAGGGCAAGGCCGGCGGCGGAGACACCTCGGGCCAGAAGGTCGTCATGGGCGCCAGCGTCTTCGTGGTGCCCTTCGTGCAGAAGCTCGGCGTCATCGGACTCACCAGCCGCCAGATCGGCATCAGCGTGCCGGCCGCCATCTCGGCCAACGGCATCCGCTGCACGCTCGAGGGCGTCGCCGTCGTGAAGGTGGGTGGCACCGAGGAGCTCATCCGGGCCGCGGCCCAGCGCTTCTTGGGCCAGCAGGGCGAGATCGACGTGTTCACCCGTGAGGTGCTCGCCGGTTCGCTCCGCGCCATCGTCGGCCGGCTCAGCGTGGAGGAGATCATCCGTGACCGTGCCGCCTTCGCCGGCGCCGTCGCCGAGGAGGCCGAGAACAGCCTCACCGGCCAGGGCCTCGTGCTCGACACCTTCCAGCTCCAAGACATCCAGGCCGAGGGCGACTACCTCCTCGACCTCGGTCGTCCCGAGGCCGCCCGGGCCGAGAAGGAAGCGGCCATCGCCGAGGCGATCGCCCGGCGTGAGTCCGAGCAGGCCCGCATCCTCGCCGAGGAGGCCATCGCGGTGGCCAACCGCGAGCTTCAGCTCAAGCAGGCCGAGATCAAGGCCGAGACCGACGCCGCGGCCGCCAATGCCGCGGCCGCCGGTCCGCTCTCACAGGCGGCCAAGGACCAAGAGGTCATCGCCGCCCAGGAGCAGGTGGCCACCCGTCGGGCCAGCCTCAAGGACCGCGAGCTCGACACCGAGATCCGCAAGCCCGCCGACGCGGCCCGCTACGCCGTCGAGCAGCAGGCCGCCGCCCAGCGAAGCCGGGAGATCGCCGAGGCCGAAGCCGAGGCCGAGACCCAGCGCCTCTCCGGTGCCGCCGAACGCGAGCGACGCACCGCGCTGGCCGAGGCCACGAGGGCCGAAGGTGTGGCCGAGGCCTCCGCCATCCTCGCCAAGGGCGAGGCCGAGGCCGAGTCCATGACCAAGAAGGCGGGGGCGTACCGCGAATACGGCGACGCCGCGGTCATCGACCTGCTCGCCGGGGCGCTACCCAAGATCGTGGCCGAGGCCGCCCGCCCGATGGGCAACATCGACAACCTGTCGGTCATCTCGACCGACGGAGCGAGCCAGACAGTCAAGAGCGTCACCTCCACCGTCGCCCAGGCCCAGGAGCTGGCCAAGAACCTCCTGGGGATCGATCTCGCCGAGCTGCTCCAGTCGTTCGCGGCCAAGCACACCGAGCCGACCGTCGACACGATCGAGGCCCGGTCCACCGACCGGGCAGACCCACGCCCCGCCGAATCCAACCTGGACGCAACGACCGACTCCGGGACCAGCACGGGTGCCGACACGTCGCCCGACCCGATCACGGCCGACCCGATCACGGCCGACCCGATCACG
>CAZALT010000150.1:0-6111 GCA_964485515.1 uncultured Rhabdothermincola sp. | reverse complement strand
CCGACACGCCAGCGGAGTAGTCCCGCCGCGAGCGGACACCGACAATGAGCGACTACGACTTCACCGAGAAGGGCCAGGCGTTCCTCGAAGCCTTCGTCGACCCCGGTCCCCCGTTCGACCCCGCCGAGGGTCCGGACGACTCCTGGTTTCGCACGGTCGTCGAGAACGCGGCGGAGCTCATCGTCGGCTTCCAGCACGACGGCACCGTCGTCTACGCCTCGCCGTCGAGCCACACGCTGCTCGGTCATGTCCCGCAGGATCTGGTCGGCACGAACGTGTTGGACCTCCTGCACCCCGACGAGCTCGACAACGCCGCCGACACCATCTACCACGCTGCCGAGATCGAGGGCTGGCGTCCGGCACGTCCGTTCCGGCTCCGTCACGCCGACGGCAGCTACGCCACCTACGAGGTCGAGGGGCTCTCGCTGTTCCACGAGCCGACGGTGAAGACCCTCGTGTGCATCGCCCGCTACGCCGAGTCCTCCGCCCGGGTCGACGCGATCGTGGGCCTCCTCGCCGCCAACGCCGACCTCCCCGAGATCCTCGACGAGCTCGTCCACGTGATGGACCGCCCCGGATGGATCATGGATGTCGCCATCCAATACGGGCGGATCCCGGGTTCGCTCGCGGTCACCCACACCGGGCTTGCCGACGAGCTCGCCACCTTCGACCGGGACGATCTCGCCAGTCCGTGGGGACGTGCGGTCGAATCCGGGCAACCCGTCTACGACGTCGGACTCGAGACCCTCCGTCCGGAGCTCGCCGAACGGGCGAGAGCGGCCGGCTACCGCACGTGCTGGGCGATCCCCCGCCCCGACACCGGCCACGACACCGCTCTCGTCGTGGTGTGGAACTACGACTTCCACGTCCCCGAGCTCGGCCAGCAGATCGTGCTCGACAAGCTCGTCCAGCTCCTCGACCTCGCGCTCGCCGGCCGACGACGCTCCGAGCAGCTGCTCGCCGACGCGAACACCGATCCCCTCACCGGGCTCGGCAACCGGCGATCGTTCGACCTCGCGCTCGCCGCTGCACCGGACCGCGACGTCGCCGTGATCGTGGTGGACCTCGACGGGTTCAAGACCGTGAACGACGCCTTCGGCCACGCCTCCGGCGACGAGGTGCTCCGCGCCATCGGCAAGCGCGTGCTCGGTCACGTCCGCCACGCCGACCTGGTCGCTCGCCTCGGTGGGGACGAGTTCGCCATCGTCTGCCTCGACGTGCAGAGCTCGGATGATCTCGTTCCCCTCGCCGAACGCCTCATCACCTCCATCGCCGCCCCGGTCGCGACCGCGAAGGGCAACGCCAACGTGGGGGCGAGCATCGGCATCGCCCGGTCCACACCGGATGCCCCGACCGCCGCCCACAACCTCGTCGAGCTGGCCGATCACGAGCTCTACACGGCGAAGCAGGCGGGCAAAGGCCAGTTCCGCCTCACGAGCACCACCGACGACGACCTGTAGCCGTCCTGGTTCGCAGTCCTCGTGCCCGATCCGGGCCGCGGTCAGACCGGCGTTGCCGAAGCGGGGGCCGCACTCCGATAACGTCGCCCCGATGCCCATTCCTCGATCGCCGTCCGCCATCGTCGCCCACGCGAAGTCGGCTGACGGACGCAAGCAGATCCGCTACCTCGGCGTCTCGGTGTTCTTCGTCCCCGTCGGACAGATCCTCATCCAGCTCCTCGGCGGCCGGGTCTTCGACGGCGACTTCACCAAGGCTTCGATCGTCTCGGCACTGATCCTCACCATCCCGAACTTCTTCGCCAACAAGTACCTCGTGTGGAAGGACACGTCGAAGGACCGCCTTCGCACGCAGGTGCTGGTCTTCTGGTTCGCCGCCATCGCCGGTGTCAGCTTCGCCACCGGGCTCACCTGGCTCGTCGAGCAGCAGTTCACCCACGTGAACGGCGAGGTGACCAACGAAGAGAAGTTCGCCGTGTTCGTCGCGCAGCTCACCGGGTTCGGCGTCGTGTGGGTTGCCCGCTACCTCGTGCTCGACCGCTGGCTGTTCAGGGTCACCCACCACGGCGCGGAGCCCGGTGAGGACGACCTCGAGATGATGCACGGCGACGTACCCATCTGACCGTCGACCGTCACCCCGAGCCGCTCAGGCTGGGAGGAAGCGCCGAAAAGCACTCGTCTTGCCAGCCAGCACGGCGATTCACATCGCCACCTGACCGGAACGAATCAGGTGGGAGACTTCCGTGTCTCCCCGTCGATCTTCCATCGGCTCCACGGCCAGACGCCGTCCATCTCGACCTCGAGCGAGAAGCTGAGGATGATCCGGATGATGACGATCAGGCCGAGGACGGCAACGCTCTCGATCGTCGGGTCGACGACGATCGTGCGCACGATGTCGCCGATGATCAACACCTCGAGACCGAGCAGGATCACCTGCCCCAACCGGCGCCGCAGACGTGCGTAGGCGTCCTCGGGATGTCCGCCCTTGAGCACACCGATCGCGTACACGAGGAGCACCCACAGGCCGCCCAAGACCATGATCGCCGCGCCGACCGCCTCCACGACCTGGACGACGTGCTCGACGACCTCCTCGTAGCTCACCTGCAGACCACCTCCGGCGTTGCCTGGTTCGCCCCGAGTCTGGTCTCCCGCGACCGCCACGGCCGGGATCTCGTGCGCCCTTGCTCGGCGCGGTCAGCTCTGGGCGGAACGACAGCCCCCTACACTCCGCCCGTGACACGTGCGATGGTGAGCAGCTGGCCGGTTCGAGGCGACCTCGTGGCGGTGGCGACGTGAAGCGCTGGTGGCCCCTCGTCGCGCTCGGCACCGCCCAGTTCGTGATGGTGCTCGACCAGTCGGTCATGAACGTGTCGATCAGTCAGCTCGTCGCCGACTTCGACACCACCGTCACCACGATCCAGGCCGTCATCACGCTCTACTGCCTCGTGATGGCGATGCTCATGCTGATCGGCGCCAAGATCGGCGACATCATCGGTCGGCGCCGCGCCTTCATCGTCGGCTTGATCATCTACGCGTGCGGATCCGCGGTCACGGCTGCTTCGCAGACGGTCCTCCAGCTCGCCATCGGCTGGTCGATCCTCGAAGGGATCGGCGCAGCCCTCGTCCTCCCGGCGCTGGCCGCTCTGGTCGCCGGCAACTTCGAAGGCCGCGAGCGCAAGGTGGCCTACGCGGTCATCGGCGGCGTCGCCGGGGCAGGCATCGCCGTCGGACCCATCCTCGGCGGCTGGGCCACCACGGAGCTCACCTGGCGGGTCGTGTTCATCGGCGAGGTCGCGCTCGTGATCTTCATCCTCGCCATGACCGGCCGCATCCAAGACGTCCTCATCGAGGGCCGCAAGCCCCGGCTGGACGTGATCGGAGGTGTGCTCTCCGCCGTCGGACTCGGGCTCATGGTCCTCGGAGTGCTCCAGTCGAGCACATGGGGCATCCTCCGACCCAAGGACTCGCCGATCGAGGTGTTCGGCTTCGCGCTCACCCCGTTCCTCGTCGCCGCAGGGGCGATCCTCATCTACGGCTTCGTGCGGTGGCAGCACCACCGTGAGGTCAGCGGCACCGACCCGTTGGTGCACCTCGGCCTGCTCGAGGTTCCGCCGCTGCGGGCGGGCCTGGTGGGCCTGTTCACGCAGAACCTCATCCTCATGGGCGTGTTCTTCGCCGTCCCGCTCTACCTGCAACTCGTCATCGGACTCGATGCCCTCGACACCGGCATTCGCATGCTCCCCGTGTCGATCACGATGTTCGCGTTCTCAGCCGCCGGCTCACGGCTGTCGAACCGGTTCGCCGTGCGCACGATCGTCCGGGCCGGGCTGTCGATCGTGGTCGTCGCGATCGTCGTGCTCATGGCATCGGTGAAGCCGGATCTCGCCGGTCCCCGGTTCTCGATCGGCATGGCCGTGCTCGGCATCGGCATGGGCCTGATGGTCTCGCAGCTCGGCAACGTCGTGCAGTCGTCGGTCGACGCATCGGGTCGCGGCGAGGCGGGCGGGTTGCAGTACACGGGACAGCAGCTCGGCTCATCGCTCGGCGTCGCGCTCATCGGCGCGCTGGTGCTCGGCGGGCTCACCGGCGCGTTCATCTCGAAGGTCGAGCACGACGACCGCATCAGCTCCGAGACCGCAGCGCTCATCGACGAGGCGGCGATCGATGGCATCGACTTCGTCAAGGCCGATGACCTGCACGCCGCGGCCACCGACGCCGCACTCGATGACGCAACGGCCGCGGCGGTGACCGAGGACTACGCGGAGGCACAGCTCCAGGCGCTGAAGGCCGGCCTGCTCGCCACCGCCTTCCTGGCGCTCATCTCGCTCGCCTCGACCCGAGACCTGCCGTCGACCTCCACGAACCCGCCGTCGGTCTCCGCGCCGGACGCGCACGCACCCGTCATCAGCTGAGCCCTGCGGCTCAACGGATCTCCGACCCTTCGGACGACCCCAGGCGTCGTCAGCGGTCGACGGGGGCCAGGTTCTCGGGGCCGATCCCACGATGCGATCTCCGTCACACACCTGGCGCTCCGAAGGGTCGGCGGAAGGCGGCTGCCTCGCCCTCCATCGACCGTTCGATGCAGATCACCTTCAGAGGTGGTGCAATCCGAGGGCGTCGCCGCCATCGTAGGGGGATGCTCCACGCGCAGGCCCTCGCCCGTCTCGACCAGGCACGTCGCAAATAGCGAGCTCAGATCCTCTCCGCCGAGGACGTCGAGGACGCCGAGGACGTCGAGGACCCCGAGGACGTCGAGGACGCCGAGGGGTTGGTCGCGAGCGGAGCGGTCAGCGAGAGGTGACGGTCACGGTGCCGATCGCCGTGAGTCGGTCGTCGGCGCCGGCATCGAGGACCCGCACCTCGACGAGGGCCGTGCCGTCGGCGACGGCGAGGACCCGCGGCTCGGCCCGAACCGGTCCGACCCGGGCCGGCGCGAGGAAACGCACCGTCTCGCTCGCGGCCCACGATGTTCGACCCAACGCCGCCGAACCGGCGACCTCGGCCGCGACGTCGACGAGGCAGCCGGTGACACCCCCGTGCAGCATCCCCCACGGGTTGCGGAGCCAGCCTTCCACCTCGACGGAGATCGAGCCGTCCTCGCCGACGGTGAATCCGAGGTCGTCGATCAACCGCGAGCGCTCGACGGTGACGCCGATGTCGTGCCGACGTTCGACCCCGATCGGGGTGTCGAGCATCGCCCGATCGAACTCGAACGGAAAGGGGCGGAACGTGCCGGTCCCTCCCCCGACCACCCGACCGGACCCTTCGTCGTGCACGGTGAAGGCCGCGACCGCGGTCGTCGCTCCGGCGCGAACCGTCGACGAATGGACCCGCACGGGACCATCGACCACTGCCTCGGTCACATGGACGTCGAGGTCGGTCGTGACGACCCAGAGGTCCTGATCGATCACAGCAAGGCCCGACACGAGTCCCGAGGCGATGTCGGCGATGTAGGTGACGGCACCGATCCGAAGCGCGCCGTGCGCAGCGCGCAGCGCGTCGTGGACCTCGATGGTGCTCGACACCTCGAGCTCGGCAGTTCGCACCGACACCGCGGCGAAGTAGGCGGCGAGGTCGAGGTCGAGGTCGAGGGGCGGATCTCGGTCGGGCATCGGCGCACTCTAGGCGGGAGGCCGGGACGCCGATCGCCTCCGGCCGTGGCCCATCAGCAGCGCGGGCGGCCTCCTCACGGCGCCGCGGAGGGCGAGACCTGGACGAGCAGCCTGGTCCGAGGTGGCGGATCGGACTGCACGACGTCGCTGCGGGTGGTCTCACCGCGACGCGATGCCTCGCGCCAGGCACCGAGCGCCGCTTCGAGGTCGTCGGCCTCCATCTCGTAGATCGCGACGAACGGTCCGTCGTCGGTGACCGGTTCGAAGCGACGGGCCGACACGAAGCCGTGGAAGCTCAAGATCTCGGGGATGTGGATCTCGTCGTACCAGTGGTTGAACTCGTCGAGTCGGTCGGGTGACGCCGGTCGAGCTTCGACGAGGAAGATGCCACGCTGCATGGGCTCTCTGCCTCCAGCGGTCAGGCGACGACGCCGCGGACCTTGAGGTCGATGATCTGGTCCATGTCCAAGCCGAGGCCTTCGAGGATCTCGTCGCCGTGCTCGTTGAACTCGGGAGCCCGGGACGTCGGCGCCGGCGTGTTG
>CAZALT010000149.1:0-8638 GCA_964485515.1 uncultured Rhabdothermincola sp. | reverse complement strand
GAGTGGTGGGGCAGCGCCTGCACCAAGATTCCGGGACTGAGTGTCATTTCGTACCCAGTCCCGGTAGGGTCGCCGGTCATGTCCACCGGCTCCCCGTCCTCCGACCTCGGTCTGCGCGAACGCAAGAAGCTGCGCACCAAGCACGACCTCAAGGCCGTCGCCGTCCAGCTGTTCGCCGAACGGGGATTCGACGCCGTCACCATCGACGACATCGCGGCTGAGGCCGACGTCTCCAAGTCCACCTTCTACCGCTACTTCGAATCCAAAGAGGACGTCCTGCTCGGAGGCAAGGCCGAGGCTCTGGGGCTGCTCCGCGACGCGCTCTGCCGACGCCCGCCCGACGAACCCCCGGTCGAGGCGGCACGGCGGTCGTACCTCGAGATCGTCCCGCTCTTCGAGTACGACCGCGAGCAGAAGCTGCGCGTCGCCACGATCTCCCGCTCGACGCCATCGCTCGCGGCGCGCAACCTCGAGCACCAGGCCGCCTTCGAGGAGCTGCTGCGCGACGACTTCGTCCGTCGCATCGGCACCGGCTCGAAGCTCGATGCTTGGGTGCTCGCCGCGCAGGTCGTCGCCGTGATGCACGCCGCGGTCGAGTTCTGGCTCGATGCGGGCGGCGTCCAGGACCTCACCGAGGTCACCGACCGGGCCCTCCGCAACCTCGTCGCCTCCACCTCGACCTCGAGCTACTCCCCGGCCGTCCCCACCTCAGGCACCTGAGGCGCCCCCGCACCGCTCGCCCCCGCACCGCTCCGCTCTCCCCGATCTCAGGCTCCCCACCCGACGTACCCCCACCTCACGACCCCCCACGATCACTCCCACCGAGCAAGGCCCGCCGATGACCACCGTCCACTCCGACCCCGCTGACCCGTCGGCCGACTCACGAGACACCGCCGCAATCGACCCCAGCATCCATCGCCGCCGCTGGTGGATCCTCGCCGTGCTGTGCCTGAGCCTGCTCATCGTCTTCGTCGGCAACTCGAGCCTCAACGTCACCATCCCGACGCTGTCCCGCGAGCTCGGCGCCACCGAATCGCAGCTCCAGTGGGTCATCGCCATCTACTCCCTCGTCTTCGCCGGCCTGCTCTTCTCGACCGGCGCCATCGGCGACCGCTTCGGCCGAAAGGGCGCGCTCCAGTTCGGCCTCGTCCTGTTCCTCTTCGCCTGCATCGGCGCATCGTTCTCCACCGAGATGTGGCACCTCATCGCGGCGCGCGCCGTCATGGGCGTCGGGGCCGCGTTCATCATGCCGTCGACGCTGTCGATCCTCGTCAACGTGTTCGGCCCAGATGAGCGGACCAAGGCCATCGCCATCTGGGCCGGCGTCACCGGCGCGGCCGGCGCGCTCGGCCCCGTCGCCAGCGGCTTCCTGCTCGGCCACTTCTGGTACGGGTCCGTGTTCCTCGTCAACGTCCCCATCGTGATCCTGGCCCTCGTGTCCGGCTGGTACCTCCTGCCGAAGTCGAAGGACCCGCAGCAAGGCAAGCTCGACCCGTTTGGCGCCGTGCTGTCGATCATCGGCATCGGTTCGCTGGTCTTCGGCCTCATCGAAGCGCCGGAGAAGGGCTGGACCAGCCCGCTCACGCTCAGCGCGTTCGCGGTGGGAACCATCGCCCTCGCGGTCTTCGTGTGGTGGGAGCTGCGCAGCGACGAGCCGATGCTCGACATCCGCTACTTCAAGAACCCCGCGTTCAGCACAGGTTCCAGCGGCATGATCCTCGTCTTCATGTCGATGTACGGCGTCATGTTCCTCCTCAGCCAGTACTTCCAGCTGGTGCTGGACTACAGCCCGCTCGGCACCGCGCTGCGCCTGTTGCCGATGTCGCCGATCATGATCATCGTCGCCCCCCTCACGCCGCGGCTCAGCACCAGGTTCGGGGCCAACCGCACCGTGGCGTTCGGACTCGTGCTGGTGACCACCGGCCTCCTCATGCTCCGAGCACTCTCCACCGACACGTCGTACCTCTACATCCTGGTCTCGCTCGTCCCGCTCACCTCCGGCATCGCCCTCGCCATGTCGCCGATGACCACCGCCATCATGACCGCCGTTCCGGCTCGTCGCGCCGGCGCGGGGTCGGCCATGAACGACGCGGCGCGCGAGCTGGGCGCATCGCTCGGTGTGGCCGTCATGGGAAGCGTGGCTGCCACCCAGTACGGCGCCGCGGTGGACAAGCTCACCACCGCACTGCCGCCCGAGGCCCAGGAGCACGCCAGCGCGTCGATCGCCGGAGCGCTCCGCGTCGCGGCGAGCGTCCCGGGAGAGGCGGGCGGCCTCCTGCGCGCCGGGTCCGAAGCTGCATTCGTCGACGGCGTGCACTTCGCGGTGACGGTCGGCGCCCTGCTCACCTTCGTCGCCGCACTGCTGGTGCTCAAGTTCCTGCCTCGCGACCTCGCCCACGAGGGGGCGATGCACGGCGCAGTCGAGTCGATGGAAGACGTCGCCGAGCTCGGCATCGGCGGGTTCTCGCCGGTGTTCGCCGACACCCCGGCCACGGGCGAGCTCGAACGCGACCTCTCGGCGGGTCGGCACAAGACCGGTCGCGGGGGCGATCCCACACCGGCGACCTGACGCTGCGGCGAGACGTCGGGCCCCGACGGGCTCCGAGTCCTGGAAATCTGGGGAGATGTGGACCGGGTGACCGCCCGGTCCACATCAGTTTTGCCCCGAGCGCGTGGGTGAAGGGGTGAACGGGTGAACGGGTGAACGGGTCAGCCGGGTCGCCCCGGTTGCCCCGGTTGCCCCGGTCAGCCCGTGGGGCGTTCCACCAGCTCCCCCGGATCGAGGCGCGCCACCGACCCTGCTACCTCGTCGTCGGGACCGAGACCTCGCTCGCGCCGGAGGGCGTCGACGTCGTGCAGCGTGCGCTGGAGCTGGCGACGACGGACGCCGGCCAGCTCGTCGAACGCCTTCTGGGTGCTCTCGAAGCGCCGCCCCACCGCGTCGAGGGCGTCGCTGAACTTGCCCCACTGCACCGTGAAGGTGGAGAGGCGGCGCAACACCTCGTCACCGGTCTGCTCGACGCGGAACTGCTCCACGGCCTGGCGGATGATGGCCAACACCGCGAACAACGTGAACGGCGAGCACAGCACGACCTGCTGACGCAACGCGACGTCGACGAGGTCGGCGTCGTGCTCGAGGACGAAGCTGTAGATGCTCTCGTTGGGCACGAACAACAGCACGACGTCGAGTGTCGCCGCACCGTCGACGTAGCCCCGGCCGCCCAGCTCGCGGACCCGGTTGCGCATGTCGCGCAGGAACGCGACCCGCAACACGTCGCGCTCGGTGGGTGACGTCGCTTCGAGCGATCGCACGTAGTTGTCGAGCGGGAACTTGACGTCCATGTGCAGGAGCTGGTCGTCCGGCAGGAGGAACGTGAAGTCGGGGATGGCACCTCCGGCCACCGCGGTCTGCGTGCGGTAGTTGACGCCCTCGACGAAGCCCGCGGCGCGCAAGACGTCGTCGGCCATGCGCTCACCCCACTGACCGCGGGACTTGGCCCCCGCCAGTGCGTTGCGCAGCGCGCCGGTGGTGTCGTTGAGACGGCGGCTGGCGTCGAGCGTCTGGCGCAAACCCTGTTCGAGGCGGCCCTGCTGCTCGGCTCGATCTCGTGCGTCGGCCTCGACCAGCGAGTTGATGTGCGCGAGCTCGGCGTTGAGCGATCCGAGCTCGCGCAGGGTGGCGGCCGCCTGCGGATCGGGTTCGACCCGCGCCGACGATGCGAGCGCCGCGGCGACGGTGCGACGGACGGATCGCACGACCAGCACCATGATCGCAGCCACGACCACGACGCCCGCGACGAGGGCCAGGGCGATCACGACAGGCGGTTCCATGGATCAGGACGCTACGCAGCGGGTCTGACAGGAACGCGGGGACCGGCACCAGGGTCCTGGTGGTCGCCGAGCGACCGACATGCCCAGGAGCCGACCACCGGCCGCCGCCAGCCACATGCGACACTTCTCGTCCGTGGACCACACCGTCACCCCCCTCGCCGAGGATTCCGCGTCGAGTGCACACGATTCGGCGCTGGCAGAACCCGACGCGTCGCGTCCGCTGATCTTGCGTGGGGTCATCGGGGCGGCCGTGGTGCTCGCCGTCGTCGCTGCCGCGCTCGTCGTCACCGGACTCACCGGCCTCGATGCACCCGGACCCCTGCACCGCTACCGCTACGTCGACCTCGCGACCCTCGCCGACCTCGTCGACGAGCAGGCGGGCGAGATCCGCACGCCGGACGATTGCTGGCGCCTCATCGACGACGACCCGGACAGCCCGCTGCGGACCATCGCCAAGGTGGACTACCTGCGCAGCCGGGTCGTCGTCCGGCTCTACGCCCGCCAGCTGGGCAAGGTCGACCCGAGCGTGCGCAACGCGGCCGAGCGCGAGATCCGGGCCGTGATCGAGGCGAACCCCGAGTTCACTCGCGACATGGTCGTCACCGAGGCGTCACCCGACGGCTGGTCGCCCAAGGTCACCTGCAGGGTCGGGCAAGGAAACCGGATCGCCGGGTTCTGACGCCGTGACCGTCCTCCCCGACACCCCGACCGAAGCCAGCCCCACCACGGCGCCCCGCACGGCACGTGATCGGTTGCTGGACGCGATCCGTGCGGTCGCCGTGGTCCGGGTGGTGCTGTGGCACACCTGGTCGTGGCCGTGGCTCAGCTGGGTTCCCGCGATGCCCGCCATGTTCTTCGGGTCCGGTGCACTGCTCGGCCGGTCCATCGACACCTACGGCTGGGCGACCACGGTCGGCCGGCGGCTGCGACGGCTGCTCATCCCCTACTGGGTCTACGCCGCCGCGTCGGTCACCGCGATGGTCGCCACCGGTTGGCGCCCCGACCTCGGCGACCTCCTACCCTGGGCGATCCCCCTCACCGACCCCATGGGTCCCGCCGACATGGCCGGACTGTGGATACCGCTGTGGTACGTGCGCGCCTACCTCTGGTTCGTGCTCGGCGGCGGCATCCTCAACGTGATCGCCCGCCGACTGGGCGCGTGGAGCATCGCTGCCACCGCAACGATCGCCGTCGGCGTGTGGTGGGCCAACAGGCGCGGTGTCGACATCCCCTTCGCCGTCGGCGACTTCACCACCTACGCCCCCTTCGTGCTCGCCGGCATGCTCTACACCTCCGGCAAGGACCTGGCCCACCGCACCGTCCTCGCCAGCGGCGCCATCGCCTCGGCCGTCGCCGCACTGTGGACCTGGCAACGCTTCGGACCCGACGACGGCATCGTCAACCGCTCCTACCTGCTCACCATGCTCGTCGGCACCGCCGGACTGTGCGCCGTCCTCGCCCTCCGCGGACCCGCGCTGCGCCTGGCAACGCGCCTCGATCGCCCGATCGCGGCAGTGAACCGACGTGCGCTCACCATCTACCTCTGGCAAGGATTCGGCCTCGTCGCAGCCAACCGCCTCATCAACACCCACATCGACTCCCTCGCCCCACGCGCCATGCTCGCCCTGGCCGTCGTCACCGCCGTGATCGTCACCGCGGTGATCGTGATCGGCCCCCTCGAAGACCTCGCGGCGAGACGCCGAGGACCCCGACGCACGAAACGGCCCGGCTCCCACACCCTCACCCGACGGACCGCGTGCGCGCTTCCCGGCCTCATCCTGCTCGTCCCGGCTCTGGCCACGACCCCCGAGGCCGACGTGCCGATGCCGCTGTCCGGCCAGGCCGTCGTGGCCGCCGCCGGCGGCATCGCCGAGTCCCTGGCCGACCCCGACGCACCGCGATCGGGTTGGAGCCCGTCGGCGTCGGCCGACATGCCCGCCAAGGTGGTCGAGGAGTGGGCGACGGCCAACACCGAGGTGCTCGACCGACTCGGGACCAGCTCGATCCGTGTGGCGGTCACTCGACCCGATGGGCGCACCGAGGAGCTGCTGTGGAGCCGTGCACCCGACGGCAC
Organism: uncultured Rhabdothermincola sp.; assembly: GCA_964485515.1. Classification (GTDB taxonomy): domain Bacteria; phylum Actinomycetota; class Acidimicrobiia; order Acidimicrobiales; family Acidimicrobilacustridaceae; genus CAZALT01. The sequence continues at coordinate 2,733 of CAZALT010000149.1, read as the reverse complement.
GGGCCGCGCCACCGCGGTCGACACGCCGTCCGGTGAGCCCTTCCGCCTCATGTCGTTGACCAAGACGATGACCGCGGCGTGGTTCGCCCAGCTCGTCGAACAGGGCGTCGTCGGACTCGACGAGACCGCGTCGGAGCAGGCGCCCGAGGTCCGCCACGCCGACGAGATCACGCTCGACCAGCTCGCCCGCCACACGTCGGGGATCCCGACGTCGCACGACCCGCGCGGTCGGGACTCCAACCCGAAGCACGACCTCGCCGCACTGGAGGACCTCGACGCCCTCGCCTCACCGCCGGGCACTCGGTTCCAGTACTCGCGCACGGGCTACTTCCTCCTCGCCCTCGCTCTGGAGCGGGCATCGGGCATCACCTGGCAGAACGCGATGGAGACCCTCGCGGCAGAAGCCGACGTGCCGATCGGCTTCGACGACGACACGGCGGATCCCGCGCTGGCACCTACCGACCCCGATGGCCATGGCTATCGGGGCCGCGTCTGGGCCGCCGGTGCCCTGCTCACGACGCCGAGCGATCTCTCGATCCTCATGCACCGGCTGTTCACCGACGTGCTCTCGGCCTCCGAGGTCGACGCCATGACCGCGTTCACCACCGATCGCGAGCTCGGTCACTACGGTCTCGGCCTCATGCCGCTCTGCCCGTGCGAGGCCGATGGCGAGCGGCTGCGCTCCGATCGGTTCGGGCTCGACAGCGCCACCGCGGGCTTCGCGTTCGATCGGAGCACCGGAGCGACCGTCGTGCTCCAACCCGACGAGTGGTACGGCGACTTCGGTCCCGAACCCGAGTTCCTCGAGCTCGAACAAGCACTGCTCGACCACCTCGCCTCGGCCTGACCCTCGGCCGGGACGCTGACGCTGAACACCTCGAGTCGCCGCGCCGACGAACGGGCAGGCAAGACCCGTCGCATCCGACGGCTTCTCCCAGCCAGTTCGCTCCCGCGTCGGTCCGCGCCGCGGTCGGGCGCGAGCGCGGTCAGTCGGCCGATGTGCCGGGACCGCGCAGGGCGAGGTCGTACACGCGACGCTTCGCCACGCCGTACTGGTCGACCACCGCGGCCACGGCATCTCGCTTCGACAGACCCTCGGCCTTCGCCGCGCAGATCGCCTCACGCAGGGTGTCGTCGTCGACCTCGGCGGGTGGCGCCGCTCCCTCTACGACGATCACGTACTCACCTCGGGGCTCGACGTCGGCGGCGTGGCGCACCGCGTCGCCGAGGGACCCGCGCCACACCTCCTCGTGGAGTTTGGTCAGCTCCCGGGCGAGAGCCACCCGACGGTCGGGCGCGCCGAGCTCGGCTAGGTCGCGCAGCGTCCGCTCCAGGCGGTGGGGCGCCTCGTAGAGCACGATCGTGCGCCGCTCCATCGCGACCTCGGCCAGACGCTCGCGCCGGGCGCTGCCCTTGCGGGGCAAGAAGCCCTCGAACACGAAGCGGCTGGTGGCCAGACCGCTGACCGCGAGGGCGGCGAGCGACGCGGAGGGACCGGGGACGACCTCGACGCACAGGTCGGCGGACACCATCGCGGCCACGACCCGCTCGCCCGGATCGGACACGGCGGGCATCCCCGCATCGGTGACCAGCACGACCCGCTGACCCGAGCGGATCCGTTCGACGATGGCGTCGCTGCGATCGACCTCGGTGTGGTCGTTGACCACGATCAGTGCGGGAGCACGGATGCCCAGGTGGCTGAGGAGGCGGCCGGTGCGCCGGGTGTCCTCGCAGGCGATGGCGTCGGCCCGACGCAGCTCCTGCTCGGCGCGATGGGTGAGGTCGCCCAGGTTGCCGATGGGCGTGCCCACCAAGACGAGCGCGGCGCCGCCGTCGGTCACGGCGCATCGCCTTCGCGGATGTCGACGACGTCGCCCACGGTGAGACCCCACCGCTCGAACGAACCCGCCTCAGCTTCGACCACCGAGCGAGCCTTCCACACGACCCGACTGAACCGGTTGGGCCGCAGCGTGCACACGTGGAGGACCTGGCCGTCGCGGTCGACGAAGGCGACGTCGATCGGGAACCGCATGCGCAGCGAGTGCACGGATCGGGCCGGGGCGAGCAGGATCGCTCCTTCCACGCCGTCACGTCCCAGCAGCCCCTTGGTGCGGGCCCCCACCGACGTGGCCGTCTCGATGGTGGCGAGGACGCGACCCTCGCTGACGAGCCAGGCCATCGCGGTCAGCCGCCCTACCTAGACGTTGAACCGGATGTCGAGGACGTCGCCGTCGACGACCTCGTAGTCCTTGCCCTCGACGCGCAACGTGCCGGCGTCACGGGCCTTGGCCCAGGAACCGGCCTCGAGCAGCTCGTCCCAGTGGATGACCTCGGCGCGGATGAACCCGCGCTCGAAGTCGGTGTGGATGACCCCCGCGGCCTGTGGCGCCTTCCAGCCTGCTCGGAACGTCCACGCCCGGGTCTCCTTCTCGCCCGTGGTGAAGAACGTACGCAGGCCGAGCATGCGGTAGGCGGTGTGCAGGAACGTCGGCAGCGCACCTTCGCCGAGGCCGAACGCATCGAGCATCTCGGCCCGTTCCTCGGGCGCCACCTGGGCCGCTTCGGCTTCGAGTTGCACGCACATGGCCACGACGTTCTGCTCGGCGCCGAGATCGCCGCCCGACACGTCGCGGATGCCCGCCAGCTCGGCCTTGACCGGCGCGGCGATCTCTTCGCCCCGTTCGAGGTCGTCCTCGCTCACGTTGACGATGGCGAGCACCGGCTTGTTGGTGA
>CAZALT010000148.1:5000-8638 GCA_964485515.1 uncultured Rhabdothermincola sp. | reverse complement strand
CGCCCGAGTGGCGGAGAGCGGGATGCGCGCCCGAGCGGCGGTGAGCGGGATGCGCGCCCGAGCGGCGGAGAGCGGGAACGTAGCGACGAGTGGGTGATCAACGGGCAGAAGATCTGGACCTCGTACGCCACGATGGCGCAGTGGTGCTTCCTGCTCACCCGCACGTCCAAGGAGGACAAGCGCCAGGACGGGCTCACGATCTTCCTCCTGCCCATGGACAGGGCCGGCATCGAGGTGCGACCGATCCCCACGATGATGGGCCCGCACCACCTCAACGAGGTGTTCTTCACCGACGTGCGCGCCACCGATGCCGACATCCTCGGCGAGGTCGGCGGGGGCTGGGCCGTCGTGCAGGAGGTGCTCTCCTTCGAGCGCGTCGGCATCGCCCGCTACGCCCGCTGCGAGCGGCTCCTCCAGGAGGCGCCGGCCGCGCTGGGCGACCAGTGGGACGACCTCGCCCCCACCCTCAAGGCGCGCTGGATGGACAGCCTCGTCGACTGCCGTCGGGCCCGACTGCTGGCCTACCGCGTGATCGAGCGCCAGAGCTCCGACCGCATCGAACCGGGCGATTCGGCGGCGTACCGCATCGCGGTCACCACCAACGACCAGACCACCGCTGACGTGCTCGGCGACATCCTCGCCGGCACCGATCCCGCGGGACCGGGCGGCGGGCCCGATGGCGAGCGTTGGGTCCGGGCCGTCGAAGACCACATCCGCTACGCGGTGTCGGCCACGGTTGCGTCGGGCAGCACCGAGGTGCAGCGGATCCTCCTGTCCCGGGCGATCCTGAGCCAGGTGGGAGGTGCGCCGTGAGGCGTATCGACCCGTCAGGTCGTGACCTGGCCGACCGCAGCGGCGGTCGGATCGGACGAACCGCGCGTCTCCGCCCCCGTCCTTGTCCGCACGGGACCTCAGGGGATCGGTCATGAAGCTCGACCTCAACGACGATGCCCTCACCTTCGGCGAGGTGGTGCGCGTCGCCCTCGGCTCGGCCGGTGGTGACCGCCTGCTCGAAGAGGCCGAGGCCGAGCCGGGCACGGGCGACAAGCTCATCGCTGCCGTCGCCGCCGAGCTCGGCCTGTGGGACCTCGACGTGCGCGGCGACGGGGACCAGCTCGAAGCCGCGGCCGCCGCCTGTCGAGCGGCGGGCTGGTGGGGTGCGCCGGGCTCGATCGCCGAGCGACTGGCCCGCCCCGTCGATCTCGATGCCGACGCGCTGGCCGTGGTCGCCGCGCCTCGGGCTACGGCCGCCATCCACGCCTCGGGCCTCGGATGGGTCGGCGTCGACCTCGACGGCAACCGGTCGCGTCTCACAGCCCGCCCGCTCACCACCACGGTGCGCAAGTCGTCGTTTGTGGTCGACGTCGACCGCGAACCGATCGATGCCGGTGGCGCTGACGATGCGGTCCTGGGGTTGATCCTGCCCTGTTGGTACCTGCTCGGCATGGTCGATCGCTCGCTGGCAACGACCGCCCAGTACGTGCAGGAGCGCCATCAGTTCGGCAAGCCGCTCGCCGCCTTCCAGTCGGTGCAGTTCCAGCTCACCGATGCCGAGGTGGAGCGCACCGGCCTGGAGGAGATCGCCAAGTACGCGCTGTGGAGCTTCGCCACCCGCCAGGGCGACGCCCTCGTCGACGCCCTCGTGCTGCGGCTCGCCGCCATCAAGGCGGGCGACCTCGTCATCCGCATCTGCCACCAGCTCCACGGCGCCATCGGGTTCTGCGACGAGACGACCCTGTCGTGGATCTCGCGCTACAGCCGACCGATACGCACGCTGCCACTGTCGCTCACCGGCACCCGTGACGAGCTCGTCCGTCGGTCGGGACGGCGCGGGCTCACCGGCCTCTACTCGTCATGAGCGCGACGACACCATCGACCAACGACCTCGACGAGCTCCGCTCGGAGGTCCGCGCCTGGTGCGCGGCGAACGTGCCCACCGACTGGCGCGCCCGGCAGACCGGGGTGAGTGACGACGCGTTCGTCGCCTTCCAGAAGGACTGGTTCCAGAAGCTCCGCTCGGCCGGGTACGCCGTGCCGCACTGGCCCGCCGAGTGGGGTGGCGGCATGTCGGTGCCCGAGCAGATGGTGCTCTACCAGGAGCTGGCCCGGGCCGACGCGCCCCGCTGCGTCCTCCAGTTCGTGTCGATCCACCACGCCGCGTCGACCTTCCTCGAGGCGGGCACCGAGGAGCAGCGCCAACGCCACCTGCCCGCCATCCTCGACGGCGAGATCTGGGTGCAGGGATTCTCCGAGCCCGACGCCGGCTCCGACCTCGCCGCGCTCGCCACCACCGCCGTCAAGGTCGACGGCGGCTACCGGGTCACGGGCCAGAAGGTGTGGGCCAGCGGCGCCCTGCACGCCGACTGGTGCCTGCTCCTCGCCCGCACCGACCGCGATGCGCCCAAGCGCAAGGGCATCTCCTACTTCCTGATGGACATGGCCAGCGCCGGCATCGACGTGCGGCCCATCCGCCAGGCGACGGGCCATTCGCACTTCGCCGAGATGTTCCTCGATGACGTGTTCATCCCCGACACCAACCTCATCGGACCCGAGAACGACGGCTGGCGAGTCGCCCAGTCGACGCTCGGTGCCGAGCGGGGCATGACGATGCTCGAGCTGTCCGAGCGTCTGGGCAACGCGGGGCTGCGTTGGCTCATCGACCTGTGCCACGAACCCGACTGGCGCGGCGATCGCCCGATCGACGACGTGTCGGTGCTGGAGAAGGTAGCCGGCTTCGAGACCGAGGTCGCCGGACTCCAGTCGCTCTGCCGCACCTTCATCGACCAGTCCGAGCAGGGCACCGAGGGTGTGGCCGACGCGTCGATCGTGAAGCTCTACTACTCCGAGCTGCTCCAGCGCATCATGGACTTCGGCACGCTCATCGTCGGCCTCGACGGCCAGGCCGTGCTCGACAAGCCCCTGTCCAGCGGCTGGGAGTCGGGCGCCTGGGCCCTCGACTTCATCAGCTCCTGGGAGTGGACCATCCCGGGTGGAGCCAGCGAGATCCAACGCAACATCATCGCCGAGCGAGGCCTCGGCCTGCCCCGCGATCCACTGCCCGCTCCAGCGAAGGCAGGCCGGTCGTGAGCTTCGCCGCGGTCGTGACCCCAGAACGATGGAAGGGGCGCGGCGGTCAGAGGCCGGCGAAGTTCTTCATGGGTCGCGCGTCATGAGCGATCTCGACATCGACTTCGCGGAGATGCACGGCGAGCTGCGCGACGTCGCACGCGATGTGCTGGGGCGCTCAGAGCTCGGGTCGTCGCTCACGTGGGAGCTGGCCGCCGAGCTGGGATGGCTGTCGCTCGAGATCCCCGAGGAGCTGGACGGGTCGGGGGCGACGTTCGCCGAGGCCGCCGTGGTTCTCGAAGAGATCGCTCGGGCGACTGCTCCGGGCGCGTTCCTCGGCACGACGGTGCTCGGGGTCGGCGCGCTGCTCGCCGTCGATGGGGGAGCGCGGCGCGACGAGCTGCTCCGCGAGATCGCATCCGGGTCGTCGCGAGTCGCGGTGGCCTTCGCCGCGGACGGCAACGCTGCGCTCGCCAGCCCGGCCTTCCGCCTCCGACGCGGTCGTCTCGACGGGCGCGCCCGCTACGTCGCGGATGCGGTGTCGGCCGATCGGTTCCTGCTCCTGGCCGACG
>CAZALT010000148.1:0-4900 GCA_964485515.1 uncultured Rhabdothermincola sp. | reverse complement strand
CGACGCCGACGCCGACGCCGGGTCGAACGATCGCTCGTCGGGTTGGGTCGTCGTGTCGGTCGCGGCATCCGACCTCACCACCACTCCGGAACCGGTCCTCGACGAGTCTCGGGACCTGGCGTCGATCGAGGTGACCAACCTCGCCGTGGCGCCTGATGACGTGTGGGCGTTCAGCGACCTCGGTGAGAGCGATCCCGTCTGGTCGGCCCAACACGCCATCGACCGAGGCGCCGTCGCGCTGGCCATCGACGCCATGGGCGTCGCGTCGGCGATGCTCGATCTCACCGTCGCCTACGTCGCGCAGCGCAAGCAGTTCGACCGGGCGATCGGCTCGTTCCAGGCGGTCAAGCACCAGTGCGCCGATGTGCTCGTCGAGCTCCGCGTCGGCCGCGAGCTGCTCGACGCCGCGATCGCGGCGATCGCCACCGGCGACCCGAATGCCACCGTCGCCGCATCGCGGGCCAAGTCGTTCCTCACCGATGCCGCAGTCGAGGCCACCGGCGTGGCCATGCAGCTCCACGGTGGCATCGGCTACACGTGGGAGAGCGGCATCCACCGCTACCTCAAGCGGGCCATGGTCGACCGGGCACTGCTGGGCTCGCCAGGCGACCACCGCCGACTGCTCGGCGCCCGTCTCCGCCGCTGACCCCGGTCCCCGTTGGATCTGCCGTCAGCCCAGTGTGCGGGTGAACGCGACGGCCAGCCCGATGCCCGTGAACATCGTGGCGATCGACCAGGCCATCAGCCGGTTGGAGAGCGCCCGCATCTCGGTGTGGAAATCGGTCCGGAGGTCGGCCATCTCGACACGGATCTCGGCGAGCTCGGCGCGCAGGAACTGCTTGGTGACGAGCTCGTTGGCTTCGACGGCGGGGAACTGATCCATCAACACGCTTGCGTCCTCCTCTCCGAGTGTCGTGAGCAGCTTGTTGTAGATCGAGCTGCGGTGCTTGGTGTCGAGAGCCACGGTTGTCCGGTGTTCGTGCAACGGGGCTGCGGATCGGCCGTAGCCGATCGAACCGGGGAAGGTGCACCGAGGCTACGGCTCGTGCGCCGAGGGCACAATGGTCTCCCCCGTCGAGGTCGTAGGCAGGGGACGGGCCTCGCCTCATCGTAAGTGAGCACTTACTTTGCTACGCTGGCGGGCACCGGGCCGTCGACCACACCGCACACCGCACGGGGCCAGGGAGCAGGGGGTTCGCCATGGACAAGGAAGCACTCGAGCACACGATCGCCCGTCGCCTGCTCGACCACCTGGCCGCCGGCACCACCGACATGGCGCCCGAGGCGATCGAGGTCGACACCTCGAACTACACGTCGCCCGAGCGCTACGCCGAGGAGGTCGACGCGCTCTTCATCAACCATCCGGTCGTGCTGTGCCTGTCCGGTGCGCTGCCCAAGCCGGGCAGCTACGTCACCGTCGACCTGTGCGACACCCCCGTCTTCGTGACGCGTGACAAGGACGGCAAGGTCCGCTCGTTCGCCAACGTGTGCCGGCACCGGGGCGTGCGCCTGCTCGACGGCGTCGGCCGGGCCCGGCGCTTCACCTGCCCGTTCCACGCCTGGTCCTACGAGATGGACGGCACGCTCGTCGGCATCCCGACCGAGGAGGCATTCGAGGGCATCTGCAAGGAGGACAAGGGGCTCATCGAGCTTCCCGTGGACGAGGCCCGTGGGGTCGTCTTCGGCCGCCTTCGTCCCGGTGAACCCATCGACGCCGAGGAGCTGCTGGGGCTCGATCTGGCCGAGGAGCTGGCGCTGCTCGACTTCGCGTCGTGGGAGCTGTTCGGCGAGCCTCACGTGCACGAGGTGCAGGCCAATTGGAAGACCACGCTCGACACGTACCGCGAGAACTACCACTTCAACTACCTGCACAAGAACACGCTGGCCACCTACGCGTACGGCGGTGTGCTCACCTTCGATCCGATGGGTCGTCACCTCCGCAACGCCTCGGCGCTGCGCACCATCGACGAGCTGAAGGACGTGCCGGAGGAGGACTGGACCGACGTCGACCGGTACTTCAGCTACCAGTACGCCGTGTTCCCCAACGTGAGCCTCACGTTCGACAGCCGACACATCGAGCTGTGGCAGATCCTGCCCACCGGACCGACGACATCAGCCGTGCTGCACTCCACCTACATCCGGCCGGACCTGTCCGAGGAGGACGCCGCCAAGCTCGCCGAGATGGCCCCGTGGATCTGCGACACCGTCGTCGACGGCGAGGACTTCTGGGTCGCGGGCCGGACCGAGCCCGGTCTCAGCACCGGCCTGGTGCCGACGGTGATCTTCGGCCGCAACGAGCCCGCGCTCCAGCACCTGCACGAAGGCTACGAAGCGGTGCTCGCCGCGCACCGTGCCCGCAACGGCGGCTGATTCCGCCGAACTGGCTGGGAAGACCCGGGCTATTCGGCGTACCTGCCCAGCCAGTACGGCAGGCAGGTGGTGGGCGGGTCAGCTCAGGCCGTCGGCCCAGTCGAGCAGCTGGGGGGCGAGCAGCGGCCAGCGGGCGAACAAGGCCTCGCCCTGCGCCCGGGCGGCCTGGCGGTCCATCCACTCGCGGTCGCCCCACGGGGGCTCGACCAGCTCGGCGTCGGGGAGCGCGGCGGCGATGGTCTCCGACGTGGCGCGGGGGTGGTTCATGTCGCTGGCGCCGCTGCGGAAGACGAGCGTGGGAATCGTGAGCGTCGCCTGCTCGGCCGCCGTGAGACCGGGCACCAGCTCCTCGCCGCACGGGCAGTAGGTGACCATCCAGCGTTCGAGCGTGGCGATGAAGTCCTGCGGGTCGAGGGCGAGCATGCGGGTCCGGTTGCCCGCGTTGCGTTCCAGGACCTCGCCCCACTCCGGCAGCTCGACGACCGCCTCCATCCCGCCCTGCCACGCGGCGCGGATCGAGTCGGAGCAGTAGTGGTAGCCGAGCGCGATCAGGCCGAGCGGGCCGCCGCTGATCCACCAGATGGCGAGGGCCTTCGTGAGGTCGGGGTGCCGGCCGGCGGCGATGAGCGAGACCCGTGATCCGCCCGATCCGCCGGCGATGATCGTCGGGCCGAGGTCGAGCGCACGGATGAGTCCACCCAGGGCATCGGCCTGCACGACGGACTCGGACGACCCTTCGAAGGTGACGTCGGACTCGCCCGTGTTGGGTCGGTCCCAGATGACGACCCGGTTGCCGGCATCGGCGATGGCCGTCGCCAGCTCGCGCACGCCCCCGTAGTCCTTGCTGAATCGCCCACCTGGGGTCAGGACCCAGGGCTGGCCCGCGTCGCCGACCATCTCGTAGGCGATGGTGAGGCCGTTCACCGTTGTCGTTGCCATGACCGGGAGGGTAGCTTCTACTGCTGAGAGAACACTTACTTACTTCGACCCGCGCCGTCCCTGATCGACACCGATCGCCGGGCGCGGAAGGTCAGGACACCATGAAGCGCATCGAACACTTCGTCGGCGGACGAGAGCTGGCGGGAACGAGCGGCCGGGCGGCCCCGGTCTTCGACCCCGCCCTCGGCACGCAGCAGGCCGAGGTCTCCCTCGCCTCGCCCGACGAGCTCGATGCCGCGGTGGCGGTGGCGGTCGAGGCGTCCAAGGCGTGGCGCCGATCGTCGCTCAGCAAGCGGGCCAAGATCATGTTCCGCTTCCGTGACCTCGTCGATCAGCACGCCGACGAGTTGGCCCGTCTGGCGGTGAGCGAGCACGGCAAGGTGCTCGACGACGCCCGGGGCGAAGTTGCCCGCGGGCTCGAGTGCATCGAGTTCGCGTGCGGTCTGCCCGACCTGCTCAAGGGCGACCTCAACGCCGAGGCGTCCACCGGCATCGACGTGCACACCATCCGCGAACCGTTGGGCGTCGTGGCCGGCATCACGCCGTTCAACTTCCCGATCATGGTCCCGTTGTGGATGCTGGCCAACGCCATCGCCTGCGGGAACGCGTTCGTGCTCAAGCCCTCCGAGCGCGATCCGTCGGCGGCGGTGCGCATCGCTGAGCTGGCTCATGAAGCGGGGCTCCCCGACGGCGTGCTCAACGTGGTGCACGGCGACGTCGAGACGGTGCAGGCCATCCTTGCCCACCCCGACATCGCCGCGGTCAGCTTCGTGGGCAGCACCCCTGTCGCCCGGTCGATCTACGAGATCGGAGCGAAGAACGGCAAGCGGGTGCAGGCCCTCGGCGGCGCCAAGAACCACATGGTGGTGCTGCCCGACGCCGAGCTCGACGCCGCGGCCGACGCGGCGATCAACGCCGGCTACGGCGCGGCGGGGGAGCGTTGCATGGCCATCTCGGTCGTCGTCGCCGTGGGCGACATCGCCGATCCGCTCATCGATGCCATCGTCGAGCGCATCCCTGGGGTCACCATCGGCAACGGCGCCGATCCGTCGTCGATGATGGGCCCGCTCATCACGTCGCAGCACCGCGACCGCGTGCGCTCCTACGTCGATGGGGCGGGCGACGAAGGCGCCACCGTGGTGGTGGACGGCACCGACGGTGTGCCCGCCGACGGCTTCTTCCACGGATGTGCGCTGCTCGACGACGTCAAACCGGGCATGCGGGTCTACGACGACGAGATCTTCGGCCCCGTGCTCAGCGTGGTGCGGGTTTCGTCGCTCGACGAGGCGCTCGAGGTGGTCAACGGCAGCCCGTACGGTAACGGCACCGCCATCTTCACCCGCGACGGCGGCGCGGCCCGTCAGTACCAGCGTGAGGTCGAGGTGGGCATGGTCGGCGTCAACGTGCCGATCCCGGTGCCGGTCGCGTGGCACAGCTTCGGTGGCTGGAAGGACTCCCTCTTCGGCGACAGCTCCATCTACGGCCCCGACGGGATCCGCTTCTACACACGCCCCAAGGTCGTCACCACCCGCTGGCCCGACCCGGCGACCAGCACCATCGACCTCGGGTTCCCGACCACCGCCTCGTAGCG